>NZ_CP065958.1:6341898-6650277 GCF_041270065.1 Streptomyces fradiae | reverse complement strand
GTCCGCTTGGCGAAGTCGGAGAGGAGCAGGGCCTGTGCCGGGGCGAGGTCCAAGGTGAGTACCCGTACCGCCGCGTTGCGGCGGGCGATGGGGGTGAGGCCGTCGGCCAGGCCCGCGATCGCGGCAAGGCCGGGGACGAGGTACTGCTGGTCGATGCAGAGACCGAACGCGTACACGGGGCGTCGCCTTTCAGGCATGGTGCACGGTAGGGAGTGAGGGGTTCGACGGTGTACACGGAAGCTCACCGGTTGTCCCCGCCGCCGGAGGGGGCGAGGACTTGGAGGCTGTCGGGGTCGTCGGTCTCCCAGTAGGGCCCGCCCCCGGTCGGCGGCCGCAGCACCCACACAGTGCCGCCGGCACGGACGTCGGTGACGATCGCCCGCCGTCCGTTTCCGTCCCTGACAAGGTCGCCGACCCACGCGCGCCGGGCGGTCACGAGGTGCCCTCTTCGGGTGCTTCGGTCTGCGTGAACCAGCCGGACGCCGCGTCCGCGAGGTCGCGGCGGCGTCGGTCCTGACCGGGCGTGCGGCGGGCCGGGGTGCCGCCGTTCGACGCGTCCGCGAGGAACCCTCCCCGATCGCGGAGGAGCACGCCGAGGGCCGCGAACTGGGCCGCGTCGGAGGCGACATGGGCCGCCGCGCTGACGACGACGCCCCGGATCATCCCGGCGGACAGGGCGGCCGTGACCGCCTGCCATCCTGCCCGCTCAGCGAGCGGCAGCGCCGGGTCGGAGTCGGACCAGGCCCCGGCGACGTGCCAGTGCCGGGCGTCGGCGTAGTAGCGGCCACGCTCCTCGCTCTCGCCGAGAGCGGTGGAGGACGGGGCGCAGGAGTAGACGGCAACGGGTACGTGCCCGAGACCGCCGGGCGGGTTGTTCGGCATACCTCCAGGCTGCTGACCTGCGAGGCTCGGGCCCAGGCATGGCCCGTCGCAGCGGAGGAACCTCGTATCGGACTCGACTGCCACGTCCCGTGGCAGCGGACGCGGACTCCGCCGTGGGGCTGACACGGCCCGTAGCAGTCATGCCGGCGGCACCCGCGGAGCTACTACGGACCGTGGTACCGCGGCCCGTTCCTCAGCGCACCCCGAGCGGGACACCGGCGGAGTTGGCCAGCCCGCGCAGTCGGCTGACGGACACGCCGGCGAGCCTGCTGATGATGACGCCGGGAAGCATCTGGTGGCGCACCCAGCCGGGAGCCGTCTCGCACACCGTTTGGAGGGTGTCGGCGGCGGCCTCCCACCGTCGGCATTCCACCTGGGTGAGAGCGACGTCCAGGCCGAAGCGGGCACGGGTGGCCAGCGGCACGCTGGCGTCCAGGCGGACGGTGTCCATGAGGCGCAGAGCGCCGCCCGTGTCGCCGAGCGCCACCGCGATGCTCATCGCCTGCGTGGCGGCGTACATCGGCCCGTACGGCTGTGCGTGCGAGCCGCGGGCGTGTTCGTCTCCGATGCGGGCGGCGACGGCGTGTGCCTGGGAGAGGTACTCGCGGGCGTGGTCCGCGCTCGCCCCGCCCCGGGAGGCGGCGACGGCGGCGTTCGTGACGAGCTGACCGTAGACGCTGAGCCGGTCCGGGTCGTGCTCGCTCATCTTGGGCTCGATCCGGTCGGCCTGAGCCGCCGCGAGGAGGAAGCCCTGCTTGGTGCGCCCATCACGGAGATTGACCCACGCGGTCGTGGCGGCGAGATGGGCGTCGCGCAGTTCGTCACCGCCCTGGACGGCGATCTGCCGTCCGTACGTCAACGCCGCGTACGCCAGGTCTCGCGAGCCGAGCACGTTGGCGGCCATGCCCGCGGTCTGGAAGGTGTCGATCAGGACGCCGGCGGCGGCCTCCCGTTCATCGAGGCCGGCGGCGTCGAACCGGGCGCGGGCTTCTGGAAGGAGCCGCCCGAGGAGGGTACCGAGCTCGGTGTACCGCCCTTCCCAGTAGGCGGCGTCCGCGCGACGAACGACCGCTCGAAGTTCTTCGACGCTTCCCGGCTCGACCTCGGCGGGGATGCCGATGGCAGCGTCGTGGGTCGCCGCGGAGACCAGGCGCAGCGCGGCCCGCTCGTCGCGGTCCATGGACCGGCGGGGCGCCTGCTGCCCGAGGAGCACGGCGATGTCCGTACCGAGCGCGTCGGCGATCGACAGCAGCGACGGCAGGGAAGCCGTCCCGCCGCGTTCGAGCTTGCGGACGACGCCGACGGACACACCGGCGGCCTCGGCTAACTGCTCCTGCGTCATGGCACCGCGCAACGCCTTCAAGCGCTCAGAGGTGGTGTACTCCGACCACTGCATGCTCCAGAACCTCCGCGTGATGGGCCCCACACGGACAGTACTCACAGAAGCGGTGCGGTGGACAGCCTTCGGCCAGGCGGCAGTTGACGCTCAGACCGTGAGCACAGCCGTGACGCCGAGAAGAGCCTCCAGCTCGGCGACTGCCCTGTCTTCGTCGGTGGCGTGAACAGTCGTGATGCCCAGCTCGGCAGCGGGCGGCAGGTTCACCTCATGGTCGTCCACGAACACGCACTGCTCGGCAGGCAGCCCGATCCGCTCCAGGGCCAGCCGGTAGATAGCTGGGTCCGGCTTCGCCATCCCCTCGAGCTCGGACACGACGTGCACGTCGAAGAGGTCCCAGATCCCCACGTGCTCGTACGGGTTGAACGGGTCGAGCCCGAAGCTGTTCGACAGCAGCGCGAGCCGATGCCCGGCAGCCTGCGCGGCCCGGGCGAGCGCGATCATCCGACGCGCCGGAGGCACCTCGGCCCAGGCCCGCCCCATCAGGTTCACGGGGTCCACGTGCTCGCCCAGCAGAGCTGCTGTTCCTTCATTCCACTCGGCCTGCCCGATCTCCCCGATCTCCAGCGCCGCGTACAGCCGCCGGCCTTCGGGATGATCGTTGAGGGTGGCACGCCACGCGCCCGGCTCCAGTCCTTCGGACACGCACCAGGCCCGGTGAACCTCGATGGGGCTGGCGGTCAGCACCCCCGCGAAATCCAGGATCAGTCCCAGTTGCTCATACCCGTCAATGCTGTTCCCGCGCACCATCCGGTGTTCGCCCCTTCCGAGATCGGTCTCGCACGGCGACGCTACCGTGCAACCACCAACCGGAACACACGGGCAGAAGTCGACCACAGGGTACGACCTGGTGGCGGGAAGTACCTCGCCCAACGCACCAGCAACTCCAGCGCGAGCTGGAGTCGGACTACCGCCAGACCCAACCTCGGTCGTCATCCGATCAAACGGAGCGCAGTGCCGGTTTACTGACGCCAAAGCCTCAGATAACGGCGGAGACCAGCCGTTCGTCGCGGCCGCTGCTCTCCCCTGTCATGGACGACCAGCAAACGGAGGTCTCGGTCCCGGTTTTGGTCGATTTCTGCCGCCGAGTAGCGGCGGCTCCAGTGAACGCGACCGTCGCGGATCCAGTAGTGAGACTGGCACGGGAGGGACCAGTTGCCGATCGATGGGGTGAGGGAAACATTCTCGCCGTCGTAGGTGAGGGACCACTGGGCCGGGGAGAGCGGTGTGACGACTTCGTGCCCGCATCCGCAGCAGCACAAGTGGCCGCAGGTGCGGTAGGGGATCGAGATGTAGAGCACCCCTGCGTCCATGGCCTGGGGAAAGGTCTCGGTGAAGACCGGGCTCAGGGTGTCTTGCGGAGTCACGGCCGGTCCTCGTTGGCGATCTCGTTGGTGATCAGCGAGTACGTGGTGTGGGCCTCGTCGGTGGCGTCGGCGTAGATGCCGAGGGCGCGTTTCCAGCGGATGACGGCCAGGATGGCGTTGAGCGCGTTGAGGTCCGAGGTCTGGATGTTGCTTGCGTAGGCGTCGCGTTCGGGCGCGGGCTTGGGGATACGTCGGCGGGCGGCTTCTCGGCGACCGGGGAGGCTGGTGGTGATGCGGAGCAGTCCGCTGAGGCGGCCGTCGATCTCTTCGATGCCCATGCCGACGTCGATGAATGGCACGTCGTGCGCTTCGATCCAGTTGATGATGGCCGGTTTGCTGGCCGCGTCGTCGGAGGCGAGGAACACGAACGTCGCCCCTTCGAGGAGGTCGAGGTTGCACTCGTCGAGGTACTGCACGCAGCCGGTCACACTGCGGTGCATGTTGGCGTAGACCGAGGCGAGATAGGTGGCCTTGGGCGGACGGGCGCGGAGGATGTCGAGGGTGGGGGCCCCGGGTGCGCGGAAGGCGTTGTGGTTGTCGAAGGTGTCGCCGTCGATGAGGAGGATCGAGTCGACCTCGGTCTTGGCGACCTGGTCGAGGATGTAGCTTCCGCTGCCGCCGAGGCCGACGATGACGATGCGCTGTCCTCGGAATCGGCGGTTGATGGCGGTGATGCCGGCGCGGGAGGTGGCGGTGTCGCGGTAGGCGAAGGGGCTATCGTCGTCGATCTCCTGCCACGCGGCGCCGGGGGTGGGCGTGGCTGAGGGGTCGAGGGCGTAGGCGTGGTCGGCGATGATCCGCGCGTATGCGGTGATCTTCGTGTACTGGTCGGGGTAGCCGTTGGGGGTGGGCTTGCTGGAGAGCATGAAGTTCGCCTGCATGTCCTCGGCGATCACCCGGGTCTCCGGGTTGGCGAGGGTCAGGGGGCGGCCGTGCTCGGTGCACGGGGTGGAGCCGCCGAACCAGATGCGGTGGTCGGTGTCGGAGACGACTCGGTCTCCGCTGACGGTCACGGGGTAGGCGAGGAAGCCGTACTCGACGGTGCGGTTCTCGGTGACGTACGGGATGCGCTGGACGACGATGTGGCCAGCGCGCACGACGACGTCGTAGCCGTCGTCGAGGAGGCGGGACAGGTCGGGGTCACGAGCGAGAAGTGCGATAGACATCGAAAACCATCCCCTCCTTCACGCGGACGCTGTGGCCGGCCGTGAGGCTTCCCGCTCCGTGTCCGTCGTGTCCGCGGCTGTAGCGGACGGTGTAGGTGTCCTGGTCGTTCGGCGGCTGGCCAGGGTAGGCGAGGTCGACGACCTGCTCGTAGGTGATGGCCTTCGCCTCCCAGGTGTGGGGGCGGGCGTTGACGATGATCGTGACGGGCTTGGGCCCGTGGCTGTCCTGGGACATGGGGTCCTCCTGAAGTGGGGAGCGCGTGTTCGGACTGGTGAGTACCGGGGGTGTCGGGCGTGCCGCCGCAGGGGGCGGCACGTCGGACGGCGGTTTCGCGATGGCGGGTCAGCGCCGGGGAAGAGCGAGGAGGTTGTTGGTCCACACGCCGTCGGCGTGGGTCCGCAGGTACTTCTCGCCTCGGGCGGGCGTCACGACGGCGACTTCCGTGCGGTGGCCGGCTGCGTCGCTGGTGTAGGCCTTGCCGGCCTGGTTCTCGATCCAGTCGACGATCTGCGCCCGGGTGCTGTTGCTTGCCTCGCCGGACGTCTGGTTGGTCCACCACAGGTGGGTGATGTGCTCGTGCGTGGTGCCGCCGGCCGTCAGGCGTACCGCGGTGATCTGAATGGCCACGTTGCTGTTCCTGCTGTTCCTGCCGGCGACGTTCCGACGGGTTCCCGCAGCCGGCGCCGGGTTCCTTGGGCACCCTGGGTGGGGTGCTTCGCCTGGGACGGACGACGTAACTCGCGGGTAGGAAGACGCGTGCGGTTCGCGGGGCCGGCGGGGCGTCAGGAGCAGTCGAAGCAGCGGTCGCTGTTCGGGGGGAACATCGCGGGCGGGTGCACGATGAAGCAGCCGGGGCAGGCGCGGCCCGGGACACGGGGCGGGCAGGCGCAGCGGCCGCAGTCGGGGCACTGAGGAACGCGGCAGCTTGGGCAGGCGGGTTCGAAGGAGCGGTACTCCTCGTCGCAGTTCGCGCAGATGTAGTTGCGCGACTGGGGGCCGCTGCCTGCGGTGGGCGGAGTGAAGGCGCGCCAGGGGGCGGAGTCGGTGACGAGGACGGCGACGATGTAGCCGTCCATGGGGGCGGTGTCAGTGTGCAGTTCGCGTCCGAGGATGCCGTCGCGGTAGCGGACCTGGGTTCGCCCTTGTGCGCGGCCGGAGCCGGTCAGGGCACGGTCGATGACGGGGATGTCACCTTGGAAGCTGCCACGTCGCAGGGGGCGCTCTCCGTGCGAGGCGGCGAAGGCGAGGTGTCCGGTGGGATCGAGGAGGAGAACGTGACCAGGAGCGGGGAGGTGCTGGGCTGCTCGCACGCAGACGGCCATGCGGGAGGCGTTGCTCGCCCGCCACAAGTGGGTGATCGCCAAGGCGGTGGGTCCTTTGACGTCCAGGTGATGACCGACGAGGTGCGCGGGGAGCAGGATCTCGGCGGCGAACGCGTCGCAGGCGGCATCCTCGAGGAGGACGCCGCCGTCGGGTTCCCGGCTGAAGGGCTCCATAAGGTCAAAGCTGCTCTTCTGCAGGTGGTGACCGAGTTCGTGCAGAGCGGTGAAGTCCCGCCGTGCCTGGCTGGCGGACATGGCGACCGACAGGCGCGGCGGCGGGCCGTAGTCGTATGCTCCGGCGACGCTACAGCCTTGTGCCGCCCGGCCCTCGGGAACGTCTTTGACGGTGAGCTCGGGCCAGGTCCGCAGTTCCGCGAGGGCGCCTTGTGTCAGGCGTTCGAGGGCACCGGGGCGAGCCGCTTCGACTTCCTTGATCATGGCGGCGGCCTGAGTGCGGGCTGCGCCGGCGAGCACGTAATTGACCACGCGAGGTGCCCCCTTTTCCTCTATTTGTCGAGGATGAGTTCGAAGTAGCGGTCCGTGCGGGCGGTCCAGTTCGGCTGGGCGCGGTCATCGTCGCGTGCCGCGAGCGTGAAGATGCCGTAGGCGGCGCGCAGTCGGCCGTCGCGTTCAGTCTCGTCGTACTGAGCGGCGAGCTTCTTGATCTGCGTGCGGCGCAGGGGGCGGTTCAGCTCGTGGACGACGACAGGTGGCAACGCGGGGTTGGCCGCGAGCAGGTACCCGGCCGGCTGGCCGAGGCGCTCGGCGAGTGCGGCGGCTTGGTCGGCGGTGAGGGCCTGCTGTCCTCTCCATACGGCGAGCGCCTGGGGCGGCAGCAGATTCAATGCGGCCGCGAGCTGCGGGGCGGTGATGGCGTGGGCACGAAAAAGCTGGGAAAGGCCTCCCGCCCCTTGGGGAGCCCACTGTGCCGAGGCCAAGGCCTCAAGGCGGTCGGCGAGGACTGCGCGGTACTCGTCGGCCGCCGCGGACGGCCAAGCGCCGCTGCCCCGCTTGGTGCCTGCGATGGCATCGGCAAGTGTGCGGGAGGTGAGGATGTCAGGGCGGTTGGTCAGCTCGCCGACCTGCCGGTCCAGCACGCACCACGGAAGCGTCGTCTCCAAGCCCCACCACAATGCCAGCGGCTGTTCCAGGGTGGTCGCCTGAGCGGGCAGAAGCAGGGTGTCGCTGTCAACGTACCGTTCGAAGGAGGTCGGCACGGCACGCACGGTGTCATCGTCACCGATCGTTGTGATCAGCAGCAGCTGGATGGTGTCCTCCCATGCCGCACGCCAGATCTGGCCCGGACGTGGGTCCTGAGGTGGTGCGGTGGCCACCCGGTGGACGGCGTCGGGCACTTTCAATCCCGCCGCGGCGGCTACCAGCCTCTGGTAGGCAGTGGTGTGGACAGAGCTCATGCCGTCTCCCCCGTCTCCTCGGCTGTGGTCCATCAGCGCATTCTCTTCTCACTGGATCCAGACGACGTAACTGGGACGGTTCACGAAGGAGCGTCGCCGCAGCGCCGCAGCAGTGCGGTCATGACTGCCTGCGAGTCACTGTCCACGGATAGGGCGTCACGGAGCAGAGTTTTGAGATTGGACAGGACCATGGCTGCGTGGCCTTGCCGGATCTCCAGCAGCTGCGCCGCGTGATGGGCGTCCTTGTCGAGGTACGGGAGCAGCAGGCGCTCATTGGGTGAGAGGCGCTGCCAGATGTCCTCGGCCACTGCGTCGACCCCGGTCGGGTCCGGTGCGGTGGTGGCCGCCTGCCGTTCGACGATTTCGGCGACGGTGCCTTCGTCGGCGTACAGCGGGGTGAAGCGGGCCGGTGCCAGGAGCTCGAACCGGGCCTCGAGGACCTTGGCGAGGTCCTCCTCCCGCACCGCGCCCTGTGCATGCTGCAGCACGCACAGCAGGATGGTCTTGAGGGCATGGACCGTCTGCTTGGGTGTGGGGCCGGCATGGTTCCAGCGGGTGATGCCGACCCCTGTCACCCGCGCGGCCCGGGCGATGAGATCGTCCAGGTCTCCCTGCCATACAGCTCCATCGGCATGGTCGGCCAGCGCCCAGCGGGGCGGGGAACCCTTGGTTTTCCGGTAGGCCAGGTCCTCGCTCATCAGCCGGGCGATACGGCGCCGAAGCTTGCCCCGCGGCGTCTTCTTCGCCTCGTCGATGAAGTAGTGCTTGATCGTCGCGAGATACACACGTTCCAGCGAAGCATCGTCCGTGGCGAGCGCGAAGCAGCTTGTGACGAACTTCTGTCCTTTCCCTTCGCGGGTCAGCATCGCCAGGACCACCTCATAGGCAGCGTCATCGCTCCACTCCGCGTGCCCCTCGGGCGGTGGAAAGCCGTAGGAGCGGCGAACCTGGTGGACCAGTCGCCGCAGCAGGTCGAACGAGACCGGCCCCAGCTCGCCCGTCCGTGTCAGCTCCTCGAAAGCCCCGCCTGTCACGAGCCACCCCCGATCCCTTACCCCCGCCCCGGCGCCTGCAGCCACGGGGCTTCCAGTCTGCATACACCAGCATCTCCCTCCGCGGCATGCGACACACGCATATTCCCCTCGTCGCGCAGAAGGGCCCACCCGCTATCCGGACAAGGAGGTGTCACGTTCTCTACGCGGCGGCGCGGACGGCGGCAGAGACGCGGTGCAGTTCGAGCAAGCAGCGTCCGATCCCGAGGGCGAACCCGAAGCCCTCTACAGAGGTCACAACATCAGCGCCCTACCGTGCGTTTGGTGTCGACTCGTACGAAGGCAAGGGTGCCGCCGAATCCGGTTCCATACGGCCGGTGACGAGGCGTGACGTCGCCAATAGCTTGACCGAGATCAACGTTGTCGATGGGTCGATTCGCTTCGCGGGCGGGTGGTCCATGCCTTGTGCGCCCCTGCGCACTTGCGTGCTCCGGCTGCCGCAACCGTACCTTCGCGGGGTTCTTGAAGTGCCCGTGCGAGCCGTAGGGGACTCATTGAAGCCGGCCAAGAAGGTACTCCTCGACCTCGACGCATCGTCGAACGTGTCCATCCGATCCAACGAAGAACTGCTCGGCAAGGTGCAGTCCGCGATCGCTGCGGACGACAAGGCGCGCAAGAAGAGGGAGGCCGAGCCGCTCCGCCGCAAACCGGTCCTGTCCGGGATCCCGGGCAACGAGCTCGACTGCCGGGTGCGAGTCTCCATGTGGGACGTGCTGCACACACTCGGCCGGGCCACGACGCTGTCCTGGAAGGGAGCCGGACGCGGCCTTGCAGAGCACTGGGGAGCCCTGAAGTACAGCCAGGCGCTGGCGGGTGGTCCTGACTCGTTCCTCGGGCTTTCGACCGAAGGGCGGAAGATCGCCGAACGGTACAAGACCATCCAGTCGCACGAGCTCGGCATGGCCTTCGGGCTCACGCTCGCCAAGCAGGTGCTCGGGCGGCGGTTCCCCGAGCACTCCGTGAGCATCGTCCCGGCCGACACAGTCTTGCGCGCCGGGTGGGCCCTCACGAGCAGGGAGAAGGGCAACAAAATCGGGTACGGGTACCGGCCGCAGTACTTCGCGGAGGTCTGGCGCCCTGGGGAGCCGTCCCTCGTAATCCCCATCGCGACCAAGGGCAACCACAGCAACGCGGCGATATCGGCCAGCCAGCTGGCGTCCGCGTCTGTGCACGCCGAGGCCGTGCACATCGGCGCGTGGAACGAGACCCCGAGCCTGCTGTTCAGCACGGAACTTCCTGCGGACGGCACCGTGACCGTCCACGCGCTGCAGGCTCCCGGCCGTGACGGCTGGCTCGCCAACCCCTCTGGCGAAAGCAAAGCCGACCTGGACACCGCCCCATCGGAGGAGAATCCCTTTCCGGGGATCCAGCCGCCCCATGTGGGAGGGGTGGCCCGCGAGCCAGTTCCCGGCTGCCACGTGACCCCCGAGTACTTCAAGTGGTTTCAGCAGGTCCTCGGACATGCGGCGGCGGCCGGGCTCATGGCCTTCACCGGCTCCGGTCAGGGCACTTCCCGCTATCTCACCAAGCGGCAGGGCAACGAACGGTTCGAAGACTTCGAACACGCTGCCGCCGGCAGTGTCCAGGACATCAGCCACCGCCTTCTCGGGCACACTTACGCCGGCACCGACCATGTGTTCCGGCTGAACGGGCCGCGCGTCGAAGCGTTCTCCGGCGTGGACAAGGAGCTCTTCGACCTCCTTACCGAAGGGGAGGTCGAGGAGTACCGCCTCCGCGTACACGCGGCCCGGCACACTCGTCCCCAACTCGCCTGGGACAAGAAGTGGGGCGGCCCCGTATCCATCCACGCCGACGGATCCGTCCTCGCCATCCGCCTGCTGCCCGGTCAGCGCGTGAAGCGCAGCTAGCGGACCGTCCCGAAAACGCCGGAAGATCGAGCGCGTGACCTGCGAACGCCGACAAAGGCGCAGGTCACGCACCCTAATTCGCGGATCACACCGAGTGCCTTCTAAGCACATGGCCGGGGCTACCCGGCCCGGTCTTTGTCAGAGCCGTTCGCCGATCAGGAGTATCTTTCCAAGGGAACACGTGGGTATTGATGTGATCCCCGGGCCTGCACTCTCGAAGCGCCGCCCCAGCAACTGATGCCGCTCCGGCGTGTACGGGGGCGATCGATGCTTGTGTCCGGCATGGGCTTCACCTGAGGATGCCACCACAGTCGGCCTCGAAGACCCTGTCGTTCGCCGACAGTAGGAGCGGATCTCCGGCATCGATATCGGAATACTGACAGACTCTCCGCAGCAGCGAGGGAGGCTCCATGGGTTTCGGATTCCGCGTCGGTGTGCCGGGATTGAGCGTGCGCGTCTCGACAAGGGGTGTACGGACGTCCATCGGGCCGCGGATGGCACGCGTGAACGTAGGAGGCGGGCGAACGACGCTCTCGTCGGGCATGGGGCCCTTGTACGCCTCCACCGCGCTGGGCGGTGGGCGGCGTCGGAGTACGACGAGCCGCGCGCCACGTTCCGGCTCGCGCCCGCGGGCCACCGTACCTTCGGGCGCGCAGCTGGAACGGGCTCGCCGACAGGCTGAGCGGGCCCGACAGGAGGCAGAACGCGACGCTGCCATCACGCATCTGCGGGAACTGCGGCTGCAGATGACCAGCGTGCATCTGCAGCCCTTCTCCCCCGCCCACCCGCCGGTAGTGCCTGGTCCCCCGCAACTGGGACTGCCCTGGGCGTTGGCCGAGGCCAGGACGTTCCATCTGGCGGGGCTCGGTGTGTTCGCCCGTGCAGAGCGCGCCGAGGCGAAGCGGCGGGCCGAGCAGGACGCGCCGGCGTACCTGGCTGCCGAACAGGCGCGGTTGCAGGGCATCTACGCCGCTTTGACCACCGAGGCACATCAGTGGTGGCAGGCCCTTGTCGCGAACGACGAGGCGACTGTGTGCGAGACGGTCAACTACGCCTTCTCCGACAACCCCGCCGCCGGCTGCGCGGTCGGGGTGGACGGCTCTGTGATGTCCGTGGTGATGCGGCAGCCCGACATCGACTCGCTCCCCGACCGGACTCCCGGAGTCACCTCCGGCGGGCGTCCCACGCTGAAGACGCTGACGAAGCGCGACCGGGTCCTGTGGTGGCTCACAGCCATGGGGTCCAACGTCATCGCCACCCTCAAGGAGGGCTTCGCCGTCGCGCCGGGAATCACCGCGATCGACCTCGCGGTGATCACCCGCATGCCGGACACCCAGCGACTGGGGTTCGTGGCGTACGGTCGGTGGACCCGCCAGGCCATTGAGGCAGGCTCCTGGCGGCAGCCGGAGGACGCGCTGCGGTTCCTCGACATCGGCCAGGACGTCGCCTGCGCCGTCGCCACGACCGCCTCCGGAAACCTGTCGAGCACCATCAAGCCGCTGGACACCAGCCGTCTGCCCGGCCTGCAGAGCCTGCTCGACCACGCCCAGGACGACGCCACCTCGGTCGACGCCACACTGGCCGGCCTGGACGGCGACCTCCTCGCCAACGTCCCCGCCACCCATCATGTGCCAACCCCAGACCCCTATGTGATCCACACGTTCGCCGAGTGGAGGGCCCAGGCCCCGTCCCCGGCCCAGCTGCCCGCCACGGGCGAGCCCGTTCACGCCGCCCTCGCGACGCTTACGCCTGGGCAGAACCTCACCCTGCCCGACGAGGCGTGGGAAGGGCTGAACATCACGTTCAGCTTCGACGGCGCAGACGCCGACCTCACGCTCTTCCTCACCGACGCGCACGGCCGGGTCGCCTCCGACGAGGACTTCGTCTTCTACAACCAGCCGTCCGCTGCCGAAGGGGCCGCACGTCTCCTGGGGAAGCAGAACGATGGCACGCACACCATCGAGAGCGCCGCCGTCCACCTCGCGGCTCTGCCCGAACGCGTCCAACGCATGACGATCGCCATCAACATGGACGTCGACACCGGACTGACCTGCGGCTCCCTCACCCACGCAGAACTGTCCCTGAGATGCACTGCCGCCGCCTGGGCCTTCCAGCCACCCGCCGACCCTGCCATTCGAGCGATGGTCGTGGCAGAGCTCTACCGGTACAGGTCCACCGAGGGTCTGCCGGTGTGGAAGCTCCGAGCAGTCGGGCAGGGCTGGGCAGATGGACTCGACGGCTTGGCCAGAGCGCACGGAGTCGATGTGGTGTAGCCCATCGCACGGACGCTCCACTGACCAGCAGCAGGCCGCCTCCGAACGCTCTCCGCTGGGGAGAATCTGGGGAGGATCAAGCCCCGTTGGGGAGCGGCTGGGGAGGATCGGCTGTATACGTCGGTAGCACGATGAAAGAGCCGGAAAGGTTGATCGGCGCAGGTCAGAGCACCTCTCCAGTCGACTCCCGCAGGTCAGCGACGCGAGGGCGAGGACTTCAAGAAGATCGGCTCCGGTGCGGAGGGGTGAAGCGGTGTGCTGTGGTCGCGCTGCGCGCCGGTGGCGGGCGTAGACCGGATCGCGGTTCGCGCTTGGCTCCGTACAGTTTCAGCCGTCTGGGTCGTTCACGGGGCGGCCAAACGTCCTGGAGGGCGGCGTGGGCCTGCCCGGCGCCGAGAAGGAACGCATTTCTTTCACGCCATCACCTCGTCAAAGGGGGTGGTCGGCCGGTGCGTAGGCGGCGCCGACGGGGAAGTCGAGTTGTCCCGGAGGTCGGTGGCACTGAACGTCGCGGGCGGGCCCCCCCCCCCCCCCCGCGACGTTCAGTGAGCTTCTTCAGAGTGGCCACTGATCGGGTGACGGCTTGATCCGTGAAGGCTGAACACCGCTGCAGATCAAAGGCCGGTCAACCCCACAGAGTCGTTCACCCTCTGGGGCGGCCGCTGAAGAAGCTCAGTGATCAGTCAATGGTGTCGTCGACCTCGCCGAGGTCGACGAACTTGAAGCCGGTGGCCTCACGGTCGCTGTCACCGGGGGTCTCCTGGCCGTCCTGGACGACGAGCAGGCCGTTGGGGTAGCGGGTGCCGAGTGGGGCGTTGAGGGCGGCAGCGCCGTCGCAGACCTCGGAGCCGTCGAGGGTGGTGGAGGCCGCGGCGATGCGGAAGGTGTTCTCGTACTCGTTGTCCTCGTCGCGCTCGCGGTCGTAGGCGACGAAGGTGTTGTCGCCCTGGCTGGAGGCGAGCAGGTAGCCGTCGCCGTCCGGCTCGGACACCAGGGTCAGCCCCTCGACGTCGGCCGTCAGGTGTGTGCCGCCGAAGCCGGGGTCGATGCCGGGCGTGCACTCCTCGGTCTGCTCGTCGTACGTGCCCGGGACGCCGTACTCGCGGACCTTGTCGATCAGGGTCGGCGTGCCGGTCAGGCCCGCGTCGATGCGCCAGATGCCGACGTCCTCCTGTCCGGCGTACAGGGTGCCGTCCGCGGGGTCGACGACCATGCCCTCGACCTGCGGCAGTTCGCCCGGCTCGGCGCAGGGCGTCCAGGTGGCGCCGTTGGGCAGGCGGAAGGAGGAGGGCAGGTCCAGGGTGCGGACCTGGCGGTAGTCGACGGTGCCGGCCGCGGTAGGGAGCAGTTCCAGCAGGGCGATCCGGGTGCGGTTGCGCTGGCTGACCAGGGCGTAGGAGCGGCCGGTGGTGCGGTCGGTCCAGGTGGCCAGGCCGTACGCGGTCTGCTGCTCGTTGATCTCGTCCTGGTCGGCGGAGAACACGGGTCGCACTCCCGGGGCGGTGACGTCGGTGAGCGGGCCGCCGGGCTTGTCGCGGTCGATGCGGTAGATCCGCAGCCGGTCGTTGCCGCGGTCGCTGACCACCGCGACGTCTGCGCGCGTGCCGCCCAGGCGCAGGCCATGGACCAGGTCGACGTTGTTGAAGCGGCCGGGCTTGTCGTCGGCGCTCGGGCCGGCGGGGGCGGGGAGGGACTGGACCTGGCGCGCGTCCAGGTCATAGACCCGCAGGCCTCCCTGCTTGGCGGTGGCGATCACCAGGCTGCGGCCCGGGTCGGTGGCGTTGCGCCAGATGGCGGGGTCGTCCGCGTTGGCGTTGCCGCCGGCCTCGTCGTCGAACAGCGGCGTGGTCTCGGCCTTCGGCTGGACGCTGTCGATCCCGGAGGCCTGGGCCGGGGGGGCGAAGGAGGTCGCCAGTGTCGTGCAGAGAGCGAGCGTGGAGGCACGAACGGCCAGACGTATCGTCATGTTTCTTCCTTGTATGAGGGGTTTTGCCCTGGTAGGGAAGACACTGGCGGTCACGTATGACATGTCCACGACTCAGAGGTGTCTAGTGGTTGAACACATCGCGAAAGCCGTGGAGCGGAGATCGGGCCGTCCCGGCTGGCCCTCTCACGCTCGCGGCCGTCGGCTCCGCTGTAGCCTCGCCAAGGAGATCGACCGGTGCAAGGCGCGCCACCTCTTCTTCGACAGGTCCGCACGCATGCGGTGGCTCCTGCGGCCGGAGCGCCCGAGCAGGGCGTCCGGCCGCAGGAGTGCTGATGGGGAGCTGGACCGGTCAGCCGATGGCGATCTGGTCGACCAGGAAGATGGTGGACAGGTAGGTGTCTTCGGTGCCGGCGAACTCCAGCTTCACCGTCCGGCCCTTGTAGGCGGACAGGTCGACGGTCTTCTGGACGTATCCGGAGCTCGCGTCGGCGTTGGAGTAGGTGGCCAGGGTGGTGCCGTCGACCTTGACGCCGAGGGTGTCGTAGGCGGTGGAGCCGGACTCCTGGGTGGAGACCTTCAGCCAGAAGGTGAGCTTCGGGGTGCCGGTGGAGGGCACCGCGATGTTCGACTGGGACAGGGACTCGATGGCGTCGGCGCCGTAGCCCATCATCCAGGCGTACCAGGACCCGTCACGTGCGGCCTGCAGGGACGAGTTGGTGATGATGTTGTCGCTCTGGGTCCAGCCGCTGGTGCCCTGTTCGAAGCTGCCGTTGGTCAGCGCGTTGCCGCTGGGGGGCGTGGTCGGCGAGGGGGTGGGGTCCGTCGGCGAGGGGGTGGGGGTGGACGGCGAGGGGGTGGGGGTGCCGGTGCCGGGGTCGGGCAGGGCGGTGCCGACGCTGACGGCCGCCCAGGCCTTGGAGACGAGGTACCGCTCCTGGGAGTTGGTGCCGTACAGGTCGGCGGCGGCCTGCAGGGTGGCGGTGCGGGCGCCGGCGTAGTTGGTGGTGGAGGTCATGTAGGTGGTCAGCGCCCGGTACCAGACGGCTGCGGCCTTGTCCTTGCCGATGCCCGCGAAGGTGTCGTTGTTGCAGGTGGTGCCGGTGTGCGAGCGTCCGCCGATGGTCTTCGTGCCGGTGCCCTCGGCGGCCAGGTAGAAGAAGTGGTTGCCGATGCCGGAGGAGTAGTGGACGTCCGCCGAGCCGGCGCTGGAGGTCCAGCAGGACAGCGAGTTGCCGTCGGCGGCCGGGTTGTCCATGCGGCGCATGTAACCGCCCGACATGTTGAGCTTCTCGCCGATGTAGTAGTCGCCCGGGTCGCCGGCGTTGTTGGCGTAGAACTCGACCATGGTGCCGAAGATGTCGCTGGTGGCCTCGTTGAGGCCGCCGGACTCGCCGGAGTAGGTGAGGTTGGCGGTGGCGGAGGTGACGCCGTGGCTCATCTCGTGCCCGGCCACGTCCAGCGCGGTGACCGGGGTGTTGCCGTTCTGGGAGGAGCCGTCGCCGAAGAACATGCAGAAGCAGTTGTCGTCGTAGAAGGCGTTCAGCACGTTGGTGTCCATGTGCACGTACGCCGGGGCGCCGCGGCCGTCGTTGCGGATGCCGGAGCGGTTGAAGGAGTCCTTGTAGTAGTCCCAGGTCTTGGCCAGGCCGTAGGAGGCGTCCACGGCGGCGCTCTCGCGGCTGGACGTGGTGCCGTTGCCCCAGGAGTTGGTGGTCTTGGAGAAGGCCCGGGCGTTCTGCTTCGGGTTCGACTGCGGGCTGTTGTACGAGTCGTAGATGATCGTGCCGCCGTGCGCGGGGTCGGTGAGGGTGTAGCCGCTGCTGGTCTGGGTGGTCTCGATGGAGACCTGGCCGACGGTGACGCCGTTGCCGGTGCCCGTGACGCTCTGGTGCAGTTCGTACTGGTCCAGCGCCGCGCCGCTGGTCGCGTCGACGATCACCGCTTCCCGCGAGGTCGGACCGGTGTCGCCCTCACCGGTGACGGTCGAACGGTAGGCGAGGACGGGGATCTTGCCGACCGCGTACACCACCAGGGTGCTGTCCTTGCTGCCGGCCTTCGCCTTCTTCACGTGCTTGGCGTGCTTCACGGCCTTGGCCGAGGCGTCGGCGGCCGTCAGTTTCGGGGTGGTGCCGGCGATCCGGATCGCGCCCTGGTGGGCCAGGTCCGAGCCGGTGATCGTGCCGTCCTCGGCGAGGTGCACCACCAGGTCTCCGCCGATCACCGGCAGGCCTCTGTAGGTGCGGTCGTAGCGCACGTGCCGGGTGCCGTCGGCGTCGATCAGGACGTCCTTGGCCCGCAGGCGCTCGTCGGGGCCCAGGCCGAGCTCGCGGGCGGTCGCGGCCGCGTTCCGGTCGGCCGTGCGTATCGCCTCGTCGCGCGCGTCGGCCGTCATCGCCTGGAAGCCGGCGCCGGGTCGGGCGGCGGAGGTGCCTGCGGCCGCGGTGGGCTGGGGAGCCGCGGTGGACTGGGTGGCCACCATGGTCACGGAGCCCAGGGCGAGGGCTGCCGCGACACCGGCCGCCAGGGCGTTCTTGCGGTTCATCGATATCCTTCCGCCGGGCCTTGTCGGGGATGTGCCGCAGAACGTCATCTGTGGTGCGGGGGGCGTTCGGCAGCGGTTGGCTCGGCTGTGGCCATGAGGCTAGGGACGCAGGTGCCCGGCCGACATCGGGGTGATCCCTTGACCTAGACGGGGAGGCTCGGCGGGCGCACCATGGCCCGATGCCAGAATCTGCGATGTGGATGAACGCGTTCCACGAGGTCGGTCCCCTGCTGCCAGAAGACGTGCACCACACCCGCCGGGTGGTCCTGTTCGGGCCGCCCGGAAGCGGCAAGACCACCGCGGCCGGGGCCTTGGGGCGACGGCTGGGCCTGCCCGTCCTGCGGTTGGCCCCGCGTCCGCAGGACGCCCGGGTTCCCTGCGCCGGGCTGCTCGAACTCGCGCTGGCCCTCCAAGCGCTGCCCGTCGCACGGGAGCTGACGGCGGAACTCGACGAGGCCGCCGGCCGGCCGGGCTCCCCGGACGATGCCGGTTCGGCCCTGCGGCTGCGTCGGCAGACCGCCGCTGTGCTGCGGGAGGCACCGCCCATGACGCTGGTGGTGGACAACGCCCAGTGGCTGGACCCGGCCAGCGCGGCCGTCCTGGGCTGGGCCCTGCGCCTGACCCCGGACCTTCCCGTCATCGCGGCCGAACGCACCTGGCGCCCGGAGGCCGCGGGTCACTGGTGCGGGGAGGACGCGTACGCGGTGCGCGTTCCGCCCCTGACGAACTCTCAGGTCGCGACGCTGCTGTCCCCGTACCGGCTCGTCCCCCGTGAGGTCACGCGCATCCACACCCACAGCGGAGGAAATCCCGCACTGGCCCTGGCGCTGGCCGACGCCTCGTGCCCGCTCCCGGACCGAGACGGTGACAGCGGGCGGGCCCTGCCGCCGACGGCCAGCCGACTGGTGGGTGAGTGGCTGGACGAGGTACCGGCCCAGGTACGGGAACTGCTGACGTTCGCCGCGCTCGACGACCGGCCCGACCTCGACCTGCTCGGCCGCCTCGCCGGCCCGGCAGCCGAGGCCCTCTTCGCCCAGGCCGAGGCGGCCGGGCTCGTCGACCTCGGGCAGCCCGACGGAACGGTGCGGTTCACCGCTTCCGCGATCGGCGCCGAACTCGTGGCCCGGCTGCCGGGCCACGCACGCAGGCTTCTGCACGCCCGCCTGGCCGAGGCCAGCCACGACAGCGTCCGCCGCGACCGGCACACCGTGCTGGCGGCCGACGCCGCCGACCCGCGGTCGGCCCGCCACGCCGCCCGCGCCGCCGCACGCGCCCGGCTGCGCGGCGACCACGCGCTCGCGGCAGAACTCTCCCTCCTCGCCGCCCAGCGCACCCCTCACGACGACAGCGACCTGCTCACCGAACGGGCCCTGACCGCCGTACGCGACGCCGCCCACTACGGCGACCTCGCCCGCGGCCGGGCCGCCGCACGCCTCATCGTGGGCCACGACACCACCCCCGACCAGCGCGTCGACGCCCTCGTCGCCCTGATCGACGCGAGCGGCCAGCACCTGCAGGGCGCGGACGAACTGTTCGCCGCCGCACTTCACGCCGCGGCCGGACGACGCGACCTCACCGCGCGGATCCTCATACGTCAGTCCATCTGGGCCAACGTCAACGAAGGCGACCCCCAACGGGGGTGCGACCTGGCCGGCCGGGCCACCGACCTGGCCGAGGCCGCCGGCGACACCACCACCACCGCCATGGCCCTCACCATGCAGGCCCGCCTCCAACGCATCCTCGGCCACCCCGACACCGCGACCACGCTCGCCCGCGCCCTGTCCCTGCCACGCGCCGCCTTCATCCCGGTCAACGGCACGCCCCAGCACCTCGCCGCCCGGCACGCCCTCTTCGACGACCGTCCCGAGGAGGCCCGCACCGCGCTGCTTCCCCTGCTCGTCGAAGCCGAGCGGACGGGTGACGCCGAGGCGACCGTGGACATCCTGCGCAGCCTCGCCGAGGCCGAACTCCGCGCCGGACGGTGTGCCAGGGCACTCGACCACGCCCACCGCGCCCAGGCGCTGACCGACGGGACCTCCCTGTCACCCGCGCCGGCGTGCTACACCTCCGCCCTCGTCGAGGGCACCGCCGGACGCACCGACCTCGCCCTCGTCCACGCGCGCCGCGGAGTCGACACGTCCCGGCAGGAAGACAACCGGGTCTTCCTCTCCCGCAACCTCTTCGCCCTCGGACACCTCCTCCTGGTCACCGGCCACCCCAAAGAAGCTCTGGAGGCTCTGGAGGAGGTGCGGGACCTCGAGGAACTCCAGCAGGTCCGCGACCCGTCCGTCCTGCGCTGGCATCCCGAACTCGCCGAGACCCTCATCGTCCTCGGTCACCTCGACCAGGCGCGGAGCCTGCTGGACGACACCCGCCGCACCGCGACCGACCTCGGCAGGGACGCGGTCCTCCCCGCGCTCGAACGCACCCAGGCGCTCCTGGACGCCGCCCGCGGTAACTTCGGCACCGCGGCCCGGCGCCTCAACGACGCGGCCGACCGCCTCCGCCACCTCCCCCTCGAACGAGGCAGGACCCTGCTGGCGCTCAGCCACACCGAACGCCGCGGCCGCCGCCGCGCCGGCGCCCGCACCGCCGCGCGAAGCGCCGCCGACCTCTTCACCACCCACCAGGCACACCCCTGGGCCCAGACCGCCATCCACACCCTCGGCCGACTGGAAGACGCCCCCACGGACGACGACGCCCGCCCCCGCCTCACCTCCGCCGAACGGCGTTGCGCCGAACTCGCCGCCGCCGGAGCGAGCAACCGCGACATCGCGACCGCCCTCACCGTCAGCGTCAAGACGGTCGAAGCGACCCTCACCCGCGTCTACCGGAAACTGGGCCTCCACTCACGCTTCCAGCTCGCACACACCGTCACACCGGCACACGAGTGACCTGCGACGGCCCCGAACCGGCTGAACTCACCGTCGTGGCGAGGCCAGACGAACACTTACCTTCCCGGACCAGTGCCCCAGGCCAACGGCGTGGAGACGGCCCGGCGCGGGTCTGTCAATCGAGCGGCTCTGTCTCATATTCGGTGGGGACGGAGAGTGCCGCTATCCGAGGAGGATGCGGTGGCGAAGAAGGGTGAAGCCTGCTCGTCCGTGCATCTGGCGCGCGATCCGTTTGGTCTTGGTGTTGACGCCTTCGGTGGGGCCGTTGCTGTACGGAAGTGTGAGTGCGGCGATCACAGCGTCGCGGTCTCGGTCCAGGCCCCGGGTGAAGGCGTGCAGATGGGGTAGATCGGCTGAGCGAGCCTTGACGATCCAGCGCGAGAGACCGTCGGCATTACCTTCGCAAGGTGTCAGGAGTTCGGCGAAGCCTTCGGCAACGGCGGCCAGCTGGGTCATCTCGGGGCAGGCAGCGGTAAGCCGGGCCAGAAGACCGCGATGCTCGGCCTTGAGGTTGTCGGGCCTGGCGAGGATCATCCGGGCGAGCCGGCGCGGGAAGACGTGGCTGCGGTCGGCGCCCGCGCGGCCCTGGTTGATGTACTTGTGCAACAGGTTCAGACATCCGGTGAACCCGAGGGCCTTGATCTCTTCGAAGAGGTGCTGGACGGGGACGGCCGGGTCCGCAGCACGACGTCTGCGCAGGTGTTCGTGGTAGGGGGCGACGAGGCTGGCGCGGTACCTGGGGACTCGGAGCATCCGCTCGGGCCGGTCGGCTCGCGCATAGCGTTTGACGGTGTTCAGGGCCAGTTGCAGGCGGCGGGCGCATTCGAGCAGGCCCACACCCTTCCCGAGCAGGTCGTGGACCTGGTGCCAGCGTTACAGAGTCGTCTGCGCGCGGGGTCCGTCGTAGGTGGGCGCGTCTAGCTCGGCGGCCCAGCACGTGCTGTGTGCCTTCACCTCGCTCAGGGCGGCTTCGCACAGGTTGTGCCGCAGGCGCCCCCGGTCGGCGACCTGGACTGCGTCGGGCAGGGCGCGGCGGATGGCCTCGGCGTAGGTCGTGGAGCCGTCTCGGCACACGACCTCGACGCCCGGATGCTTGTGCATCCACGCTTCCAGCGTGTCGGCGGTGCGGTCGGGCAGTACGTCGATCCGTTCATGGGTCTCGGCGTCGATCACCACGGTGGCATAGCGATGCCGCCGACGCCCCGCACCCCGGACAGATCGCGGCCTCCTGCGGAGTCCGGGCCCGCACCACGATCCGTTCACCATCGTCGGCCACATCCCCGATGGCCAGCGGGAAGAGACCCGAAAACACCATCTGTACAAGCTCGTTGACATTCTTCATATGATGGCCAACGATGCTCCGTCACCACCGAATATGAGACAGAGCTGAACGATTTACAGTCCCCAGGTGCTCGGCCCCGCCGCGGCGGGTCTGCTGATCGGTCTGTCGGGGTCCGGCGTACTTGGCGTGGTGGCCGGTGTTTTCACCGTCGGGGCGCTGCTCAGCCTGCGAGCCCGGCTGCACACCGAACTCCGGCCGACGACCGACGCGCCATGGCGGACCCGGTTCACCCGGGGCGCACGTGGTGCGCCGCAGTCCGCTGCTGCGGGCGCTGCTCGTGCGGGGGGCCCTGTTCAACTTCTTCGAGTATGCGCTGATCACGCTGTACCTGGTGGTCGCCCTGCGGATCCTGGGCATGTCCACGTCGGCGGTCAGGATCCTCCTTGGCGTCGGCGCGGTCGGCTCCGTCGCCGGTGCTGCCCTGGCCGCACGTCTCTCGGCCCGTGTGCGGCGCACCCGTCTGGTGGCCCTCGTCATGGGGTTCGCCTTGATCGCGCCGTGCGTACTGCCGCTCTCCCCGCACGATTCGCCGTACCTGGTCGGCGCGATGGCCGCCCTCGCGTTCCTCACCTACGGCGTGGGCCTCACCGTCTACAACGTGCACTCGATCGCGATACGGCACGAGAGCGTCGAGGCCGAGTACCAGGGGCGGGTGGGCGCCGTGTACAGCTTCTTCGCCTTCGGGGGCACCGCCCTGGGAGCCGCCTTCGCCGGCTGGCTCACCATCTGGTGGGACCCGCAGTCCGCCATGTGGATCCCGTGCGCCGGCCTGCTGGCGGTCCTGCTGCTGTTCGTCGGCTCCCTTCGCCGGATCGAAGCGGCGGGCCCGGCCGAGCACCGGACCCCGGAGGGCGCCGGGACTCCGGCCTGAACGAAGGTGCCGCGCCCTGGTCGTCCCTCTCGCGCAGAGGGACGACCAGGGCGCTCAGGTGTTTCGAGGCCCGTCCCGCCGGCCGTTGTCAGGCCGCGGGGTCCGGAGCGCCGCCCGTCAGCACCTGGCGCACCGCCCGGACGGCCTCCCGGCCCGCGCGTTCCTGAGCCTGCGCCGTGCCCGCGCCGATGTGCGGGGTGGCGATCACGCCGGGGAGCCCCAGGAGGGGTGAGGAGAGGGGCGGTTCGAACTCGAACACGTCGAGTGCGGCGCCGGCCATCCGCCCCTCCTTCAACGCTTGGGCGAGGGCGAACTCGTCCACGATGCCGCCGCGTGCCGTGTTGACCAGTCGCAGGCCGGGCTTGGCCCAGGACAGTTCCCGCTCGCCGATCAGGCCGCGGGTGGCGTCGGTCAGCGGCACGTGAACGGTCAGCACGTCGCTCTGCCGGAGCAGTTCCTCCAGCGCCACGGCCTGCGCGCCGGTGCGTTCCAAAGCGTCGTCACGCACGTGCGGGTCATGGGTCAGGACGCGCATGTCGAAGGCGCGCAGCCGACCCGCGACCAGCTCTCCGACCTTGCCAAGTCCGAGAACACCGACGGTGCTGCCGGCCAGTTCGACGCCCTGGAAGTCGGCGCGCCGCCAGTGGCCGGCGTGAACGGACTCGGACGCCGGAAGAATGGGGCGGGCCAGGGCGACGACGAGTCCGACGGTGAGTTCGGCGACGCTGACCACATTGGAGTACGGGGCGTTCGCGACGACGACGCCTGCCCGGGCGGCCGCCGCCACGTCGACATTGTCCAGACCGACGCCGGCCCGGGCCACGACCCGCAACCGCGGGGCCGCGTCGAGCACCTCCAGGTCGACCCGTGTGGCGCTGCGAACGAGCAGGGCGGACGCCTCGGGAACAGCTGCGAGCAGCTGCGCGCGGTCGGATCCGGTGCAGTGGCGCACGTCGAAGTCGGCGGCGAGCTCTGCCGTCAGGTGTGCGGGAAGGGGGTCCGCGACGAGGACGACGGGTGAGGGCACTTCTGTTCCTTCCCGAGGTGGGGTGGGCGGGCGGCGGTGACGGGTCGCGTCCCCGCCGCCCGGGCGTTGCTGCGGAGCCTTGGTCAGGCGGCGTTCTCCGTCGGCATGGCGCGAAGGAATCCGAGCATGCGGTCGAACTGGCGGCGGCCGGTCTCCGAGGCCAGGTGCGCGCCGTACACGATGTCGTTGATCTCGTCGGGGGCGAGCCGTGGACGCTGCATGCGCATGCCGTCGGACAGTTCACGGCTGTGCCGGGGGTCGATCGCCACGTGCGCGGTGAAGTAGATGCGCTTCTCGTCGTCGAGGAGGCCGACGCGGGTCATGCCGTCCAGGATCCGGACGAAGTGCGGTTCGACCCAGCTCTCGAAGACGAGGAAGCAGCCGTACGCCATCATCTTGCGCGCGGGGCGGGTGAGCAGCGCGGCGTTGGTGTTGGAGGTCAGCTTGCCGAACCAGGGGTGGCCGACCCGGTACCGGTCGAGGGTGTTCCAGCCGTCCTCGGTCGCCTCCAGCAGGCGGCGCAGCCAGTAGGTGTGGAAGTTCTCCAGCTTGCCGCGGCCGCACTCGTCCCAGAGGTTGGCCGCGGCGACGGCCTTCATCATGCCCTGCAGGCCGACGACGAGGAGGGCGACCTCGTCGTCCACGACCTCGTTGCGGATCGTCTCGCACAGGAGGAAGCGTTCGATCTGCTCGCGGGAGGCCTCGTCGCGGATGAAGTCGAAGAGCGGGTGGACCACGCCGGGGTTGGTGGCCGCCAGCTCGTCGAGGTGGTCCGCCGCCTCCGACTGGTCGGTGAAGGTGGGCAGGTCGCCGAGGGCGGCCCAGTGGTCGAACAGCTCGCGCTCCAGGGCGATCTTCGCGGCGAACTGGGCGATCTCGGCGGTGTCGTCGGTGTGCCGCGTGAAGGCGCCGTCTCGGTAGCCGAAGGAGTGCGCGTAGATGGAGCCGAGGTGACCGTGCAGGAAGCGGCCGTGGGCCTCGGGATCGTGCCGGAGGCCTTCGAGGATCGCCTGCTGCTTCTCGGGAGTGGCCGCCATGAAGTCGGTCAGCTCGGGGTCGAAGCCCTCGAAGTGCTCGACCGGCGGCCAGTAGTGCTCGTACAGGCGCAGCGCCTCGTCGGCCGGCGTCTTGAGGCTCCTGGTGAGGGAAGAGGGCTTCTGCTGCTTGATGGCGCGCTCGGAGGCGGTCGTGGTCTCGGTGCTGTCGGACATCAGGGTGTCTTTCCTTGCTTAGGTGGGGCGTGGCAGTGGCCTGGGGTCAGGCGGGTGTGGGCGGACGCCGGCCGTCGAGCACCGCCAGTACGTTGTCGACGGCGAGGGCGCCCATGGCCTGCCTGGTGTGGGTGGTCGCGCTGCCGAGGTGGGGGGTCAGCAGCGCGCGTTCCTGTGCGAGCAGTGCCCGGTTGACGGCCGGCTCGTGGGTGTGGTGGTCGACGGCCGCCGCGAGCAGGGCACCTGTGCCGAGGGCCGCGGCGAGCGCGTCTTCGTCCACCACTCCGGCGGTGATGCTGACCACCACGGCGCCGGTCGGCAGCAGGGCCAGGCGCCGGGCGTCCAGCAGGTTGCGGGTCTGTTTTGTGAGCGGGCAGCTGACGACCAGCAGCGCCGACTCGGCCAGCAGTCGCTCCAGCGGGCGCCACGTCGCGCCCGAGGCGTGTTCGTCGGGGAGCGGGGAGCGGTTGTGATAGGCGATGCGCAGGCCGAAGCCCCGCGCCCGGCGGGCCACCGCCCGGCCGATCTCGCCCATCCCGAGGATGCCGAGCCCGGCTCCGGACAGTTCCAGCCCGAGCATGAAGTTCGGTGCCCAGTTCCAGGGGGTGGCGGAGCGGACCGTGCGCTCGCCCTCGCCGATGCGCCGGGCGGCACCCAGCAGCAGGGCCATCGTGAGGTCCGCGGTCGAGTCGGTGAGAACGCCGGGGGTGTTGGTCACCTGGACGCCCCGGGCGGCGCAGGCTTCCCGGTCGATGTTGTGCAGGCCCACGGCGTGGTTGGCGACGACGCGCAGCCCGGGACCGGCGGCCTCCAGGAACTCCTCGTCCACCCGGTCGTCGAGGGTCGTCAGCACCGCCGCCGTGCCCCGTACCGCCTCCAGGAGCCGGTCGCGGGGCATCACCGCGTCGCTGTCGTGCAGCTCCACCGTGTGGCGGGCGGTGAGCCGGTCGAGGGTGTCGGGGGCGAGACGGCGGGTGACCAGAACCCGCGCCCGGCTGCCGACACCGGTCAGCCCCATCGCTGGGTTTCGCCGAAGAAGTCCGCGACGGAAGTGGCCTGGCCGGTCTCGACGGCGCGGCGGTGCACGTAGGCGCCGACGGCGAGGTCGAGCACGCCGAGGCCGAACGGCGAGAAGATGCGGGGACGGTCGGCTTCCATGGTGACTTCGCCCTCGATGACCTGGGCCAGGACGCCGGACACAAAGTCGCGGTTGCCGCTCTTCAGCTCTGCTAGGTGCGGGGAGGTCTGGGCGGTCAGGCAGTGGTCGACGTCGTCCAGGACGTTGTACGAGGACAGCACGATGTCGGCGGAGACGTCCCGCAGCGAGACGTTGAGGACCACCTGGCCGGGAGCGAAGGAGTCGGGGTCGGTGATGTACGGCTCACCGGCCGTGGTGGCGAGCACCACCACGTCGGCGCCCTTGAGGGCGTCCGACAGGCTGTCGGACACGGATGCGGTGTGGCCGAGGCTTTCCCGGATGTGTGTGGCGAGCGACCTGGCGTAGTCGGGGACCTGGTCGTGCAGGGCGAACTCGCCGACCGACCAGCTCTCGGCGGCGAAGAACTCGACGATGTTGCGGGCGATGATGCCGGAGCCGACCACGGCGATCTTCTCGGCCTCGGTGCGGCCGAGCAGCCGTGCCGCCCCCAGGACGGCGGAGGCGGCCGTGCGCGCCGCGCTGATCTGCGAGGCCTCCAGGCAGGCGAAGGGGTAGCCGGTGGTGTAGTCGTTGAGCAGCAGGACGGCCGACGCCCGGGGGATGTTGTTCTGGATGTTTTCGGGGAAGCTGCCGATCCACTTGATGCCCGCGACGTCCGTGTCGCCGCCCAGGTAGGCGGGCAGGGCGATGATCCGTGCGCTCGGTTTGCCGGGGAAGCGCAGGAAGTAGCTGTTGGGGTTGATCGAATCGCCCCGGTGGTGGGCGAGGTACGCGTCGCGGACCACCGAGACGATTTCGGAGCGGGACTCGCTGATGATCTTGCGGGCGGCGGTGCCGCCTACCACGTCGAACTCAAACATCTGTTGCATCGCTCCTAAAGCGGTACGGGAAGCTGGGGCTGGTCGACGGGTTCGAGTGCCTCGACGCCGAAGCGTGCGGCAACCCAGGTGTCGTCGTACACGGTGGACAGGTAGCGGTCACCGAGGTCGGGCGAGAGCGCCACGGTCCGTGACCCCGTGGGAATGGCGTCGGCCCGCTCGATCACCGCGGCCAGCACCGAGCCGGTCGAGCCGCCGACGAGGATGCCGTGGCGGCGGGCCATGGCCCGGCAGGCCCGGACCGCGTCCCGCTCGTCGACCAGGGCGACCTCGTCGACCAGCTGCGGCTGGAGGAGTTCCGGGCGCCGGCTGGTGCCGAGTCCGGGGATGTACCGGGTCCTGCTGGGGCCGCCGAAGGTGACGGAGCCCTCCGTGTCGACGGCGATGATCCTGGTGCGGGGCGAGAAGCGCCGGAAGTACTCCGCGCATCCCATGAGGGTTCCGGTGGTGCCCGCCCCGACGAACAGGTAGTCGATCGGGCCGATCCTGGCCATGGTGGACGCGGCGGTGCGCACCGAATGGATGCGGGGGTTCGCCGGGTTCCCGTACTGATTGGTCCACAGCAGGTCCGGGTCCTCGGCGACCAGACGCTTGATGAGGGCGATCCGGGAGCCGAGGTAACCGCCGTTGGCATCCCGCTCGTCCACCACGATCACCTGGGTGCCCAGGGCCTTCATGGCCGCCACGTTCTGCGCCGACGCGTTCGGATCGGTGACGCAGGTGAACCGGTAGCCCTTGGCGGCGCACACCATACTCAGCGCCACGCCCAGGTTCCCGGACGACGACTCGATCACCCGGCCGCCGGGACGCAGGAGGCCTTGGAGCTCGGCGTCCGAGACCAGTCCGACGGCTGTTTTGAGCTTGATGGAGCCGGCCGGATTCAGGCCCTCGATCTTGAGGAACAGTTCGCTGCCCGGCAGTTCACCGGGAAGACTCAGGAAGATGTCGTCCGTGATGATGTCGTAGGCCTTGTCGTGAATGGTCACGCGCGTGCGTCTCTTCCCGGTCTCGTACGGGTCTGGTCCACCGTCGTGATGGTGAGGGTGCGCCGCACGTGGGCGAGGGCTTCCTCGAGCTCTTCCGGCGACGCCGCGGACAGCACCGCAAAGCCGGTGCGCTGCCCGGAGGACGAGGTCTCGCCGATGCGGTCGCCGACCGCCACGGACACGCCGGCGTCCACCACGGCGGGGTGCTCGCGCACCTCGTCCAGGCCCTCGACGGCCACCACGACTCCGGGCTCGGAGACGATGAAGTGGCTCGCCGCGTGCCGGACGGGCGCCTCTGGCGGAGGAGGCAACTGCGCTCCGACGGCCAGACGGACGACCATTTCGAACCAGTCGATCCCGTAGGCGAGCGAACAGAGGTCCATGAGGTAGTCGCCCGGCGTACGGACCGCAACCTCCATCACCTGCGGGCCCGTCGCGGTCATCCGGAACTCCAGGTGGACCAGGCCGGTACGCATGCCGATCGCCTCGATCGCGGACTCCCCCAGGGCGTCCACGACCGCGGCCTCCCGCGCGGGCAGTCGCACGGCCACCCGGTGGGTGAGCTCGACGAAGTTGGGCGGTCCCGTCGTCTCCTTGGCGGTGAGGTTGGCGAACCACACCTTGCCGTCCTGGACCAGGGCTTCCCAGCTGTACTCGGGTCCCTGCGCGGCGGTCTCGACGAGCAGGAGCCCCTCGGTGCGGCGTCGGTCCGCGGTCTCCCGGTACGCGGTCAGGTCCGGGACCAGCTCCACGCCCTCGCTGCCCGCGGACGACAGGGGCTTGACGATCACCGGAAGGCGGGTGGACGCCCACGGCTCGGCCTCGGTCAGGGCGCCGGTCAGCCGGTAGTCCGGCTGTCCGATGCCATGGGTCCGGAAGCGGCCCCGCTGGAGCGCCTTGTTCCGGGAGATCGACGCCGCCTGGAGGGACGGGCCGGGCAGTCCGAGACGGTCCTGAACCAGGGCGGCCGCCAGTACGTGCGACTCGGTGAAGGCCATGACGCCGTCGGGCCGGCGCCGCTGGGCCGACGTGTAGGCGGATTCGGCCCACAGCTCGTCCAGGGCCCCGTACTGACCCTGGCTCAGATCGAGTTCGTCGACGAGGCCCCGGGCCTCGGCGGCCCGGGACTCGGCCTCGACGGCGCGGACTCGCAGACCGAGCCGGTGCGCGGCGTGGACGTAGGGCCGGCCCATCAGGCCGACGCCGATCATCAGGAGCTCAGGGGCGTCGGCCGGCTCCACGTGCGGTCTCTCGCTCATGCGGCGGGGTCCTGTGACGTGTTCCAGGCGCCCTCGAAGAAGAGCAGGGGCCGGCCGGCGTTCAGCACCCCGGCGTCCACGACCTCGCCGAGCACGACATAGTGGTCGTCGCGGGTCAGGATGTCCGACACCCGGCAGTCGACGTAGCCCAGCGCCTCGGACAGCACCGGGGCGCCGGTCGTGGCGGTCGTCACCGGTGATCCGGCGAACCGGTCGTGGTCGGAGCGCCAGAACCGCTCGGCCGCCGCCCGCTGCCCGTCGGCGAGGAAGCTGGCGGCGAAGGAGCCGGACTTCTCGATGTACGGCCAGGTGCGGGACCCGGTGCTGATGCAGAAGAGCACCGTCGGCGGTGTGAGGGACACGGAGGTGAACGAGTTGACCAGGACGCCCACGGGACCCTGGTCGCTCTGGGAGGCGATCACCGCGACCCCGGTGGCGAACTTGCCCAGGACACGGCGCAGGGGCGTCTTGGCAGCGCTGCCGGCTGCCGGAGGGGACAAGGCCGCGGCACTTGTCGTCATGTTTGGCTCCTTGAAGTCCGGTGCCTACGGGCGCCCGGGACGGTTGGCGCGCAGGCCCGGCAGGCCCCGCCCGGCGGTTGCGCGCGCGGGGGTCCGGGGGCGGGGCGCTTACTCGTAGTGGATGACCACGGACTCGTCGAGCGCGTCGTGGAACTGCTCGGCGTCCTCGTACGAGTCGTGGCGGGAGAAGACGAAGCCGGGGTAGCCCGAGTACTCGGGGTACGGGAGGATCCGGTCGCCCGGGTGCAGAAGCTGGACGATGCGGTCGACCCTGGGGTCGGCGGCGGCCTCGGACAGGCCGGCGATCTCCGTGATGCGGCCGGATCCGCCGACGGGGACGAAGTACATGGCTCCGGTGCCCCGGTGCCATACGGGATCGTTCCAGCCCAGGGGCTCCCGGCCCATGGCGATGCGGAACGTGTCGCCGGTGAAGTCGGCTCCGGTCACCGACTCCACGATGTGGTGGGAGGCACCGGAAGCGCCCACCCGCGCGCCCATCTCGAGCAGGTAGGCATCGTCCCCGCGCAGGCGCAGTTCGGAGTGGGTGGGGCCGTCGGTGACGCCGAGGGCGGCGTGGGCGCCGGTGATCTGCTCGATGATGGACCACTCGACCTCCGGGGACAGCGGAGCCGGGGCGCGGTAGACCTTCTCCTCGAAGTAAGGACCCTCGGGGCGGCCCTTGTAGCCGATCGTGTGGATCTTCACCTGGCCCTGGTAGGACAGCGACTCGATGCAGTACTCGTCACCGTCGAGGTACTCCTCCACCACGAGGCCCTCGAACTGGACGGAGCTCCCTCCGTAGCCGAGGTAGCGCTCGCAGACCTCCCACACGGACCTCACCGTGGTCTCGAGGTCCTCCGCGGAGTCGACCCTGGTGACGCCAAGGCTGGTGAAGCCGCCAGCGGGCTTGACCACGACCGGGAAGACGAGGTCTGCCGCGACCTTCCAGTCCTCGGGGCCGGACAGGCCCACGTAGGCAGGGGTGTTGAGACCGGCCTGCTCCAGACGGCGGCGCATCTCGCGCTTGTCGCGCACCGCGAAGGAGGTCTCCTCGCTCAGGCCCGGGAGGCCCAGCATGCGGGCCGCCCTGGCCGTGAACGGCACGGCTACGTCGAGCGCAGTGACGATCGCGGCCAGCGGCCGCTCGCCGTGCAGCGCTTCGATGGCGGCAAGTGCCCCGGCCTCGTCGCCGAAGATGTCCAGGGGGAGGGTCCGGACGACGGCGGGAGGAAGCTGCGCGGGCAAGGCCTCGTCGGGACGCGGGTTCGGCCGGTGGATGAGGACGACGTCCACCCCCGCCCGCCGGGCGCCTTCGAACATCCACGGCATGCCCGGCCGCTGGTACACCAGGGCCACAAGAGGACGGTCGATCACGGAAAACACTCCACTCTGGGGAATCGGGGTTGGCGGAACACGGCCGACGGGCGTGGTAGACCGGTCACTGCACGCGCTAACGCTGGGCGAACTCGACGCGGAAGTCGTCCATAAGGCGGCGCAGATCGGCTTCGGCCTGTGCCTCGGAGTCGTGCACCACGATGCCGCGCCCACTCTGCAGGCTGTCGTATCCACCGCTCCCGTCGATCACGTCACCGGGCTGGGGGACGAGTTCCCGCCACACGGAGTCGACCATGCTGCTCATCGGCACCGACGAGACCACCTCAGCAGGCAGCACGCGCGGCTTGGGGATGATCACCCAGCCGCCGGACGGGTCGCCGTTCTTCGGGGTCGGCGGAAGGGGTTCGCCCACCAGGGACTTCAGCCATACCTCGAAGAGGTTCACGCCGAACAGCTTGTGAATGACGTATGGCACCTCGGCGCCGCCGATCCGGCCGGCCACTTCAAGGAAGACCAGCTCCTCGGTCCCGGTGACGAAGAGCTCCATGTGGAAGGGCAATCCGCGCATGCCGAGCGCCGAGACGCAGCTCTGCGTGAACTCCTCGATCCGCTCTCGGAGCCGTCCCCGCTGGACGACGACCGACCCCAGCGGGGCGCCGCCTTCGAAGGACAGACAGTCGTTCAGGTAGCGCGAAACCACCTGGAAGACGATCGTGCCGTCCTCGTCGGCAAAGCCGTCGACGTGGTGGACGGTGCCGGTGATGAACTCCTCGATCTCGTAGCCGCCCGGCTCCCGCGTCTCCCACAGGCCGCGCAGGGCCTTCTCGTCCTGGATCAGGTGCACGCCGATGCTGCCCGCGCCATCCACCGGCTTGACGATCAGGGGGTAGCCGGTCGTCTCCGCGAAGGCCAGCGTCTGCTCGACGTTCTCGCAGCCGGCGAAGTGCGGCACCCGCAGCCCGGCTTCCGCGAGGATTTCCTTCATCCGCACCTTGTTGCGGTAGACGGCCACCTCGTCGGGACCGGGACCGGGGATGCCCAGAGACTGCCGGACGCGGGCCACCGCGTCGAGCGTGAACTCGGACAGCGTGATGATCTGGTCCACCGGGCGACCGACCCGCTCCGTCACCTCCGTCACCGCGGCGCGCAGGTGGTCGTAGGAGCTGATGTCGTCCACTTCGACCATCGAGGCGATCCGCTCGCGCCCGGCCAGGACGCCGGTGGCGCCGACCCGGTCCACCACATAGCTGACCTGGTGGGCCTCGTGGTCGATGAACTCCTCGTACCGGGTGAGCTCATGGTCCCAGCGCACGCCTTCGGTGAACCTGGGCCACCGGTTGACGATGACGATGTGCACGTACTGCTCCTGTAGTAGAGACGGGGTGAGAAAGCGAGGCGGTGCGCTCAGCCGCCCTGGACGTCCGCGAGCAGTCGCTCCTGCTCCAGCGCGGCGATGGCCGAGTTGAACCCGCGGATGGTCAGCGGCAGGACCACCAGGCCGTACAGGGCGAGCAGCACCGCCAGGATCCCGACGAGCAGCTGCGGACCCAGGCTGTTGCCCAGGAAGGCGATCAGCAGGCCACCGATGGGGTACGACAAGGTATTGAGCAGGTAGAAGGGGCCCATTACCTTGCCCAGATGGCTCGACGGGATGACCTTGACTCGCTGCGTGCGGTTGTAGACGTTGAAGTACGCCACGCCCATCAGCGCCGCCACGTAGGCCACCGTGTACAGCACGAAGGACGGTGCGGAGGCCAGCCCCAGCAGCGAGGTGCTGAGCAGTACGAAACCGAACACGCCCAGGGCCTTGACCTCGAACCGTTTCAGCAGGGTGGGCACCAGCATCAGGTTCAGCAGACCCGTGACGCCCACCAGCGTGTTGAGCAGGGCGAAGGAGGACTCGGGTGCCTTGAAGATGTCGGTGACGACGGCCGCGTTGACGCTGAGCGCCGTGGCGAAGGCCAGGTTGATGGAGAAGTTGATGCTGACCAGCAGAACGACCGGCCTGTTGTGGATCAGCAGCGACCAGCCCAGGCGCAGCTCGCCCACGGTCTTGGCCACGCTGCCGGGGTTGAGCTGACGCTCGCCCCTCGGCAGCGGCAGCCAGCACAGGGCCGCCACCGCGCAGAGTGCCGCGGCGACACACAGCAGCCACAGCTTGCCGATGTACGCCGACCCGAGCACGGCCAGTGCCGGGCCCACGGCCATGGCCAGCAGTTCCATGTTCTGCACCAGCGACTGCGTGCGGGCTACCTTCTCTCCCTTGGCCAGGAGCAGCACCGCCTTCTCCACCGACAACCGGATCGGCGCCATCAGCAGCGACATGAACACCGCGCCGGCCATCAATGCCGGGACGGTCGCGGACGGCAGCGTGGCGCAGACCGTCAGCACGAGCACGAGCACGATGGCGCGCCCCGCGTTGACCCGGGAGAAGAGCCGGGGCCCACCGTCCCGGTCGGCGATCAGCCCCGCGAAGGGGAAGGCGAGCAGACCGGGCAGCCACTCCAGGGCGAAGGAGATACCCAGTACGGAGATGTTCTCGGTGTCCTGGAAGATCAGCAGCGGCACGCTGAACATGACGACCTGCTCGGCGACCAGGCCGAGCAGCACGCCTGTGGCGAAGAGCACGAATTGCGCGCGCTCGCGCGCCGGATGCACCATCAGTTCACCGCGCCGGCGGCATCGGACTGCCCGGCACCGCCAGCCTCGGCCTCGCGCTGCCGGACCAGCGGCAAAACGTGCCGGTAGAAGATGCGCATCTCCTCGCGCGACGGCCAGCCCGAGAAGATGAACTCGCTGACGCCCACGGCCTTGTACTCCATGATGTAGTCGGCGACCTCCTCGTAGCTGCCGACGATGCACAGCGCCGGGCCGCCCCGGTAGGCGACGGCACCGGACCAGAGGTAGGGCGACAGCCAGTCGTCACCGGAGGCGTCCGCGAGGCGGAAGGAGTTCTTCACCGCCTCCGAATCCACGTTGGTCATGAACTCGGCGATGAACCTGCGCTGCTTCTCGTCGGGCTCGCGCATCATCTCCGCGACCTGTGCGAGCGCCTCTTCCCTGGTCGAACGGGCCAGGACCTGCATACGCAGGCCCACAGCACACCCCTCCGCCAATACCGGCTCCGCAGCCTTCGCGATCTCCTCGGGCGTGTCGGCGTACCGCAGCCAGCAGTCGCCGTACTTCACGGCCGTCCGCTGGGCCACGCCCGAGGCGCCGCTGAGGTAGACGCGGGGCCTGCCGCCGCCCTTGTAACCGAGGCCCAGCTGCGCCTCTTCGACGCGGTAGTGCCGTCCCTCATAGGTCAGCGGGCCGTCGTTCCCCCAGAGGCCATGCATGATTTCCAGGAATTCATTAGCACGTTCATAGCGTGCGTCGTGGTCCAGGAAATCGCCGTAGTATGCCTGCTCCTTAGGGGAGATGCCCGCCACGATGTTCAGGTTGATGCGGTTGTCCGACATCCACGAGACCGTGTTGACCACCTGAGTGAACAGCGTCGGCGACAGCAGGCCCGGACGGTACGCCAGAAGCAGGTTGATCCGGTCCGTCAGGTGCGACAGCGCACCGAGCATCGGCAGCGGGTCGGGCATGTGGTAACTGATCGCCATCAGAAGGGAATCGACACCGATCTCCTCCGCCTCCTTGACGAACGACACGATGCCGTCGAAGTCGAGGCTTCCCGCGTCGTACTGCCCGGAAGCTTTCTTCTGACCGCTCTCCAGAGGAGAGCACCAATGGAACCTCAACTCGCTCACGCGGGACCTCTATCGCAAAAAAAAAGGGGGGTGGGTATTTCAAGGCAGCGATGCAGAAAAACGGGTAGTCCAGGCGGGTTTCCTCTATGGCCTGCCGGTAACGTCCGAGAAAGGCGTCCTGGCCGAAGATGAGCAAGTCGCCGAGCTACCAGCTCGAAGAGTCCGTTACCAGGTAGAGGTGCTTCCCCAGGCGCTTCCACTCGATCATCGGATAGTCCGATGGCAGGCTCAGCGCGGTGCGGCAGGGGAGAGCTGCTGTGCCCGGAGAGAATCTGGATGCGTTGCGCAGGGCGGTTGTACTGACGGACGTCTCCATGCTGATCGCTTCTCTGGTCAAGGTTGGTCGATGGGCGGAATGCCGATAAAGGCGGGCAGCGAGCTGTCGATGCTGCCTACCGGTCAGCCTCGTGACGCAACGTCGAGCGCGGTTCAGTGCCACGGTTCAGGGAACAAAGAGCGGTCGTGGCACTGGCGAGCGAAGCGGTGCCGACTGGGACAGGAGGACTTCCGCAGCTCTTGGGGCGAGTTGTTGAACTTTCGTATGACGTCTGCCTTCTGCCTGTGCACTCCATGAGCCGTATTCCTGGTGCACAGGGCTTGGTCTGTTCGGGGTCCGGGCAGCGACAAGGGCGTTCGCCGCCGATAGGTGACGGGATCCAGTCTGCGGAGACTGGCGTGCGGCGGCGAGATCGAGGCGCTTTCGGCAGCAGCAGACCGCTGGGCAGAGCGTTCTGTGTCTGTTCGTCCTTCCTTCCGGGATCGTCGAGCGGTGACGTCCTAAGGGCTGCCCCGTAACTCCGAAGACCGCTTGCCGAGGTCCAGTTCGACCTACGCAGCCGGAGTCCTGCTGAGGCAGCGAGGTGGGCCAGAGTCGGACATACCTGTGGAGTGCCAGCCGCAGGGCTGCCGCCTTCCCTGGAACCTCGCGGGAATGCTGCAGCCCTGCCGTCGGGCTCGCCCCTCGGCGGGCCCGACAGCAGGATTCTGATGTTGCGGCGGGGGCAGGTCAGCCGTTGGCGATGTCGTCGTGCCGGGTGCCGCCGGTGTCTACCAGCACGTTCTTGGCCGCCAGCTTCTCGTCTGTGCCGAAACCGATCGACTTAGCCAGGGCCTCGGTCTCGCGGTCGGCGGTGCGTATCGCCGCGCTACGGACGTCGGCACCTATATTGCCCGTGACCCGGTGCCCGGCCGGGCGGAGGAGGTGCCGGCGGCCGCGGTGGACTGGCTGGCCACCACCGTCACGGCGCCGAGGGCCGCCGCGACGCGGTGCTTGTGGGACATGGCGATCCTTCCACCGAGCCAGGTTGGGGAGAAGACCGCAGAACGTCATCTGGGGGCGGCTAGCGGGGGCCGTTCGGCAGCAGTTGGCTCGGCTGTGACCAAGAGATTAGGGAAGGCAGGAGCTAACTGAAATCAGGGCAATCCCTTGACCTGGACTGGAGCGGCCCTGAGGGCGCACCACAGCCCGGCGTGAGAGGGCATCTGATCTAACGAGCTCGTGCACGGCAAGCGGTGAGACGTCGCGGGCTTCGGTGGGACCGGTCCTCACCTCTGTCGTCGGGGGTCCAGGTCCGCGGTCTGCTGGTGGGACAGTAGGCCGGCGACGGCCTGGACGGTGTCGCTGATGTGCTCGCGACGGCCGAGGTGGCGGGCGAGAGCCCGCCAGTTCTTGAGGTGGGCGATGCCGTGCTCGACCCGGATGCGGCGTGAGGAGTGCGCCTTGCGCTGTCGTTCGTACATCTCCTCGTACCAGTCCGGGGCGTCCTTCTTGAACTTCCGGTGCGGTGGCGTCACCACGCGTCCGCCGGCCTGGGCGCCGAGCCCCTGGTAGCCGGCATCGGCAAGGACCTCGACCACGGGCCCCTCGGCCAGGAGCTTGACCAGCCCTAACTGGCGGGCGTGGGTGATGTCCGCGCAGCTGCCTGGTCTGGCGGGGCTGCTGAAGAGGACCCTTCCGTTCTGGTCGGTGAGGACCATGGTTTTGACGGCGTTCTGCTTGTTCTTCCCGGAGATGAACACGTCGCGGTCCTTGTGTCCAGCGGCCGGCCGACGGACCCGGATCTCGGTGCCGTCGATGATGCCGGTCTGCCCACTGGCGCCGAGGTGGTCGATGACTTCGGCCAGCGTCCGGAGCCGGACGCCGGGGCTGATCGTGCACCCTCGCTCGGCGAGCAGGGGTCGTATCTCACCGATGGCCCGGGTGATGGTGGAGCGGTCGACTGCGAACCAGCAGGCCAGCACATCGTGGGTGACCCCGTGGCGAAGGTGCACGAGCGTGGCCAGGAGCCGGTCGACGAACATTAGCCGGTGCTTCGCACCGGCGCCCACAGCGTGCTTCCGCGGCCGAGAGGTCAGCTTGGCCTGGTGACGCTCAGGCCACAACGGCCCCACCTCGGCAACGATTTCAGCGATCACATCGGCAGACAGGCCCGTGATTCGACGGTTGCTGACGATCACTGCACGAGTCGCGTTCCCCACTACCCGACCATGATCAACCATCTCGGGCTCGACGTCTCACCGCTTACCGTGCACGAGCTCGTAGGGGGACACCATCGATTTCGACTTGCGAGGTGACTACGCTGCGCGACGCGAGCGGCACGCCAAACCCGCCCCTGGCCAGCGCGGATCCGCCCCCAAACCAACTGCCGCTGGGGAGAATCTGGGGAGAATGAGCCGCCCTGGGGAGCGGCTGGGGAGAATCGACTGCGTAAGACAGTGTCACCGTGAAAGCCCCGGAAAGCTGCAAACTCGCAGGTCAGCACAGCTCATGCAACGATCCACGCAGCTCAGCGCATTGAGGGCGACGACTTCAAGAAGATCTCCTCCTGGGCCGCCATCCTGTTCGCGCCCACGCTGGTGGGAACGATCTACGGCATGAACTTCGACAACATGCCCGAGCTGCACTGGGCGGGCGGGTATCCGTTCGCCGTGGTGCTGATGGCGGTGGTGTGCACGAGCCTGTACGTGGTCTTCAAGAAGAAGGACTGGCTGTAGGCGGCGCGACGGCTTCCCGACCGCTCGGCGCCCTGCTCGTCGGTTCCTCCAACCCCCCTCGCATTCGCCATGGAGGGTCCCACGATCTTGTTGCAGATGAGCCTGATGGCGCCCTACGGTGTCGCACATGCAAGCCCCGCGTCACCGTTCGTCGCTCACGAGTCGTGGAGAAGCCATGTCCCTCACCCCCGTCAGACGCCGTACGGCTGCCGCCGCCCTCGCCGCGACCCTCCTTGTGCCGCTCGCGGCCTGCTCGGCGAGCGACGGCACCGCGAAGGACGCCGACGGGTCCACGGCCTCCGGCTCCGCGGGCGCCGCGCACCGGGCGAACCTGACCGTCCTCGCGGCCGCGTCCCTGACGGACGTGTTCAAGACGGCGGGCGCGGCGTACGAGAAGGCGCACCCGGGTACGAAGCTCACGTTCTCCTTCGCCGGGTCGCAGGAGCTCGTCGCCCAGGTGTCGCAGGGCTCGCCCGCCGACGTGCTGGTCACCGCGGACGCCAAGAGCATGGACAAGGTGAGGGCCGACACCGGCACGCCCGCGATCATCGCCAAGAACCGGCTGGTCATCGCCACCGGCGAGGGCAACCCGCTCAAGGTCGACGAGCTGAAGGACCTCGCCGACCCCAAGCTCAAGGTGGTCCTCGCGGCCCCCGAGGTGCCCGCCGGCAAGTACAGCCAGCAGATCCTCGACAAGCAGAAGATCACGGTGAAGCCGGTCTCCCAGGAGCCCAGCGTGCGCGCCGTGCTGAGCAAGGTCGAGCTGGGCGAGGCGGACGCCGGACTCGTCTACAAGACGGACGCCGCGAGCGCCGCCGACAAGGTCGACGCCGTCGAGATCCCCGACGCGCAGAACGCCGTCGCCCAGTACCCGGCCGCCACCCTCAAGGACTCCGAGAACACCGAGGCCGCGGCCGCGTTCGTCGCCTGGCTGTCCTCGCCCGAGGGCCAGAAGATCCTCCAGGACGCCGGCTTCCAGAAGCCGTGACCCGACATCCGTAATGATCAGCCGGAAGGAAGCGAGAGACGACATGGCGGAGAGGGAGACTGGGACGGAGACGGGGCACGACGCCTCCGCTGTGCGGGACTGGCTGCGCGGCATCGAGGTGTTCGCCCGGCCCTTGCCCGACTTCGCGCCGGACGAGGCACCGGCCGAGCCCTCGGAACCGTTCCTGGCCTGGCTGACCGAGGCCGTGAAGGCCGGCATCCCGGACCCGCACGCCATGACCCTGTCCACCGTGGACGAGGCCGGCGATCCCGACGCCCGGGTGCTCATCCTGAAGAACGTGGACGCCTCGGGCTTCCAGTTCGCGATGCACGGCGGCAGCCCCAAGGGCGTCCAGCTCGCCGGCACCCCGCGCGCCGCGCTCACCTTCTACTGGGCGGAGTTCGGCCGCCAGGTCCGTATCCGCGGCACGGTACGGCCCGAGCCCGCCGACCGCTCGGCCACCGACTTCCTCGCCCGCTCGGCCACCGCCAGGGCCGAGGCCCTGCTCGGCCGCCAGAGCCGCTACCTCGCCGACCCGGAGGAACGCGACCGTGCCCTGCGCGACAGCCTCGCCAGGGTCGACGCGGAGCCGGAGCTCGTCGACCCCGCCTGGACGCTCTGCACCGTCGTCCCGGACACCGTCGAGTTCTGGCAGGCCGCCGCCACCCGCCTCCACACCCGGCTGCGGTACGAGCGGGAGGGCGCCGGCTGGCAGCGCCGCCGGCTCTGGTCCTGACGCCGCCGAACGCTGACCGTGCGGGGCAGGCGGGACAGGCCGAACGCGCCGTCCGGCGCGAGTGACCCCGCTCCGGACGGCGCGCGCACGGCTCGTCACGACGTGGCGGAGGACTTTCGCGCGGTGCTCGTGGCCTGCGCGTCCTGGCGGTAGAAGATGTCGATGTCGACCTCTTCGCCGCCGACGATCAGGGTGTCCCACGCCCCGCTGTCCAGGAGCGTGCGCAGGGTGGCCGAGCCGAGCGTCTCCAGGTGGTTCCGGAGCGTCGCGTCGTCGGGCATGCCGGGGACGCGTGGCGCCAGCCGGGCCCGGATCTCGCCCATGCGCTGCAGGAACGCCTCGATGTCGGCGGTCCGGTCGAGGTCCTTCCCGTCCTTCCCCTCCGTGCCTTCCGTCTCCTCGATGCTCTGGGCGATCTTCTCCTTGATCGCGCGGCTGACGCCGTTCTCGTCGGTGGTGATCATCGTGTTCCAGGCGCGGCTCTTGTGCCGGTACTGGAGCATGGACATGGCCGCCTCGTGGCGGGCGAAGTCCGCGTCCCGGAACGGCCGGCCCCTCCACGCGCCGTTGAGGGACCGGGCGAGCGAGATGGCCGAGCCCAGACCGCTGTTGAGCCCGCGCCCGGGCCAGAAGTGGATGGCGTTGGCGGCGTCGCCGAGCAGGAACCCGTACGTCCCCGGGGTGGTGGCGGTGGCCGGGTGCAGCCGGGTGGTGAACCGGGGCCGCTGCACCATGTCGAGCCGGAAGGCGGTGACCGCGCTCAGGTCCCGCTCGGCGACACCGAAGAGCGCGAGGCCCTCCAGCACCCGCTTCCACAGGGCCGAACCCCTGACCATGGCGGGCAGAAAGAGCGTGCTGTGCGTCGAGCACTGGAAGTCGCCGTGGTCGTCCCGCCCCATGACGCACGGGCGCGAGGCGATGCACTCCTCGAAGACATGCCGGACCGGGTCGATGCCGACGACTTCCGCGGCCTCGGCGTCGGTGAGACGCATGTTCAGGAATCCCTCGCCACGGAGGGAGTTGAGGAGAAAGCGGTTCTGCGCCACGGTCAGCAGCACGGTCATGGGATCCGTCAGGGTGGACTTGACGCGCAGACCCAGGACGACATCCTGAATGTGTTGACCGCGCAGCGAATAGATGGACGTGTCGGCGTTGCCGAACTTGTCGGCGAAATGCTCGCGGGTCCGGGAACGGCCGCCCTCGCAGATGGCGAGCACATGACCCTCGGCCGCCGTCTCCTCGTATTCGACCGGATCGAATGCGGCGGGAATCAGCTGGATGCGGTCAGGCTTCTCGTTGGCCATTTCGAGGAGGGTGTCCTCGATGTAGGCGATCCGCATGTTCCGGGGATTGCGGTCGCGGATGGAGTCGGGGCCGACCGGCCACATCTCGGAGAACGCGTCGCCGCGGAACAGCCTTTCCTGCACCTCCTCGGGGAGGTTCAGATACTGCCGGCTCTGCACCGTGACGACCTGCTGCCGCCGGACGTTGCCCTGCCCCTCGCTCATCCAGACGACCTTCGCGCCGTCCCGGGTCCACCGCCCGTCGTACACGGTGATGGCCACGCGAGGCCCCATGAGGTCTTCCAGGAGCAGCGCGAAACTCAGCCCGACGGGACCGCCGCCCGAAATCGTGACGCGCAGCACCGGGCCCGCGGCCGGCGCCTTCTCGGGAGTGGCGAGCGGCCGCAGCACGGAGAGGTCGAGGATGGTCTCCAGCGCGTCGGCCGCCTCGAAACGGAACGTCTCGGTTCCGATCTCGATGAGATCTCCGGGCTGCAGCTCGTGCGAGGTCACTCGCGTCCCGTTCACCCGCGTTCCATTACTGCTGCCACGGTCGTACAGCACGAAACCGTGACCCTCGCGGCGCACTTCGGCGTGGAACCGTGAGACGTTGCCCCCGGATATCGCGATGCTGTTCTCGTTGTTTCGACCCAGGGTTACCGCGGTGGTGCCGATCGGGAACTGCTGTCCAGCCAGAGAGCCTTGATGGCCAACGAGCCGAGGAGGCATGGGTCACCCATTTCCCTAAAGCACGGATCCGATGACGAATTGCGAGACCGGTCGCCCACGGCGGCACTCCTGCATCACACACCGCGAGTCGACCGGTACGCAGAGCAAGCTTAATGCGGCCACGAGGCCCCTGAGAAGTCATATGGACTGACTGATCAACACATGGTGTCCATTCCGTGAAGATGTAACAGGGGACGCCCGAGGGGTGCCGACGAGCTGGTGGGGAACACGGTTCGGGACGGCCTGAGCGCGTCGGGTCGCATGAACCCGCGCGGCCCGGGCAGCGGCCGGGCGAGGGGGTTGTGAGGGTCGTACGTGGCGAGAGGAGCGGATCATGCCCCGCGGATCGAGTGCCAAGCGAGAGCGGCAGTACGAGCACATCAAGCAGAGCGCCCTGCAACGGGGCGAGAGCAGGAAGCGCGCGGAGGAGATCGCCGCGCGCACCGTGAACAAGGAACGGGCCAGGGCCGGCGAGTCGGAGACGGCGAGCAAGAGTTCCACGCAGGACATGTCGTCCTCCCGGCGCGGCGGGCAGCGCTCGCACAGCGGGTCGCAGGGACCGACCTACGACCAGCTGTACGCGGAGGCGCAGCGGCGCAACATCCACGGCCGTTCGCACATGAACAAGGCCGAACTCAAGCGTTCCCTGGGCCACTGAACCCCGAGGCACCGAACGCTCGGGCACTGAACCCCGGGGCACTGAACCCGGGGCACCGAAGGAGCACATCGCCGTGACCCTCGACGGAATGAACGTCCTCGTCCTCACCACCAACTACGGAGTGGAGCAGGACGAACTCACCCGGCCCGTGGCGGCCCTGCGCGAGGCGGGCGCGGCCGTCACGGTCGCCGCGCAGCGGGTCGCTCCGATCCTGACCCTGGTCTCGGACCGGCGGCCCGGCGCCGTCGTCGCCGCGGACGCCGCCATGGGCGAGATCATGGCGCAGGAGTACGACGCGGTCGTCGTCCCCGGCGGCACGCTCAACGCCGACCGGCTGCGCACCGACCGGAGCGCCCAGCGCCTGGTCGGCGCCTTCGCCAAGGCCGGCAAGCCGGTCGCCGCGATCTGTCACGGCCCGTGGCTGCTCGTCGACAGTGAGGTCGTCCGGGGCCGCGAGGTGACCTCGTACCCCTCCCTGCGCACCGACGTCGAGAACGGCGGCGGCAGCTGGCACGACCGGCAGGTCGTCATCGACACCAGCGGCGGCTTCCCGCTCATCACCTCCCGCCGGCCCGGCGACCTGGACGCGTTCTCCGCGGCCCTCGTCCGCACGCTCCAGAGCCGCCTCCCCGCAGCACGGGAGCGAGCTCAGTCGTAACACCCTCGCGCAACGCCCTCAGTCGTCAGCCGTGAGGCGGCGGGGGCGTCACGGCGTCACGCCGCCTCCGCCTCCGCCTCCAGATGGCTGGTACCGGTGCGGACGATGACCACCGGGCACGAGGCGTGCACGGCGCACTGCTGGCTGACGGAGCCGAGCAGCAGGCTGGAGAAGCCTCCGCGGCCCCGGCTGCCGACGACGAGCACCTCCGCGCCCTTGGACGCCTCGATCAGCACCTGCGCCGGGTTTCCGCGGACCACGTGCTCGTCCAGGGGCACGTCGGCCGCGCGGGAGAGTTCGTCGCGCAGCTCGTCGGAGAGGGCGCGGCCGGCCGCCTCCGCGTCGAAGGCGGCGTCCACGGCCGGTGCGGACCAGCCGACGGCGCCGGGCAGGTCGTAGGCGGCGACGGCCTCCACCGTCCCGCCGATCAGACGGGCGTGCTGCACCGCCCAGCGCAGGGCCTCGTGCGAGGCCGGGGAGCCGTCCACGCCGACGACGACGCGTCGCTGCTGGTCATGGGTGTTCATGGTCGCAGTCCCTTCAGTCACGTCACGGATTGGTTCCGTCACGGATTCCGGCGGGCCCTTCACATTGTCGCCTGCCCACCGGTCTCCCGCTCACCCCTGGGAATCCGGGCAGCCGATCCGGGCGGCCCCGCGCATAGATGCGAGCGGTCCGGGAACGCGCGGAAGGAGGCGGATGACGTCATGACCGAGAAGAAGATCATCACAGTTTTCGGTGCCACCGGCCGGCAGGGCGGCGGCCTCGCGCGGGCGATCCTCGCGGAACACGGCGACGCCGCCGAGTTCGCGGTACGCGCGGTCACCCGGCACCCCGACTCGGAGCCCGCCCAGGAGCTGAAGCGGCTGGGCGCCGAGATCGTGCGGGCCGACATGGACGACGAGGCGAGTCTTCCGGCGGCCTTCGAGCATGCGTACGGCGCGTTCTGCGTGACGAACTTCTGGGAGCACCTGTCCGCCGAACGCGAGGGCGTCCAGGCGGAGGCGATGGCCCGGGCCGCGGCGCACGCGGGGGTGCAGCACGCGATCTGGTCCACCCTGGACGACACCCGGGAGTGCGTCCCGCTCGACGACCCCCGGATGCCCACCCTCCAGGGCCGCTACAAGGTGCCGCACTTCGACGGCAAGGCCGAGGCCGACCACCACTTCGCCGACGCGGGCGTGCCGACCACCTTCCTCCGCACCACCTTCTTCTGGGAGAACCTGCTGGGCGCCTTCGCCCCTGAGCACGGTGCCGACGGCGCGCTGTGGCTGACGTATCCGATGGGCGACAGCCGGCTCTCGGGGATGGCGTCGGACGATGTCGGCAAGACCGCCCTGTCGGTCTTCCGCCTCGGCGGCTCCGCCGTCGCCGCGACGATCAGCATCGCCGGTGAGCACCTGAAGGTCGCCGACATGGCGGCCGCCCTCACCGAGGCGGTCGACCGGCCGGTGCGCTACCGCCCGCTGACCGCGGACGAATGGCGGGCTCAGGGAGCCCCGGGGGCGGACGAGACGGGCAACATGTTCCAGTACTACGCGGAGTGCGAGCAGCGCTTCACGGACGCCCGGGACCTCGACGCCGTACGCCGCCTCAACCCCGCCCTGCAGGACTTCTCCACCTGGCTCGCCGCGCACCACGAAGCCCTGCGCAACGCCTGGACCTGAACCTCCCTCGGGCCGGTCAGGGGCGGGCGGCTCCGCGGTGGCGGAGGTTGATGAGCGCCGCCTTCGCCAGGGCCAGGGGGCTGAGGAAGCGCAGCGGGCCGATCAGGCGGGCGGCGAAGAGGTACATGTGGCGGGCCATCGCCTCGTCGCGGGCCGCCGCCGCGAACATCAGGCGCTCGCCCGGGTTGAAGGGGCGGGCCTTGGCGAAGTCGGCGGCGATCTGCTGGTGACCGCGCAGGCCGCGGCGGTGGCGGCGGGCGTAGCGGGTGAGGGCCGTGTCGAGGTCGCCTCGGCCGGCGGCGGCCGGGGCGACGGCCTCGGCGAGCCACTGGGCGGTCTGCAGGGCCCAGCCGCAGCCGACGCCCCACAGCGGGTCGCCGGTCAGGGCGGCGTCACCGATCAACGCGAGGCCCGGGGCGGTCGGCTGACGGGTGATCAGGGGATAGTCGACCGTGCCGATGATCTTCGAGACGCGTGTGGCGGCATCGACGGGCGGCGCGTCGGGAAGGCCGCGGACGAAGTCGAGGAAGCTGCCCTCCAGGTCCTCACGGAAGGCCGGCAGGCGCTTCTTGTCGGGGAGGACGGCGAGGACGGTGACGCCGTCGTCGTTCGGGAACGCGTACGCCATGTCCGGTTCCAGGAACCAGGTCTGGCCGATTCCGCCATGCAGCGGGAGGTCGCGGAAGTGCGCGAGGTAGCCGAACCGGGTGTTCCGGTGCTTCCGGGTGGGCACCCCGGCGAACTTCGCCACGGCGGAGTCCTTGCCGTCGGCCCCGACCACCAGCCGGGCCCGCAGCTCCCGCTCGCCCTGCGGCGTCGACGCCCGCACCCCCGCGACGCGTCCGTCCTCCCGTACGATCCCGGTCACCTGGTGGCCGAGCAGCAGGTCCACGCCGGGCGTGTCCGCCGCGCGGGCCCGGATCAGCGGGTCGAGGGTGCTGCGCCGCACGTTGTACCCGTGCGGCAGCGCGGGCCCGCCCGCCGCGGCGCGCGGCTCGATCCACCCCCAACGCGTGTGCCAGCGTGCGTCGTTCCGTAGCGCACCGGCCTTCTCAAGGGCGGGAAGGAGGCCGATCTCGACGAGGACGGGGTGCGCGTTCGCCGTGATCGAGTGGGTGCACAGCACCTTGTACGCCTCGGGGTCCGAGCGCCGTTCGAGCAGCGCGACCCGCGCGCCGCGCCGGGCCAGCAGGATCGCCGCCGTGCTGCCGGCAAGGCTCGCCCCGCTGATGACGACGTCGTAGTCGTACGCGCGCGCGTCTTCGTGCTCGTGCTCGTGCTCGTCCTGGTGCTCGTGTCCCGCGCTCTCGGGCCTGGTCATGGCCTGATCGCCCCCTTCGGGTTGCTGTCGCCGGCCGGAATGACGGCAGAGCAAGAGCTGTCAGGAACATGACCGTATGTCAAGAGGGCGGAGGGGTCGGGAGCGGTGCCTCGATCGTCGCCACGATCGCCGGCTCGCGTTCGCGGACCCGGCCCGCCGCCGTCACGAAGCGGTCGACGCCCGCGGTGCGGTGGCCCCGGCGCCAGGCGACGGCCAGGGTGGAACCGGGTACTCCGGTGAGCGGGACATAGCGCACGCCGGGGTGCGGGGTGTAGCGGGCGGCGCCGGCGACGGTGATCGCGCAGGCCAGGCCCGCGGCGATGACCTGCAGTTCCTCGGTGTGGGAGGTGGTGGTGCGGACGACCGTGGGCGGGCGGCCGCCACGGCGGTCGTCCAGGGTCCAGTAGCGCCGCCAGACGGCGTCGGCGGTACGGCCGACGGCGAGCGGTTCGCCGATGACGTCCGCGGCGGTGAGCGCGGTCCGGTCGGCGAGCGGGTGGCGCACCGGGAGCGCGACGACCAGGGGTTCGACGAAGAGCGGAAGCGTGTCGAGGTCGGGCACGGACAGCGGCAGCCGGACGAAGGCGACGTCGGAGGAGCCGTCGGCGAGACCCGCCGAGGGGTCGTCGAAGCCGGTCTCGCGCAGCTCCAGCCGGACGTCCGGGCAGAGCGCCGCGAACTCGGCCAGGATCGGCGCGGTCAACTCCAGCGCGCCGCCCATCACGAACCCGAGCCGGACCGTGCCCGAGACGCCGCGGCTCGCGCTCAGGGCGGCGGCCACCCCGGCGTCCAGGGCGGCGAGGGACTCCCGTACCGAGGCCAGAAAGGCCTCCCCGGCCGGGGTCAGCGCCATGCTGCGGGTGGTGCGGTCGACGAGACGGACGCCGATCGCGTCCTCGAGGTCGCGGAGCTGCTTGCTCAGGGCCTGCTGCGTGACGAAGAGGCGGGCGGCGGCCCGGCTGATGTTCAGCTCCTCGGCCACCACCACGAAGTTCCGCAGTTTCTGCGTGGCGACATCCACAACCGCTGATTGTAAATGCGGGCGCAACTCTTTGTTTCCCCGGGTAACGGCACGCCCCTACGTTGGCTGCCCATACGAGCCCCTCGTACACCGCCGCACGCGACGCACCCCCGACGACGGGAGTCGATCATGCAAGCACCCCCCGCGCCCCGCCCTGCGACCCATCCGGCGACCTGGCAGAACTGGTCGGGCGACGTCCGCAGCCGGCCCGCCCGCACGGTCACCCCGGCGACGCCGGACGAGGTCGCGGAGGCGGTCGGCGCCGCGCAGCGGGACGGGCTGCGGGTCAAGGCGGTCGGCTCGGGCCATTCGTTCACCTCGATCGCCGCGACCGACGGCGTGCTGCTGCGGATGGACCGGCTCGACGGGATCCTCTCGGTGGACCGGGCGAGCGGCCTTGTCACGGTGGGCGGCGGCGCGCCGCTGCACCGGCTCAACCCGCTGCTCGCGGAGCACGGCCTCGCCCTGGAGAACATGGGCGACATAGACCGCCAGACGATCACCGGCGCGATCTCCACCGGCACCCACGGCACCGGCGTCCGCTTCGGCAGCATCTCCACCCAGGTGCGGGCCCTGGACCTCGTCCTCGCCGACGGCACGGCGGTGCACTGCTCCGCCGACGAGCACCCCGAGCTCTTCTCGGCCGCCCGGGTCGGCCTCGGCGCCCTCGGCGTCGTCACCGCCGTCACCCTGCAGTGCGTGCCGAGCTTCGCGCTGCGCTGTGTCGAGGAGCCGATGCCGCTCGACCGGGTACTCGACGGTCTCGACGAACTCGTCGACGGAAGCGACCACTTCGAGTTCTTCTGGTTCCCGCACACCCGCACCGCCCTCACCAAGCGCCTCACCCGGCTCCCGGCCGACGCCCCGCTCGCCCCGGTGAGCCCGCTGCGCCGCTGGTTCGACGACGACTTCGTCACCAACACCGCGTACGAGGGGCTGCTCCGCCTCGGCGCCCGCTTCCCCTCCGCCGTCCCCGCCATCACCCGCTTCGCGACCGCCGCCGTCTCCGCCCGCGACTACACCGACGTCTCGCACCGCGTGTTCGCCACGCGGCGCGACGTGCGCTTCCGGGAGGGCGAGTACGCCGTCCCCCGCGAGCAGGCCGCCGAGGTGATCCGGGAGATCGGGCGCTGGACCGACACCCACGACGAGAAGGTGTCCTTCCCGCTGGAGGTCCGCTTCTCGGCCGCGGACGACATCCCGCTCTCCCCCGGCCACGGGCGCACCAGCGCGTACATCGCCTTCCACCAGTACCACCGGATGCCGCACGAGACGTACTTCGACGCCGTACAGTCGATCTTCGACGCCGTCGACGGCCGGCCGCACTGGGGCAAGCTGCACCGCCTGGACGCGGAACGGCTGAGGCGGCGCTATCCGCGCTTCGACGAGTTCACCGCGCTGCGCGACCGGCTCGACCCCGAGGGGGTCTTCCGCAACGCCTACCTGGACCGCGTCCTGGGTGTCCCCGGCGGCTCGGACCGGATCGGCTGACCGCCGTGTACGCCCCCGACTTCGCCGCCCTCGCCCGCGCCACCCGCGACCTCCAACCGCCCTTCGCCGTCCTGGACATGCAGGCCTTCGAGCACAACGCCGCGAGCATGCGGCGGCGCGCCGGGGGCAAGCCGATCCGGCTCGCCAGCAAGTCCGTGCGGAGCCGGGACGTCATCCGGTCGGTGCTCGCGATGCCCGGATTCCAGGGGATCCTGGCCTTCACCCTGCCCGAAGCCCTGTGGCTGGCCGAGGAGTTCGACGACATCCTGGTCGGCTATCCGACCGCCGACGACGCCGCCCTGCGCCGGCTCGCGGCCGACCCGCGCCTCGCCGCCCGGATCACGCTGATGGCCGACTCCCCCGCCCATCTGGACCTCATCGCCGCCGCGGCAGCGGCTACGGACGGAGCGCATCCGCTACGGATCTGCCTCGACCTCGACGCCTCGCTCACCTCCCTCGGCGGCAGGCTCCACTTCGGCACCCACCGCTCCCCGCTCCACCACCCGGAGCAGGCCCGCCGGCTGGCGCGGGCGGTGGCCGAGCGGCCCGGACTGCGGCTCGTCGGCGTCATGGCGTACGAGGCGCAGATCGCCGGCGTCGGCGACAACGCCCCGGGTCCGGTGCTGCGACGGGCCGCGATCCGGACGCTGCAGGGCCTGTCCCGGCGCGAGCTGCGGGAGCGGCGGGCGGCCGCAGTCGCCGCCGTACGGGCGGTGGTGCCGCTGGAGTTCGTCAACGGCGGCGGCACCGGCAGCCTGGAGTCGACGGCCGCCGAACCCGCCGTCACCGAACTCGGCGCGGGCTCCGGACTCTACGGACCCACCCTCTTCGACACCTACCGCGCCTTTCGGCCGCGCCCGGCGGCCTTCTTCGTCCAGTCGGTCGTCCGCCGTTCCTCGCCCGCCCGCGCGACCGTCCTCGGCGGCGGCTGGACCGCCTCGGGCGCCCACGGGCCCGACCGCCTGCCCACCCCCGTCTGGCCGCCCGGTCTGCGCCTCACCCGCCTCGAAGGCGCCGGCGAGGTCCAGACCCCGCTCACCGGCCCCGGCGCCGCGCCGCTCGCGCTCGGCGACCGCGTCTGGTTCCGGCACACCAAGGCGGGCGAGCTGTGCGAGCGCGTCAACGAGCTGCACCTGGTGGACGGCGACCGCGTCACCGCCGTCGCACCGACGTACCGAGGAGAGGGGCGGGCGCTGCTGTAGGCACGGCTCATGGGTTACGTTCCCTCTTCGTCGGACCGGTCGGACGGACCGGGCGGACCGGACGGACCATCGGGAGGGTGACGTGGCGGAGGATTCCCCGCGGCAGGCGCGACAGCCACGGCAGCCCCGCCAGGCGCGGAGCCGGGCCAGGGTCGAGGCGATTCTCGGGGCCGCCGACCGGATCCTGTCCCAGGAGGGCTACGAGGCCCTGACGATGCGGCGGATCGCCGAGGAGTCGGGGGCGCCGGTCGGCAGCATCTACCAGTTCTACGCGGACAAGGGCGCCGTGGTGGACGCGCTCGGCCGACGGTATCTGGAGAGGTACCGGACGGCGATCGACGCTCTCGTCGAGCGGGCGGTCGCGGGTGAACTGACCGATCCGGTCGGCACGATGGTCGATGTGTACGCCGAGCTGTTCCGGTCGCAGCCGGGCGGCATGGCGCTCTGGGCCGGGCGGCACCTCAGCCCCGGGCTGGCGCGGGCGGACGAGGCGAGCAACGCGCTCATCGCCGAGGGGCTGCGGCGCATCGTGGAGCAGCTGACCGGCGTCGCGGACGACGAGGTGCTGCCACGGGCGACGCGCGTGGTGGTGTGGGCGGCCAACGCCGTGCTGCACGAGGTCCACAAGGGCGGCGGCACGGCGGATCCCGGGACCGTGGACGAGCTCAAGAGGATGCTGAACGCGTACTGGGAGGACCTGCGGAGCCGGCTGCGCGAACCATAGAACGTGAACGAGTGTTCATGTTACGTTGCGGTCGCGCTGTGAGGACCCTCGCGTCGGCGAGCCACCGACGCGGCCACGACCAAGGCAGGTGCCCGTGACCACGAGCTCCAACACCCCCTTCCAGTTTCCGGACGGCTTCGTCTGGGGCGCGTCGACCGCCGCGTACCAGATCGAGGGCGCGGCCGGCGAGGACGGCAAGGGCCCGTCGATCTGGGACACCTTCGTACGGCGCCCCGGCGCCGTCCGCGACGGGCACACCGGGGACGTCGCCTGCGACCACTACCACCGCCTCGACGAGGACGTCGCGCTGATGCGCCGGCTCGGCCTCGACGCGTACCGCTTCTCGCTCTCCTGGCCGCGGATCCTGCCGACCGGGGCGGGCAAGGTCGAGCCGCGCGGCCTCGACTTCTACGACCGGCTCGTCGACGCGCTGCTCGGCGCGGGGATCGAGCCGACGCCGACGCTGTTCCACTGGGACCTGCCGCAGGCCCTGGAGGACGAGGGCGGCTGGCTGAACCGCGAGACGGCGTACCGCTTCGGGGAGTACGCGGCCGTGGTCGCCGAGCGGCTCGGCGACCGGGTCACCCGGTGGATCACCCTGAACGAGCCCTTCGTGCACATGTCGTTCGGCTACGGCTTCGGCGTCCACGCCCCCGGCCGCGCGCTGATGCTCGACGCCCTGCCCGTCGCCCATCACCAACTCCTGGGCCACGGCCTCGCGTCGGCGGCGCTGCGCGCCGATGTGCCGGGCGCTCGGGTGCTCGTCGCCAACAACTGCACGCCCGTACGGCTGCGCTCCGACGCGCGGCGCACGGAGGACGCGGCGGCGGCCTCGGCGTACGACGTCCTGCACAACCGGCTCTTCAACGACCCGCTTCTGCTGGGCCGTTACCCCGATCTGACCGCCTACGGCATGACCGACCCGAGCTGGGGCGGCGTGGTGCGCGACGGGGATCTCGACACGATCGGCGCGCCGCTGGACGGGCTCGGCGTCAACTACTACAACCCGACCTGGGTGACGGCCCCGGCCGACCCCGCCGGCGGGCTGCCCTTCGACCTCGCCGAGCCCGAAGAGGCGTACGAGCGCAGCGCGTTCGGCTGGCCGGTCGTGCCCGACGGGCTCACGGAGCTGCTCACCGGCCTCGCGTCCCGCTACGGCGGCGCCCTTCCGCCGGTGTGGATCACCGAGAACGGCTGCTCGCAGCCGGCCGGGCTGCGTGACCGGGCACGCATCGACTATCTCGCCGGGCACATCGGCGCGATCGCGCGGGCCGTCGCCGAAGGCGTGGACGTGCGCGGCTACTTCACCTGGTCGCTGCTCGACAACTTCGAGTGGGCCGAGGGCTACCACCAGCGCTTCGGCCTGGTCGAGGTCGACTTCGCCACCGGGCTGCGCACGCCGCGGGCGAGCTTCGAGTGGTACCGCGAGCTGATCGCCTCCCAGCGGTCCCACCGATCCCAGTTGTCCCAGCGGTCCTGAGCGGAGGGGCGGCGCCCCGCGCGGGGCGTCGCCCCTCCGGCGGGTCCCGTCAGCCCCGCTCGCTGATGTTGACCATCCAGGTGATGCCGAACTTGTCGGTGCACATGCCGAACACGTCGCCCCACATCTGCTTCTCCAGCGGCACGGCGACGTTCCCGCCCGCGGACAGCTTCTCCCAGTACCCGCGCAGCTCGTCCGCGTCGTCGCCGCTGAGGCTCACCGCGTAGTTGTTCCCGGGCTTGTGCTCCATCCCGGGCGGCACGTCGGCCGCCATGAGCGTGAAGCCGGAGTCGGTCTCCAGCATGGCGTGCATGATCTTGTCCTCGTACCCGGGCGGCACCTGGGGCATGGAGTCGCCGTAGCCGTTCAGGCTGAGGTCGCCGCCGAGGACGCTCCGGTAGAACTCCATGGCCTGTCGCGCGTCACCGGAGAAGCTGATGTAGGGGTTGAGTCGGGATGCCAAGACGTGCTCCCTTCGAAGGGGTGCGGACGTTCGATACGGGGAGCTTAGGGCGGTCGCGTCCCGTTTCGTCCGACCCGAGGGGTGCCGTCGCCCGTCTGGCTCCGGCGGCCTGCGGCCGGGGGGGGTCAGCCGTACGAGAGGTTCGCGCAGGGGTCCTCGTCCGCCGCGCGGGTGTCGGCGGGCGGGACCGTGGCGGTCGGGGTGCCGGCGGCCGTGCCGGCCGAAGGGGTGTCGGCGTAGGAGCGGCCCAGGGTGACGGTGATGCCGGGGGTGGTGGCCGGGGTGAGCTCGGCCCCGGTGAAGTGGGTGGCGACGGCCTCCGCCTGGGCCTTCTGGCCGGGGCCGTAGGCGATCAGGGTGCGGGGGTGGGTCTGGTCGGGGGCGGTGGAGGCGTCCGTGACGGTGAAGCCGGCCGCGCGCAGCATCTCGGCGCCGCGGGCGGCCAGGCCCCTGGTGCGGGTGCCGTTGAGGACCGCGACGGAGATGCCCGCACCGGACGCCGGCGAGGCGGTGGCCGTCGGGGGGGCTCCCGGAGCGGGGCGGGCGCCGAGCGGCCGGTCGGCGCGGAGGGCGGCCCAGAGCGCGGCCGCCTCGGGCTCGACGATCGCGACGCGGGCGCCCTCGTACCGCCAGGGCAGCGTCACGAAGGTGGTGTCGTGCAGATCGACGTCCTTCAGGGACATCGCGAAGTCGATCAGCTTGTCGGCGGAGCCGAGCCCGGAGTCGACGGTCAGCGACTCGGTGGCGGCGTTCGCCAGCGGCAGCAGCTTCGTCGGGGTCAGCCCGTCGCTCTTGACCTTCTTGAACAGGCTCCCGACGAAGGCCTGTTGGCGCTTGATACGGCCTATGTCGGAGCCGTCGCCGATGCCGTGCCGCAGCCGCACGTAGTCGAGCGCCCGCTGCCCCGCGACGGTCTGCTCGCCCTTGGGGAAGAGGAGTTCGCCGCGGGTGGCGCGCTTGGGGTTGAGGTCCTTCTGGTACACGTCGTTGGGCAGGCACACCCGGACGCCGTCGACGACCTCCGTCAGCGCGGCGAAGCCCTTGAAGTCGACGACCATGGTGTGGTCGACGCGCAGTCCGGAGAGCTTCTCCACGGTGTTCTGGGTGCAGGCGGGGTTGCCCTTGGGCGTCTCGCCGGTGCTGAACGCCGAGTTGAACATGGTCCGGGTACGCGGCCGGGTCCACGTCCCGTCGGGCAGCCGGCACGGCGGGATGTCCACCAGGGTGTCGCGCGGAAAGGACACGGCGACGGCGTGCCGCCCGTCGCGGTAGACGTGCAGCAGGAACGCGGTGTCGGAGCGCCCGATGTCGTGCGCGTCGCCGCCGCCGAGCTCATCGTTGCCGTCGGTGCGCGCGTCGGAGCCGATGACCAGGACGTTCTGCCCGTAGGCGGAGGCGGCGGGGCGGTTGTCGGAGAGTCCGTCGGCGCCGAAGGTGTCGATGTCGCCGCCGAGTTCCAGATAGATCCAGCCGACGCCGGACACGGCGAGCACGAGCAGCGCCAGCGCCGTGGTGAGCAGTCGCCCGCCGCGGCGCCGTCGCGGAGCATGGTGCAGTCGCCTGTCAGTCATCGATACGCCCTCGTTCGTCCGGCCCTGCAGAGGGAGACGAGTGGCCGGGCCACGGGGTTGCACGCTCCTGAAGGCAACCATCAAGGCCGTTCTCGCGTCTTGCTGGGCGAACAGGTGTGAGCACGACCGTGGAGGATGAACAGTGGGCGTTTCCCTGGCCAAGGGTGGCAACGTTTCCCTCAGCAAGGAGGCCCCCGGCCTGACCGCCGTTCTGGTCGGCCTGGGCTGGGACGTGCGGACGACCACCGGCGCCGCGTACGACCTCGACGCGTCCGCCCTGCTCTGCGACGCCTCCGGCAAGGTCGTGTCGGACGCGCACTTCGTCTTCTACAACAACCTCACCAGCCCGGACGGCTCCGTCGAGCACACCGGCGACAACCTCACCGGCGAGGGCGACGGCGACGACGAGTCCATCAAGGTCGATCTCGTCGCCGTGCCGGCGCAGATCGACAAGATCGTCTTCCCGGTGTCGATCCACGACGCCGAGAACCGCGGCCAGAGCTTCGGCCAGGTCCGCAACGCCTTCATCCGGGTCGTGAACCAGGCCGACGGCCGCGAGATAGCCCGCTACGACCTCTCCGAGGACGCGTCCACCGAGACCGCGATGGTCTTCGGCGAGCTCTACCGCCACGGCGGCGAGTGGAAGTTCCGCGCCGTCGGCCAGGGCTACGCCTCCGGGCTTCGCGGCATCGCCCTGGACTTCGGCGTCAACGTCTGACGTCCGGACGGCCGGGCGTCCGGGCGTCCACAGGACCGAGCCGGTCGCCCGGGCGTCCACAGGACCGAGCCACGGGTCCGCCACAACCCGTACCGACCCCTTGACACCCCCCTGATTCCCACCCAGCACGACCGTCACCCGGGATCAAGGGAAATCCGGCGAGGTCAAGGTCACAGCTGATCACGCTGCTGCTCGTATGCGTGACAACCTAGGCTCCGAACATGACTGTGCTGCCTGACGACGGCCTCTCTCTGGCCGCCGAGTTCCCCGCAGCGACCCATGCGCAGTGGCAGCGCCTCGTGGCGGGCGTACTGAGCAGGTCGGGCAAGGACGTTCCCGAGACCGAGGCCGAGGACGCGCTCTCCACCCAGCTGGAGGACGGCGTACGGGCCCGGCCGCTGTACACCGGCGCCGACGGCGTGCCCGATCCCGGGCTGCCCGGTTTCACCCCCTTCGTGCGCTCCGGGCGCGCCGAGGGCAACACGGCGGGCGGCTGGGACGTGCGCCAGCGCCACCGCACGGCGGACCCCGAGGCGGTCCTCACCGACCTGGAGAACGGCGTCACCTCGCTGTGGCTGACCGTCGGTGCCGACGGCATCCCGGTGGACGCGCTCGGCCGGGTCCTGGAGGGGGTCTACCTCGACCTCGCGCCCGTCGTCCTGGACGCCGGCGCCGGCACCACCGCCGCCGCGGAGGAGCTCTTCGCGCTGTACGGGCGCCGGGGTGTCGCCGCCGACGCCGTGCGCGGCAATCTGGGCGCCGACCCGCTCGGCACCGAGGCCCGCACCGGCACCCCGTACGACCCCGAGGGTTTCCCGGGCGCCGTCGCGCTGGCCCGCCGCTGCGCCGGGACGTACCCGGGGCTGCGGGCGCTGACCGTGGACGCCCTGCCGTACCACGAGGCCGGCGGCTCGGCCGCGCAGGAGCTCGGCGCCTCGCTCGCCACCGGCGTCGCCTACCTCCGCGCGCTCACCGACGGCGGCCTCACCGTCGAGCAGGCCCTGGGCCAGCTGGAGTTCCGCTACGCGGCCACCGCCGACCAGTTCCTCACCATCGCCAAGCTGCGCGCCGCGCGCCGCCTGTGGGCCCGCGTCGCCGAGGCGTCGGGGGCCGCGGCGGCCGGGGCGCAGCTCCAGCACGCGGTCACCTCGCCGGTGATGATGACGGCCCGCGACCCGTGGGTGAACATGCTGCGCACCACGGTCGCCACCCTCGCGGCCGGTGTGGGCGGCGCCGAGTCGGTCACCGTGCACCCCTTCGACCACGCGCTCGGTCTGCCGGACGCGTTCGCGCGCCGGATCGCCCGCAACACCTCCACGATCCTGATCGAGGAGTCGCACCTGTCCCGGGTCATCGACCCGGCCGGCGGCTCCTGGTACGTGGAGACGCTGACCGACGAACTCGCCCACGCCGCCTGGGAGTTCTTCCAGGAGATCGAGCGCGAGGGCGGCCAGGGCACCGCGCTGCGCTCCGGGTGGATCGAGCAGCGGCTGGGCGCGACCTGGGCCGAGCGGTCCAAGGCGCTCGCCAAGCGCCGCGAACCGGTCACCGGGGTCAGCGAGTTCCCGCACCTGGCGGAGAAGCCGGTGGTGCGCGAGCCGGCGCCCGCCGAGCCCTCCGGGGGTCTGCCGCGGGTCCGCCGCGACGAGGCCTTCGAGGCGCTGCGCGCCCGTTCCGACGCGCATCTCGCCGCGACCGGCGCCCGGCCGCGGGTCTATCTGGCCGCGCTCGGCCCGGCCGCCGCGCACACCGCGCGCCTCACCTTCGCCGCGAACCTCTTCCAGGCCGGCGGCATCGAGCCGGTCACCGAGGGCTCGTTCGAGGAAAGCGGCGCCACCGAGGTCTGCCTGTGCTCCAGCGACGCGGTGTACGAGGAGCGGGCCGCCGAGGAGGCCGCCGCGTTCCGCGCCGCCGGTGCCGGGCACGTGGTGCTCGCCGGGCGCCCGGCCGCGTACCCGGACGCCGACTCGTACGTCTTCGCGGGGTGCGACGCCGTCGCCGTGCTCTCCGCCACCCTCGACCGCATGGGAGTGTCCTGATGGGAATCCCCGACTTCACCGGGATCGACCTCGGATCCCCCACCCCGGCCGGCAGCGCCGACGACTGGCGTGGCGCGGTCAAGCGCGCCTCGGGCGGCGACGACCTGCTGTGGGAGACGCCGGAGGGCATCGGCGTCAAGCCGCTGTACACCGGCCGTGACCTGGAGGACGTCGACTTCCTCGGCACCTACCCGGGCGTGACGCCGTATCTGCGCGGCCCGTACCCGACGATGTACGTAAACCAGCCGTGGACCATCCGGCAGTACGCGGGCTTCTCGACCGCCGAGGAGTCCAACGCCTTCTACCGGCGCAACCTGGCGGCCGGCCAGAAGGGCCTGTCGGTCGCCTTCGACCTGCCGACCCACCGCGGCTACGACAGCGACCACCCGCGCGTGACCGGCGACGTCGGCATGGCGGGCGTGGCGATCGACTCGATCTACGACATGCGGCAGCTCTTCGACGGCATCCCGCTGGACAAGATGTCGGTGTCGATGACGATGAACGGCGCGGTGCTGCCCGTGCTCGCGCTGTACATCGTCGCCGCCGAGGAGCAGGGTGTGCCGGCCGAGAAGCTGGCGGGGACCATCCAGAACGACATCCTCAAGGAGTTCATGGTCCGCAACACCTACATCTACCCGCCGAAGCCGTCGATGCGGATCATCTCCGACATCTTCGCCTTCACCTCGAAGAACATGCCCCGCTACAACTCCATCTCCATCTCGGGGTACCACATCCAGGAGGCCGGCGCGACGGCCGACCTGGAGCTGGCGTACACCCTCGCGGACGGCGTGGAGTACCTGCGGGCGGGCCGCGAGGCGGGCCTGGACGTGGACGCGTTCGCGCCGCGCCTGTCGTTCTTCTGGGCGATCGGCATGAACTTCTTCATGGAGGTCGCCAAGCTGCGCGCGGCCCGCCTCCTCTGGGCCAAGCTGGTCAAGCAGTTCGACCCGCAGAACGCCAAGTCCCTCTCTCTGCGGACCCATTCGCAGACCTCGGGCTGGTCGCTCACCGCGCAGGACGTCTTCAACAACGTCACCCGCACCTGCGTGGAGGCGATGGCGGCGACCCAGGGCCACACCCAGTCGCTGCACACCAACGCGCTCGACGAGGCCCTCGCCCTGCCGACCGACTTCTCGGCGCGCATCGCCCGCAACACCCAGCTGCTCATCCAGCAGGAGTCGGGCACCACCCGGGTCATCGACCCGTGGGGCGGCAGCGCGTACGTGGAGCGGCTCACCTACGACCTGGCGCGCAAGGCCTGGCAGCACATCCAGGAGGTCGAGGCGGCCGGCGGCATGGCGCAGGCCATCGACGCGGGCATCCCGAAGCTGCGCGTCGAGGAGGCCGCGGCCCGTACCCAGGCCCGGATCGACTCCGGCCGGCAGCCGGTCATCGGCGTCAACAAGTACCGGGTCGACGGGGACGAGCAGATCGAGGTCCTCAAGGTCGACAACTCCTCGGTCCGCGCCCAGCAGATCGAGAAGCTGCGCCGGCTGCGCGCCGAGCGCGACGAGCGGGCCTGCCAGGACGCGCTCGACGACCTCACCCGGGCCGCCGGCGGCGAGGGCAACCTGCTCGAACTGGCGGTGCGCGCGGCCCGCGCGAAGGCGACCGTCGGCGAGATCTCGGACGCCCTGGAGAAGGTGTACGGGCGGCACGCGGGCCAGATCCGTACGATCTCCGGCGTGTACCGCAACGAAGCAGGCGAGTCCCCGTCCGTGGACGGCACCCGCGCGCTCGTCGACTCCTTCGAGGAGAACGAGGGCCGGCGTCCCCGCATCCTGGTGGCCAAGATGGGCCAGGACGGGCACGACCGCGGCCAGAAGGTGATCGCGACCGCCTTCGCCGACCTGGGCTTCGACGTCGACGTCGGCCCGCTGTTCCAGACGCCGGCCGAGGTGGCCCGGCAGGCCGTCGAGGCGGACGTCCACATCGTGGGCGTCTCGTCCCTGGCTGCAGGTCACCTCACGCTCGTCCCCGCGCTGCGGGACGAGCTGGCCGCGGAGGGCCGCGAGGACATCATGATCGTGGTCGGCGGGGTCATCCCGCCCCAGGACGTGCCCACGCTCCTGGAGATGGGCGCCGCCGCGGTGTTCCCGCCCGGCACGGTGATCCCGGACGCCGCCGCGGACCTGGTGCGCCGGCTCGCGGAGGGCCTGGGGCACGAGGCGAGCCCGGGACAGGACGCCGGCCCGGGACACGACGCCTGATCCATGGCCATCGACATCGACACGTACGAGAAGGGTGTACGGGACGGGAAGCGCGCCCTCGTGGCGCGCGCCATCACCCTCGTCGAGTCCACCCGGCCGCAACACCGGGCGCTCGCCCAGGAGTTGCTGACCCGGCTGCTTCCGCACAGCGGCCGGGCCCGGCGGATCGGGATCAGCGGGGTGCCGGGGGTCGGCAAGTCGACCTTCATCGACGCCTTCGGCACCATGCTGACCGGCCTCGGGCACCGGGTGGCGGTGCTCGCCGTCGACCCGTCCTCGACCCGTACCGGCGGCTCCATCCTGGGCGACAAGACCCGGATGGAGCGGCTCGCGGTCGACCCGGCGGCGTTCGTGCGGCCCTCGCCGAGCGCGGGCACGCTCGGCGGCGTCGCCAAGGCGACCCGCGAGTCGATGGTCGTGATGGAGGCCGCCGGTTACGACGTCGTGCTGGTCGAGACGGTCGGCGTCGGGCAGTCGGAGACGACCGTGGCGAACATGGTCGACTCCTTCCTGCTGCTCAGCCTGGCCCGCACCGGCGACCAGCTGCAGGGCATCAAGAAGGGCGTCCTGGAGCTGGCGGACGTGGTCGCGGTCAACAAGGCCGACGGCCCCCACGAGCGCGACGCCCGCGCTGCCGCGCGTGAACTCGCGGGCGCGCTCCGTCTGATGCACGGCAAGGAGGCCTTCTGGACGCCGCCGGTGCTGAGTTGCAGCGCCCGCGAGTCCACCGGCCTCGACGAGGTGTGGGAGCGCCTGGAGAAGCACCGCGCGCTCCTGGACGCGACCGGCCGCCTCGACTCCCGGCGCCGCGACCAGCAGGTCGACTGGGCCTGGTCGATGGTCCGCGACGAACTCCTGAACCGCCTGCACGCCGACCCGGCGGTCCGCGCCCTCACCCCCGAGGTGGAGCGGCGGGTCCGGGACGGCGAGCTGACGGCGACACTGGCGGCGGAGCGGATCCTGGGGGCCTTGGGGTCCGGAGGCTGACGCTCTCGGCCGAACGGGTGAGCCTCATGCCCCCGGCACCGCCCGTGGTGCCGGGGGCGGCCCGGCCCCGACTTGCCGCGCGCCCGGCGGCTGCCATCGTGGTCTGCAGGGCACACGGCGGCCCGGCGAGCCGGAGGTGGTGGCGACCGTGGGCGATGCGGAGCGCGGGGCCGAGGAACGGGCGGCCGAGGCGGCGCTTCTGGACGCCCTCTTCACCCAGGCGCCGGTGGGCCTGTTCCTGGTGGACCCCGAGCTGCGGGTGACGCGCTTCAACCACGCGGCGCACGGCATGCGGCAGGTGCCGGAGGAACGGGTGCTCGGTCACCGGATCGGCGGCTTCGCCCCCGGACTCGCCACGGACGAGCTCCACGCGACCGCCCGGCGCGTCCTGGAGACCGGCGAGTCCGCGCTCGGCGTCCTGCTGCACGGGCGGCGGCCCGAAGGGCCCGAACCCGGGGACGGCGAGGAGATCGCCGTGTCCGCGTCCCTGTTCCGGCTCACGGACTCCTCGGGCAAGGTGCTCGGACTCGCCGCGCTCGCCGAGAACGTCACCGACCGGGAGCAGGCCCTGGCCCGCCTGGAGGTCCTGCACCGGGCACACCGCCGGATCGGCACGAGCCTCGACGAGACCGCCACGGCCGAGCAGCTGGCGGCGGTGGCGGTGCCGGACCTCGCCGACGTCGTGATCGTCGACGTGCTCGGCGAGGTGTACCAGGGGCGCCGGCTGCGGCCCGGCCGGGTCGGCCCGGGCAGCCCGCTGCGCCGCGCCGCGTTCCGCGCCGCCGACGGCTCGGCCGGGGACGTGGCTCCGGGCGCGCTCGTCGACCTCCCCTTCCCCACCCCGTGCTCCCAGGCTCTCGCCGATCTGCGGCCGCGTCTCGTCCCCCGGCTCGCCGCCGGCACCCCGGGGGCGAAGACGTTCGGCGCCGGCGCGCACTCGCTGATCGCCGCGCCGCTCGTGGTGCACGGCACGGCCCTCGGGATCGCGGTCTTCCTGCGCACCACCCGCCCCGAGCCGTTCGACGGGGACGATCTGCAGCTCGCCGAACAGCTCGCCACGCTCACGGCGCTCGGCATCGACAAGGCCCACGCCTACACCCGCGAGCGCACCGTCGCGACCGCCCTGCAGCGCCGGCTGCTGCCGTCCGCGCCGCCGGAGCTGACGGGCGTGGAGGCGGCGCACGTGCATCTGCCGGGCGACGACGGGGCGGACTGGTTCGACGTCATCCCGCTCTCCGGGGCGCGGGTCGGGCTGACCGTGGGAACGGTCGCCGGGCGGGGCATCGAGGCTGCGGCGACCATGGGCCAGCTGCGGACCGCCGCGCGGGCGCTCGCGGCCCGCGACCCCGCCCCGGACGAGCTCCTCTCCGGTCTGGACGAGGTGACCGTACGGCTGGCGCGGGAGGTCGGACCGGAGGGCGGGGCCACGTCGACGCAGGCCGAGCCCCCGTCGGCGACCTGTCTCTATCTCGTGTACGACCCGGTGTCCGGGCGCTGCCGGGGCGCGAGTGCGGGGCATCCGGTGCCGCTGGTGCTCGGCCCGGACGGGCGGAGTCAGGTCTCGGAGATCCGGCCGGGGCCGCCGCTCGGCGGGGGCGGCGGTTTCTCCGTCGCGACCGCGGAGCTCGCCGAGGGCAGTCTGCTGGCCCTCTACTCCTCCGGTCTGGTCCTGGGCCGGGGCCGTTCGGCGGCCGAGGGCCGGGCCACGCTGCGGACGGTGCTCGGCGGCCCGGGCCGGACGCCGGCGGAGCTGTGCGACGACGTCGTGTACGCGCTCGGCGAGCGCCACGACCCGCGCAGCGTGGACGACGCGAGCCTGCTCCTGGTCCGCACCCGGCGGCTCGGCGCGGACCGGATCGCCGAGTGGCCGCTGCGGCACGACCCGACGGTGGTCGCCGAGGCCCGCGCCCTCGCCGTACGCAAGCTGGCGGACTGGGGTCTCGACGAGCTCGCCGACGCCACCGAACTGATCGTCAGCGAGCTCGTCACCAATGCGATCCGCTACGGGCTGCCGCCCCTGTCGCTGCGGATGCTGCGCGACCGCGAGCTGATCTGCGAGGTCACGGACGGCAGCAGCACCACCCCGCACATGCGGCTCGCCGAGCCCACCGACGAGGGCGGGCGCGGGCTGTTCCTGGTGATGTATCTCGCGGGCCGCTGGGGCACCCGGTTCGCCGCCCGGGGGAAGACGATCTGGGCGACCCAGGAGCTGCCCCGCGACCAGGACCCGGGCCAGGACAAGGACGCTGGCCAGGACCCTGGCCAGGGCCCGGACCAGGACCTCAGCTGACGGTCCACTGCTGGAGGCCGGATCCGGTGTCGGGCTGCTGGGTGACGCGGGCCCCGTCCCCGGTCGACGCGGTGGTCAGGAGCAGTCCGCTGCCGACGGAGGCGACGGTGTAGCCACCGCCGGACGGCAGGCGCAGGATGGTCCAGCGCTGGTTGGCGCCGCCGTGGCAGGTCCACTGAATGACCCGGGCGCCGGCGGCCGTGGAGCCGCCCTCGATGTCGGCGCACTTGCCGGACGAGCCGTTGCGCAGCTCGTAACTCCCGTCGGTCTGCCGGGTGAGGGTCCACTTCTGGTTGGCGCCGCCGTTCGGGCTCCAGGTGATCAGCTGGGTGCCGTTGGCGCTGCTGCTGTCGGGGTCGTCGAGCGCCTTTCCGCCGGAGACGGTGGTGAGGGTGCGGACGCCGTCGAGGGCGGGCGGCGCGGTGCCGGTCGGGGTCAGGCTCAGGGTCTGCTCGGCGGCGCCGCGCCCGGCGCCGACCGGGCTGCCGGTGGTGTCGGTCCAGCTGCGGGCGGGCGTGGTCTCGGCGGCCGGGCGTGCGGGGTCGCCGGAGAGGCCGAGGACGAGGCCGCTGTAGCGGTTGACCAGGCGGTAGGTGCCGGTGGGGGTGTTGTCGGCGGCCGAGGCGCCGGGGATCACGAACCACTCCTGGCCGGTGGCTCCGGTGCCGCCGGCCGGGGCGGTCACGGTGGGCCGGGTGCCCCAGGCGCGGGTGGCCGGGCCGGTGGCGGCGACGCCGAGGAGCTGTCCGGTGGCGGTGTTGGCGATGCGGTAGGAGCCGTCGCCCTTGGCGGTGAAGGTCCAGGACTCGAGGGCCGAGCCGGTGGGGGCGGCCACGGACGTCGTGCTCGTACCGCCCTGGACCTGGGCGAGGACGCGTCCGCCGGCGCTGCCGATCCGGTAGGTCCTGGTGGTGTCGACGGGCGCGGCGGGCCGGCTGCTGTCGATCCGCAGGTTGACGTACTCGCTGCTCGCGCCGCCGGAGCAGCCGAAGGAGCAGTAGGCGCGGAAGTCCCGGCCGACGATGCCGGAGTTCGTGCGGTTGCCGGAGTCGAGGAACCAGCGGTACCAGGACGCCGTGGTGTAGCCGCCGGTGTCGCCGAGCCGGAACCACTTCTGGGTGGTGAGGTCGGCGGTGGCGTAGAGCTCCTGCGGGGCCTTGCCGCTCTGGTCGACGGCCTGCGGCTCGCCGATGTAGAGCCCGAGGTGGGCGTTGTAGGTGATGTCCATGACGAAGAGCGGCGAGGTCGGCGGGGTCTGCCCGGCGGCGACCTGCTGGCTGACGGTGCCGGGGGTGGCCGGGTCGTACTCCTGGTCGGTGGGCACATAGCCGGTGCTGTTCGTCCCGACCGGGACCATGGTGCTCTCGCGGCCGCCGACGCCGGGCTGGGACCAGGCGCCGTCGTACCACTTCTGCCAGGAGCCGGGGGCCATCTTCGAGGCGATGGGGGCGCGGGCGACATGCCCGTAGAAGGCGGCCCAGCCGCCGCCCTTGTTCACGATGCGCGAGCCGTAGAAGACGTAGAAGTAGCCGGAGGCGGTGTCGGTGAAGAGGCGGGGGTCGCCGGTGCCGTAGTGGTACGTCTGCTGGGGGAAGGCGGCGGTGTCGCCGCGCCTGGTGCTGTACGGGGACGTGATGACGTGGTCCTTGACGGTCCAGGTGCGTCCCTGGTCGCGGGAGACGGCGTAGTCGATGCCGTCGTAGTGGATGCCGTCGGCGAAGGGCTGCGGGGTGAACTCGTTGTGCACGAGCCCGTACCAGTCGCCGGTGTCGGGGTCGACCCACAGGCCGGTGAGGTCGCAGTAGTTGCGGTGGGCGTAGCCGCTGCCGGCGGGGGCGCTGGTGGACTCGACGCCGGTCGGGCTGTTGTTGCAGCGCCACGTGGTGTCGTTGTTGCGGTCGTTGCTGTTGCTCGGGTTGACGGCGTCGCTGAGGGCGCTGGAGCGGGTGGCGGTGTCGAGGTCGGCGCCGGTGAAGAAGTTCCACTGGCGGGAGTCGTTCGCGCCGTAGAGGGCGTGGGCCTGCTGGAAGTAGAAGGTGCCGTCCTTGTCGGTGTAGGGACTGGCGGGCGTGTCGTCGGGGTGGGTCCAGGAACCCTTGGCGCCGACGGTGACGGTGTAGGTGTCCTGGCTCGTGGCGGGGGCGGGGGCGGGGGCAGGGGCAGGGGTCGAGGCCGGGGCCGCGGAGCCGGTGGGGGCGGCGACGGCGAGGGAAGCGGCGGCGAGCGCGGTGGTGGCGAGCAGGCTCAGGAGCCTGCCGCGACGTGGAGGATGCACGTGAACTCCCTGGGCGGGGGCCGGAGTTGCCGAACGGCCACGGACGATAGAGCTCATTTGACCGGTAAAACAAGAGGCGCGGCGCAGTCGCGTCCACGAAATCAGCGTCCCTTGACCGCGGTTGGCGGCCGGGCTACGGTGCGACGCCATGGTGACCATGCGGGAGGTGGCGGAACGGGCAGGCGTCACCAAGCAGACGGTGTCGAACGTCGTGACGGGACGGGTGGCGGTCCGCCCGGCCACCGAGGCGCGGGTGCGCGCGGCGATCGCCGAACTCGGTTACGTGCCCAATCTGGTGGCCCGCTCGCTGGCGACCGGCAGCACGCGCACGGTGGGCCTCTTCGTGCCGACGGTGTCGGCGCCGTTCTACGCGGACGTCGTGGAGGAGGTCGAGGACGCCCTGGAGGAGCGCGGTCACCATCTGCTGCTCTGCACGACCCGGCGCGACGGCGAGCGGGCCCGCCGCCATCTGGCGGGGCTCACCAGCCGCTCGGTGGACGCGCTCCTGATCGCCGGGGACCAGGGGCTCACCGGCCATCTGCCGCTGCTCGCGGACGCCCGCTTCCCGGTGGTGCTGTGCGCGTGGGAGGCGCCGGTGCCGCCCGGCTTCCCGGTGGTCACCATCGACTACGCGTACGGCGGCGGGCTGGCCGGCCGCCATCTGCGCGAGCTGGGCCACGAGCGGGCCGTGATCCTGGCGAGCCCCGCCCACTCCGTACGCGTCGAGGGCTTCCGGCGCGCCTTCCGCGAGGACTCCCCCGTCCATCTGGCCCCGGCCCCGGCCTTCCGCGCCGGCCTCGACACGGCGCTCGCCGCCCTGCGCGCCCACCCCGGGGCCACCGCGCTCTTCGCCACCCACGACGTGCTGGCCGCGGCGGCCACGGAGGCGGCCCGCGCCCTGGGCCGCTCGGTCCCGCACGACCTCTCGGTCGTCGCCCACGACGACACCCCGGAGGGCCTGCTGTCCCGCTCGACGCTCACCTCGGTGGTGCTGCCGAAGCGCGAGATGTCCCGCCAGGCCGTGGACCTGGCCCTCGCCACCCCGCCCGGCGCCGTGCCGCCCGCGCCCCGGCTGCTCCTCCCCCGCCTGGTGCCGGGCGCGAGCACGGCGCCACCGGGAGGCTGACGGCTCAGGGCGTCCGGTACTGGGCGAGCGCGCGCAGCCCGCCCGCACGCCCACCCCGAACCGCCCCGGACTCCTCCTGCGGAGTCCGGGGCGGTTCCGTGCGGTTCGGCGCCGTTACGCGAAGAACGCGGCCGCCCGCGCGAGGGCAGCCGGGTCCGCCTCCAGGTCGCCGGGGCGGTGGGCGCGGGCCAGGAGGGCGCCGCGCCACTCCATGCCGAGGTAGCCGGCGGTGCGGCTGAGCATCCCGGTGAGGGGGTCGGTGTCGGCGTCCTCGCCGCGGGCGTACGCGGTGACCGCCCACAGGTTCTTGCCGCGCATCCGCTCGCGGAAGGCGAGGTCCGGCAGGGCGAGCCAGCGGGCCCAGTAGTCGAGGTAGAGCTTGGTGGCCGCCGAGACGCTGTACCAGTGGAGCGGCGACGCGACGACGAGGTCCGTGCTGTCGAGGGTCGCGTCGAGCAGCACCTTCTCCGGCCCGTCCGGCAGCGGGCCGGACGGCTGGGCGGGGAGGGCGAGTTCGCTCAGGCTGAGCCAGCTGCCGGTGCTGTCCGGCGGCAGGCCCTCGGCCGCGTACCGGGCCAGGGTCTCGGTGTTCCCGCCGTCGCGGGGACTGCCCAGGACGAAGGCGAAGCTCCGGCTCCGTACCGGGTGTTCGAGCGTGAACGTGGCGGTGGCGGTGGAAGTCACAGCGGTCCTCACAGCTCGTCTCGGTGCTTCACGCGGACCGGCGGTCGGTCGCGCGGGCGTCGGCGACCAGGCGCAGGTGCTCGCGGGCGTCGCTGAGCAGCTGGTCCGAGTAGTCGATGGCGCCGCCGGGGCCGGCGTACCGGAGCTTCCGCGCGCCGGAGGTGCGGCGCAGGATGGTGACGCTGTTCTGCATCAGCTTCTGCGACTCCAGGAGGCTGACCACCTCCAGCTCCCCGGGGTGGCGCTCCTGGAACTTCGCTATGTAGCGGCGGACGGCGTCGCCCTCGGGGTAGGTCATCAGGTAGTGCATGACGACGAGTCCGCCGTCGGGGTTGATCAGCGGCCAGAAGTGGTCGAAGAACCACAGGCACTCCCAGGCGTCGACCCACGCGAAGTCGATGGGGGTGAACTCCTCGGGGAGCTTGTCCAGGGAGTCCTTGAGGTCGGCGTTGACCACCGTCACCCGGTCCGCCAGGCCGAGTTCGGCGAGCACCTCCTGGCAGCGGCCGGCGGAGGACTCGGCGATCGAGAGGTTGTCGACGGCGGCGAGGCGCGGGCGGTAGGGCTCCAGGTGGAGCGAGGGGGTGACGAGCGGCGGCTCGGCGAGCAGCCACTGGTCGTCGAGGGCGCGGCCGGCGTCGAGGTGTTCGCGGGTCTTCTCGGCGAGGGCGAGGGATTCGGCGGCGGCCGTCTCCTCCGCCTCGGCGAGCGCGGCGGCGAGGAAGGGGGTGGTGTATCCCATTCCCACTTCGAGCACCCGGCTCGGGCGGAGGAGCTGGACGAGGTTCGCGAGTAGCGGGCCGACGACCTCGGTGCCCATTCCGGGCACGGAGAGCCGGGCCACCGCCGAACGGAACTCATTGCTCTGAATCGAGGGTGCCATTTCCATCCCTTGGTAAATGCGGTTCGAACCGAGTCGGAGAGGGTTCACTCATGGTTTCCGGCGCGCGGTTGCCGCAACAACGCCCTGACCTAACAGGTATGCGCAGCGCATGATCACGCAGGGGGGCAAATGTCGCAAACAGGATGTGATGGCACGCCATGTGGACCAGGACTCTGCGAGCCTGGACTACGTCGTTATGAAAGCGCCGTCGCCGCGGGGTCGGTGCCGGCGGACCCGCCGGTCCACTGTGCGACGGCTTTGGGACTGCTGGTACCGGCTCCGGGCGAGCCCGAGCTGCTCGCGCCGGTCACCCCGGCGATCGCCGCGGGCCGGACGCTGGCTCCCCTGGAGCGCACGCTCGCGGAGGACCGGCGCCGGCTCGACGCCCTGGCCAAGTCCTTCGAGACGGCCGAGGCCGTGTACACCGAGGCCCGGCAGAGCGGGACGCAGTGCTCGACGGTGCTGAAGGGCGCCGGGGAGATCGCGGCGACGATCGACGTGGCGGTGGGACTGTGCAAGTCCGAGCTGCTGACCGCCCAGCCGGGCGGCCGCCGGCCCCCGGAGATCCTGGAAACGGTGGTGGCGCGCAATCTCGAACTCCTGTCACGGGGCGTCTCGCAACGCACCCTTTATCAACATGCGGTATGGAACCATCCGCCGACGGCGGAATACATCCGGACCGTCGCGGAAGCCGGCGGAAGTATCCGGACCGTGGACGAGATGTTCGACCGGGTCATCATCTGCGACCGCACGGTGGCATTCATTCCGACCCTTTCCGATTCTCCGGACGAGGCGCTGGAGGTCCGCGATCCGAGCATCGTCCGCTATCTGGCGAATGTCTTCGAGTACGCGTGGGCCCGTGGCACCCCGGTCGATCCGGCCGCGGGAAAACGGCCGGAAATCGTCGTTTCGGAGCTGGAACAGAGCATCGTGCGCTTCCTGGTCGCCGGACACACCGAGGAGAAGATCGCCCGCGGACTCGGCATCAGCCGGCGCACCGTGGCCGAATACATCAGTCGGATATCCCGGCGGCTCGGCAGCGTGAGCCGGGCCCAGCTCGGCTATCTGATAGCGACCAAGGGGCTGCTCCCGGAGCCCGAGAACGAGCGCCCCTGCGATCCCTGAGGATCAGCGATCGGCGCCGGGCTTCAGGGCGTCGGCGACGTCGTGGGCGATGCGCGCGCTGACCTCCGCGGCGTGCTCGAAGAGGTAGAAGTGGCCGCCCGGCCAGGAGTGCCGGGCGGTCGGGCCGGTGGTGTGGCCGGCCCAGGGCGCGGCGAGACCGGGGTGGGCGACCGGGTCGTCCGCGCCGGTGAACAGCGAGAGCGGGACGCCGAGCGGCGGGCCTGGGTGCTCCTCGTAGGTGTCGACGATCGAGAGGTCGCCGCGCAGCGCCTCCACCATCGGTCCGACCAGGTCGGGGACGGCGAGCACCTCCTCGGGGGTGCCGCCGAGCTCCCGCAGGAACGCGGTCAGGCGCTCCCGGGTCCACAGGTGGCGCTGCGCGCGCTCGGGCCGGTGGCCGGGGGCGGGTGCGCCGGAGAGGCCGACCCAGACGGGCGGGTCCCCGTCGCGGGAGAGCTCGCGGGCGAGTTCGTACGCGATGAGGGCGCCCATGCTGTGGCCGAAGACGCCGTACGAGCCGGCGCGGGGCGCGTCGAGCACCCGCCGGGTGAGCGGGGCCAGCCACTCCACCGCCTCGGCGGTGGTGCGGCAGCCGCCCTCGCCGAGTGCCATCAGCCGGCCGGGGAGGTCCACGGCGAGCAGCCGCCAGCCGGCGGGCAGGTGCCGGAGCAGCGGGGCGAAGGCGGCGGCCGAGCCGCCCGCGTGGTGGGTGAGGAGCAGCGTGAACGGCTCCCCCTCACCCGTACCCGCGCCACCGGGCTCACCCGCCGGTCCCTCGACCGGGGCGAGATAGCGCCGCAGGTCCTTCCAGCCCGCGTACGGGCGTACGGGAGCGGTCATCGGCCTCGGTACTCCAGCGCCGTGACGCCCCAGCTGAAGCCCATGCCGCTGGAGGCGACCAGGACCAGGTCCCCGGGCGTGAGGCGGTCCTCGCCGATCAGGTCGCGGAGCGCGAGGAACGGGTCGGAGCCGCCCATGTGTCCGTACCGGTGGTAGTTGAAGACGCTCTTGCCGGCCGGGATGCCGAGCTTGGCGAGCAGCTTCTCGTGCATGCCCTTGTCCCCTTGGTTGACGAGGAACCAGTCCACGTCGTCGATCCGCCGGTCCAGGGTGTCCAGGACGTCGTGGACGCGGGCGGGGAAGTTCTCCAGATAGGCGTCGCCGAGTCCGGGCCGGCGGCCGCGGCGGCGCATCAGGACGCGGTCGTCCTCGACGTCGCCGGAGTAGTAGTCGGCCCAGGAAGGGTCGGTGCGGGCGGCGGAGGCGAGGACGTCGAGGAGGGTGCCCTCGCGGCCGAGCAGGACGGCCGCCGGGGCGTCGCCGAAGTTGAACAGGTGCTTGGACTCGGCGTCCTCGTGGTCGACCAGCCGGCTGAGCCGGTCGCCGATGAGGACGAGCGCGTACTGCCCGCCGTTCAGGGCGAGTTCGGCGAGCGCCGTGCGGATCGCGGTCATCGCGCCGTTGCAGAAGTTGGTGACCTCGTAGCAGTGGGCGTTTCCGATGCCGAGCTCGTCGGCGACCTTGGCGGCGGGCGACCAGAAGGGCAGGTCCCACTCGCCCGAGCCGGCGTAGACGACGAGTCCGATGGCGTCGGGGTCGACGCCGGTGCGCTCCAGGACGGTGCGGCCGGCGGTGGCGGCCAGCTCCCAGGCCGGCTCGTCCTCGTCGAGGGCGGGGAAGGAGGCGGTGTGGGTGATGGCGAGGATGTCGGCGACGGGCACGCCGGACGCGGCGTGCAGCTCCTCCACCTCCACGGTGGAGGAGGGGAGCACCACTTCGAAGTCGACGATCCCGCCCACGGGCGCTGTCCTCCTTGTGCTGTCCGTCATGTCAGGCCGCCGTACGGGCGCGCAGCCGGTTCAGGTGCTCGAGTCCGGCGAGCACGGCGGGGGTGGGCAGGCCGAAGTCGATCAGGCAGGCGATCTCGTCGACGCCGATGGCGCGGAAGCGCTCGACCATCCGCTCGGCCTTGTCGACGGTGCCGAGCAGGCCGCCGTCGTCGAAGTAGCGGTCGAAGGAGCGCGCGACGATGAAGTCGATGTCCTCGGGGGCGAGTTTGGAGGCGTCGACGCGCCGCCCGTCGAGCTGCGAGCCGAGCAGCAGCCCGAGCGAGCTGCGCAGGTAGTCGCCGAGCGGGGCGCGGACGGTGTCGCGTACGGCGTCCTCGTCGTCGCCGAGGAAGGCGTGCACCATGAGGGCGACGTGGCCGGTCCAGCCGTCGGGGCGGCCGAGTTCGGCGACGGCCTTGCGGTACTCGCCGATCTTGTGGGCGAGGTCGTCGAGGTCCTGGCCGAGGAGATGGGTGAGCAGGCCGGAGCCGGAGCGGCCGGCGTTGCGGAAGGTCTCGACGCCGCCGGCGCTGGTCACCCAGACGGGCAACTCGGGCTGGACCGGCGGCGGGTAGACGCCGAGCCGCTGCTCGGTGCCGACGCCGTCGGTGACGGTGATCTTCTCGCCGCGCCACAGGGCACGCACCTGCTCGACCTGTTCGAGCAGGATGGTGCGGCGGTCGGCGTAGTTCTCGGGGCGCAGGGCGAAGTCGGTGGCGTGCCAGCCGGAGGCGAAGGAGAGGCCGACCCGGCCGTGCGACAGGTTGTCGACGACCGACCACTCCTCGGCGATGCGCAGCGGGTGGTGCAGGGGGGCGACGACGCTGCCCGCCCGGATGCCGATGCGTTCGGTGACGGCGGCGATGGCGGCGCCGGTGACCGAGGGGTTGGGGTAGAGGCCGCCGAAGGGGTGGAAGTGCCGTTCGGGCGTCCACACCGCGCTGAACCCGTTGCGGTCGGCGAACTTGGCGCCCTCCATGAGGAGTTCGTAGCGGTCGGCGGTGGCCTCGGTGCTGTCGTTGGCGAAGTAGAAGAGGCTGAAGTCCATGAGTGGGCCTTCTCGTTTCGGGCGGTCAGGCGACGGCCGGTTCGGCGCCCGTCTCGGGGGCCGGAGTGCGGGTGCGTTCGGCCCAGGACGCCACGGCCGGGGCGGCGAGGCCCGCGGCGAGCAGCAGCGCGGCGAAGACCACCCAGGCGGGCCAGCCGAGCTTGACGATGAGCAGGGTGGCGAGGGCGGGGGTGACCATGGAGCCGAGCTGGGTCGACATGCCGAACATGCCCTGGTACTGGCCCTGGGCGTGGTCGGGGGCGAGGCCGAAGGCGAGCGACCACGAGCCGGCGCTGTAGAGCATCTCGCCGATGACGTGGACGGCGGCACCGGCCAGCAGCGCGGCGACGGCGACCCAGACCGGGCGGTCGGCGGCGAGCGCGAAGAGCCCGCAGCACAGGGCGAGGAAGACCCCGCAGCGGCGCAGGGTGCGGGCGCCGCCGCGGACGGTCTCGCTGCCCTTGCCGGCCCGCACCTGGAACAGCACGACCATGATCGTGTTGAGGATCAGGATGACCGAGTAGAGCCACTTGGGGGCGTCGGTGTGGCCGGTGATCCAGATCGGCAGGGCGACGGTGAGGATGGCGACGTTCATCACCAGGACCGAGTTGAGCAGGGCGACGGCCGCGTACGGCAGGTCACGGAGCACGACCCACTTGGGGCCGTTGCTCTCCTTCGGCGCCGGGTCGACGGACGGCACGGTGAGATAGGCGGCGCCCGCGATCAGGAACATGGCGCCGCCCGCGATGAGCAGGCCGACGTACGCGGGGCGGCTGTCGAACCAGAGGGCGACGGCGCCGGCCGCGGCGCCGAGGGTCACGCCGAGGTTGGACACGGCCCGCATGTACGACCAGGCGCGGACCCGTTCCTCCTGCGGGATGAGCCCGGCGATCAGCGCGCCGCGGGCGGCGTCGGTGGAGGACTCGGCCATCAGGGCGAGGCTGGTGACGACGACGAGGGCGGCGAAGCTCTCGACGAAGGCGTACGCGCCGACGAACACGCCGAGCAGCAGCAGGAAGCCGACGGTGGTGTTGCGCGGGCCGACGGCGTCGGCGAGCCGGCCGGCCGGGATGCTGGCGGCCATCGCCATGGCGGCGCCGATGCTGAGCGCGAGACCGACCTGCTCGGCGGGGATGCCGACGGTGCGGGTGAAGAACAGCACGCTGACGGCCATGAGCACGCCGTGGCCCGCGGTCTTCGCGAAGTTGCTCACACACAGGGTCCGGACGATGCCGGGCGGCGGGACGATGTCATCGAGTAGCGCCATGGTGGCCTCCGTGGCCGCCGCCGGCCGGTCCGGCCGCGGCGAGGTCGTGGGGGGTCTGGAGCTCGCTGGTGATACGCGGCCGGTCGACCTTGCCGTTGGGGTTGAGCGGCAGGCTCTCCAGGTGCCGGAATCGCCGGGGCACCATGTGGACCGGGACGCGCTTGCGCAGCCAGCGGGCGAGCGGCTGGGGTTCGAGGGGTTCGCCGGTGTGGCAGCCGACGAGTTCGACGTCGTCGCCGTCGCGCAGGGCGATGACGACGGCCTCGGCGATGTCCGGGTGGCGGCGCATCGCGGCCTCGATCTCGCCGAGTTCGATGCGGTAGCCGCGCACCTTGACCTGGTTGTCGAGGCGGCCGAGGTGCACGAGCCGCCCGTCCTCCCAGCGCACCCGGTCGCCGGTGCGGTAGTAGTGCGCCTCGGTGAGCGGGCCCTCGCCGTCGTACGGGGTGACGCCGCGCTCCTCGTCGTACGCGAGGAAGCGGCCCCGGTTGTCGGCCGGGTCGAGGTAGCCGTCGAAGCGCTGCGAACCGCGCACGACGAGCTCGCCCTCCTGGGCCGGCCGGCCGTCCTCGCCGAGGATCAGATGGTCGAGGAAGCCGTAGACGGGCCCGATCGGCACGGTGTCGTTGGAGGTCGCGGGCCAGTCGGCCGGGTCGGCGGGCAGGGCGAACTCGGTGCACGCGACGGTGAGTTCGGTCGGTCCGTAGACGTTCTCCAGGGCGGCGTGCGGGGCCACCGCGTGCCAGGCGCGGGCCTGGTCGTAGGAGAGCTGCTCGCCGATGAACACGCTGGCGCGCAGACTGGTGGCGAGCCCGGCGGGCAGGTTGTCGAGCTGGGCGCTGACCGACACCACGGACGGCACCGAGAACCAGTGGGTGATGCCGTTGTCCGCGATGTAGTCGACGGGCGACAGGAGTTCGGCCCGGCCGGGCACCACGAGGGTGCCGCCGCCGCCCCAGGTCACGAACAGGTCGAAGACCGAGGGGTCGAAGGTCAGGTCGAAGGTGTGGGAGGTGCGGCAGCCCGGGCCGATGCCGTACCGCGCGATGTTGTGCGCGAGGTACGGCGTGAGGTTGCGGTGCCGGATCGGCACGCCCTTGGGGCGGCCGGTGGAGCCCGAGGTGAACAGGACGTACGCGACGTCGTCGGGACCCGTGGTGTACGCGGGGAGCTCGGGCGCCGGCGTGTCCGCCGCGCGGCCGGCCTCGGCCACCTCCTTGGCGTCCAGGCGCAGTTCGGTGGTGACCGCGCCGGCGAGCCCGCCGTCGAGCTGGGCGGCGTCGGCGGCGTCCACGACGAGCACCTCGGCGCCCGAGAGCTCGACGATCATCCGGTTGCGGGCCACCGGGAAGCCGGGGTTGACCGGGGTGACGGTCGCGCCGAGCCGCTGGCCCGCGAGGTAGGCGGCGAGGACGGCGACGGAGCGGGTGGCCATGACGGAGATCCGCCGGGGCGCGCTGCCGTGCGCGGCCAGGATGCGGGCGGCGACGTGCTCGGCGGCCCGGCGCAGCTCGCGGTAGCTCAGGGCGGCGCCGCTCGCCTCCAGGGCCGGCAGGTCCGGGTGGCGCTCGGCGGTGCGGTCGAACCACGCGTACAGACTGCCGGGGAGCTCGTCCTCGGTGCGATGCTCAGCCATGGCTCGCCTCCGCGGGGACGGCGGGGACGGCCAGGTCGGGGGCGTCGAGCCGCATGGTGGTCGGCGGCTCCTGCCGTACGGGCTCGATGTGCAGGAGCTCGATGCCGTCGCGGTCCGGCCCGGTGACGGCGGCGGCGCACGGGCAGGCGTCGCCGGTGAAGCCCGCGAAGCGGTAGGCGACCTCCATCATGCGGTTGCGCTCGGTGCGCCGGAAGTCGGCGGCGAGGTGCACTCCCGCGGCGGCGGCCCGGTCGGTGAGCCAGCGCAGGATGACCGCGCCGGCGCCGAAGGAGACGACCCGGCAGGAGGTGGCGAGCAGCTTGAGGTGCCAGACGCCGGGGAGGCGTTCGAGGAGCACGATGCCGACGGCGCCGTGGTCGCCGAACCGGTCGCTGAGCGCGATGACCAGGACCTCGTGGTCGGGGTCGGCGAGCAGGGCGCGCAGCTCGGCGTCGCCGTAGTGGACGCCGGTGGCGTTCATCTGGCTGGTGCGCAGGGTGAGTTCCTCTACCCGGGCGAGGTCCTCGTCGGCCGCCCGCCGGATGGTCATGACGAGGTCGAGGGTGCGCAGGAACTCCTCGTCGGCGCCGGTGAAGTCCTGGCGGGCGGCCTCGCGGCGGAAGCCGGCCTGGTACATCTCGCGGCGGCGGCGCGAGTCGGCGGTGGTGACGGGGCTGAACTCGGGGCGGCCGGTGAGCTCCAGGGCCTCCTCGGCGCGGTAGCAGCGCACCTCGGGGAGGTGGTGCTCGACCTCGGCGCGCTCGGCGGGCTGGTCGTCGATGAACGCGATGGTCTTCAGGGCGAAGTTGAGCTGTTCGGCGATGTCGCGGACGGAGCCGGACTTGGGGTTCCAGCCGATCCGCGGGTGCACGAAGTACTCGGCGACGCCCAGCTTCTCCAGCTGTCCCCAGGCGTGGTCGTGGTCGTTCTTGCTGGCCACGGCCTGGAGGATGCCGCGCTCGTCGAGGGTGGTGATCACGGCGCGGATCTCGTCGGGGAGGACGACCTCGCCGTCCTCCAGCAGGGTGCCCTGCCACAGGGTGTTGTCGAGGTCCCACACCAGGCACTTGACGGTCGTGATGTCCTGCACGGTCTCGGTCACGGTCACACCTCCCACAGGGTCACGGCCCAGGCCGCGACGGGGCTGTTGTTGAGGACGAGCACGAGGTCGCCCGGGGCGAGTTCGCCGGCCGCGAGCAGCCGGTCGAGGTTGAGCACGACGTCCATGGCGCCCAGGTGGCCGTAGGCGGCGAGGTGTTCACCGCACACCGGGTGGATGGGCAGGCCGAGGAGCGTCTCGTAGAACTGGTAGGCGCTCGCCGTGACGTTCTGCATGAGGGTCGTGGCGACGGCGCCCTTGTCGACGCCGGCGTCGGCGAGCACCTCGTCGACCATGCGGGAGAGCCGCATGCGGCTGTTCATGGCGAGCTCGAAGCGGTACCGGTCGGGCGAGGCGCACTCCTCGCGCCACTCGTACTGCGGCACCTGCTTGTAGTCCACCCGGAACAGGTCGTGGAAGGTGCCGTCGGTCTCCTGGCGGTGGGCGCGCAGCACCGGCCGTCCGCCGCGGACCATGGTCATGGCGTAGGCGCCGTCGCCGATCACGGTGACCGGGTGGCGCACCCGGTCGTAGCCGGTGGGGCGGCTGCCGTGGGCGACGAGGACGCTCTGCCGGGACGGGTCGGCGAGCAGCAGGTCCCGGGCGAGCGCCCAGGCGGCGCTGGAGCCGGTGCAGCCGAGGCCGTCCAGGGTGAAGGCGAAGGCGCCGTCGAGCTTGGCCTCGGCCTGGACGCGGCAGGCGTCCGAGCCGAGCAGGACGTCGGGGGCGCGGGGCCCGACGAGGACGAGGGTGTCGGGCCGGGCGGCCCCGTCCGTCCCGTCGAGCTCGTCGAGGAGGCCCTGGACCGCCCGGACCGCGAGGTCGCCGGCGGTGGTGTCCTCCAGGACGCCGACGGTCGCGATGCCGCTGCCGCGGGCGAACTCGGCCTCCTCCGGGGTGAGTCCGGGGAACTCGGGGAGGTCGGCCAGCGGGGTGCGCACCTCGGGGAGCACGGTGTGCACCCGGCCGATGCCGATGGACAGGTCGTCGCTCATGACCACACCGCCAGGGCGTGCTTGCCGAGCAGCAGCTGGCTGATCTCGTTGCTGCCCTCGATGATCTCCATCAGCTTGGCGTCCCGGTAGGCGCGGGCCACCGGCCCGCCGTCCCGGGCGCCCGCCGAGGCGAGCACCTGGACGGCGGCGGCCGCGCCGCGGGCGGCGTGCCCGGCGGCGAGGTGCTTCGCGGTGACGGCGGAGGTGACGAGCTCGGGGCTGTTGTCGTCCCAGCAGCGGCTGGCCTGCTCGCAGCAGCGGGCCGAGGCCTCCTGGGCGACGTGCAGTTCGGCGAGGTGCCGGGCGACCAGCTGGTGGTCGGCGAGCGGGACGCCGAACTGCTCCCGGCCTGCGGCGTGCTGGGCGGCGGCGCGCAGGCAGGCCCGCAGGATGCCGACGCAGCCCCAGGCCACGGAGACCCGGCCGAAGGTGAGCGCGGAGGTGACCAGCCAGTCCACCGGGAGGCCGGCGCCGCCGAGGAGCCGGTCGGCGGGCAGCCGTACGCCGTCGAGGGTGACGTTGGCGTGTCCGGCGGCCCGGCAGCCCATCGGGTCGGCGACGCGCTCGATCCGTACGCCGGGCGCGTCGGTGGGGACCACCACGGCGCCGGCGCCCTCGCCGTGCCGGCCGAAGACGACCAGCAGGTCGGCGTAGGCGCCCACGGTGATCCAGGCCTTGCGGCCGTCGAGGACGATGCTGTCGCCCTCGGTGCGGATGGTGGTGCTCATCGCGCCGAGGTCGCTGCCGGCGCCGGGCTCGCTGAAGGCGACCCCGGCGAGCTTCCCGGAGGTCAGCTCGGCCAGGTGGACGGCCTTCTGCTCGTCGCTGCCGAGCCGCTCGACGGTCCAGGCGGCCATGCCCTGGGAGGTCATGACGCTGCGGACGGAGGAGCAGAGCGCCCCGACGTGCGCGGTGAGTTCGCCGTTGTCGGCGCTGCTGAGGCCCAGACCGCCGTACGGGGCGGGCACCTGGGCGCACAGCACGCCCTTGGCGCCCAGTTCGCGCAGCAGGTCGAGGGGCAGCTCGCCGGCCCGGTCCCAGGCGTCGGCCCGGTCGCCGATGAGGTCGCCGGTCAGCTGCTCCGCCTCGGCGCGGGCGGAGCGGCGTACGGTCGCCTCACTCATCGCCGGCGCCCCGCAGGCGCAGCACGAGGGCGGTCATGGCGTCGACGCTGCGGAAGTTGTCGAGGGTGAGGTCGGCGCCGCCGACCTGGACGCCGAAGGACTGCTCGACGTGCACCAGGAGCTCCATGGCGAACAGGGAGGTGACCAGGCCGGTGGAGAACAGGTCGACGTCGGCGGCGACGGCGGTCTTGGTGCGCTGCTCCAGGAAGGCGGTCAGCGTCTCACGGATGGCGGTGGTGTCCTGCTCGGTGGCGGCGGTGTCCTGCTGGGTGGTGGGGGTGCTCATGACGTGCTTCCTCCGTATTCGAAAAATCCGCGGCCGGTCTTGCGGCCGAAATCGCCGGCGGCGACCTTCTCCAGGAGCAGGGCGCAGGGCTCGTAGCCCGCGTCCCCGGTGCGTTCGTGCAGGACCCGCAGGGAGTCGACCACGTTGTCGAGGCCGATGAGGTCGGCGGTGGCGAGCGGGCCGGTGGTGTGGCCCAGGCAGCCCTCGAAGGCGGCGTCGACGGAGGCCGGGTCGGCCACGCCGTCGGCGACGATCCGGGCGGCCTCGTTGATCATGCGCTGCAGGATCCGGTTGATGACGAAGCCGGGTCCGTCGCCGACGACCACGCCGTGCTGGCCGAGGGCTTCGAGCAGCTCGCGGGCGTCGGCGACGGCCTGCTCCCCGCTGCGCGGCCCGCGGATCAGCTCCGAGGTGTGGATCAGGTAGGGCGGGTTCATGAAGTGGATGCCGACCAGGTCCTCGGGCCGGGCGACCGAGTCGGCCTGCTCGTCGATCGGCACGGCCGAGGTGTTGGAGATCAGCAGCGTGCCGGGGGCGACGGCGGCGGAGGCCTCGGCGAGCACCTTGGCCTTCAGCGGGGCCAGTTCGGTGACGGCCTCGACGACGGCGGTGGCGTCGGCGATGTCGGCGATCCGGGTGGTGGTGACGAGCTCGCCGGTGGCGCCCTCGCGGGGCAGCTTGCCCATCATCCGGGCGAGCCGCAGCTGGCCGGTGGCGGCGGCGCTCGCCTTGGCGAGGATCTCCTCGGAGACGTCCACCAGGATCACGTCGACTCCGCGGCCGAGGGCCAGGGTGGTGATGCCGGTGCCCATGACACCCGCGCCGATGACCGCGAGCCGGTGCCGGCGCGTACCGGCGTCCGTGGTTCCGGTGGTCGGATTGTCGCTCACTGCTGCTCCCCCTGGGTGGCGGCGGCCGCGCCCTCGGCCGCGAGGGCCGGGAGGAGCGAGCCGATGTCCTCGGTACGGTGGGCCAGGAAGGCCAGTCCGCTGCGCAGCTGCTCGCCGGTGACCAGCGGGGAGAGGCCGGCCTTGCGCAGCCAGGGCTGCCAGGCGCGGGCCTGGACGCCGGCCTCGTCGAGCTCGTGGCCCTCCATCTCGTAGAGGGCCGTGGCGGAGAGCACCTTGCTGCCGGTGGCCGTCGCCTGCTCGGCGACGAGCCGCTGCCATTCGGTCAGCGGGACGGTGCGGGTGGGCAGGCCGGCGGTCTCCAGGGCCGCGAAGAGGTCCTCCAGGCTCGGCGATATCTCGTCGACGAGGTGGTAGGCGCGGCCCACCGACCTGCCGGACAGGGCGAGTTCGGCGACGGCGCGGGCGAGGACGTCGACCGGGGAGACCGGCATGCCGCGGTCGTCGACCGGGCGGGCGCCGACGACCAGGCCGCTGGCGAGCAGGAACCAGATGAGGTCCTTGTCGTTGCAGGCGCCGGTCTTGCTGGAGGCCATGATGAGGCCGGGGCGGAAGACCCGGACGCGCATGCCGTCCTGGTCGGCCCGCTCCAGGATGCGCTCGCCGACCCACTTGCTGACGCCGTAGCCGCCGAGCTGCGGGTCGAGCGGCTGCTCGCGGGTCTCCATGAGGCGTCCGTCGCCGCCGGCGGGGGCGGTGGCGGCGACGGTGGAGATGAAGCTGATGTCGCGGATGCCCAGCGGGCGCATCCAGTTGAGGAGTCCGACGAGCGGCAGGATGTTGTCCTCGCGGAGCATCCGGTACGGCTCGGTGAAGACGACCTTGGCGGCGCAGTGCAGCACGTGGCCGATACGGCCGGCGAGTTCGCCGTCGCGGTACGTGGCGCAGACCTTCGCGATGTCGCGGAGGTCGCCGGGGACGGCGTGCACGCGCTCCGGGTCGGGCTCGGCCAGGCCGAACTTGGCGGCGGTGGCCTTGAGCCGGGCCATGCCCTCGGCCTCGTCGGCGGCGCGGACGACGCAGTAGACGCGGCCCTTGGAGGCGCGCACCAGCTCGTCGAGGAGGAAGGCGCCGAGGTAGCCGGTGGCGCCGGTGAGCAGCACGTCCTTGCCGGGCGCGGGCTTCTTGGCGAGCGGCTCCAGGGCGATCTGGAGGTCGGCGTCGACGAGGGCGCCGTCGCCGTCCGCGGCCGGGTCGACCTCCTCGTCGCCGAGTCCCGCGCCGTTCTTGAGGCCCTCGACGATGGCGGTGAGGCGGCGGACGGTGGCCTGGCTGCCGCCGGCCCGGTGGATGTTGACCAGGACGCCGAAGCGGTTCTGGATCTCCAGGACCATCTGTACGGAGAGCAGCGAGGTGCCGCCGAGCGCGGCGAACTCGTCGTCGAGGCCGATGGTCTCGTGCCCGAACAGGTCCTTCCACAGCTGGACGAGTCCGGCCTCGACGCTGCCCTCGGCGGCGGTGGAGGTGCCGCCGGTGCCGGGCGCGGCGGGGGCGGCGGCGACCGGGCCGTCGTAGGTGAGCCGGTCGAGGGCCCAGTGGCGCTTGCGGGTGAAGGGGTACGTGGGGAGGGTGACGCGGCGGCCGCGGGCGCCGTCGAGGGCGGACCAGTCGACCTCGGCGCCGTGCAGCCACGCGGTGGTGACGGCGTCGTCGAGGAGCTCGGCGAGCGCGTCGGCGTCGAGCGGAGCGTCCTGCTCAGGCAGCGCGAGGACGTGGCGGTCGCGGGCGGGCTCGCCGTGGCCGACGTACAGCGGGAACCGGCCATCGGGCAGGCTCTCCTGAGTGCCCGTCAGGGGCTCGCCGAGCTCCGGGAGCGCGGCGCGCAGTCCGGCGAGCAGCGCGGCCGGCGGCTGCGGGGCGCCGTCGGCGGGCAGCACCAGGACGGGGCGGCGGCCGGCGGAGCGCTCGGTGCGGACGGCCGGCGGGCGCGGCACGCGCAGGGCGGCGGCGAGGCGCTCGCGGGGCGCGGTGACCACCCGGCGCTCGTCGAAGACGGCGCGGCCGACCCGCAGGGTGTGGGCGACGTCCTCGGCGTCGAGGCCGCCCTCGTCGAGGGCGTCGGCGAGCCGGCGGCAGGTCTGGTCCAGCTCGGCGCGGGTGCGGGCGGACAGCACCAGGCGCACGGTGGCGCGGCGCGGGGCCGCGGGGCGGACCGGCTCCGGCGGGGCGGCGAGCACGATGGCGGCGTTGGTGCCGCCGACGCCCATGGAGTTGACCAGGACGTGCCGGTCGGCGTCGGCGCACTCCTCGCCGGTGGTGGTGACGAAGAAGGGGCTCTCGTCGAGGATGTCGGGGTCGCGCGGGCTCTCGAAGGTGGGGTGCGGCGGGATGGTGCCGGTGCGCGCGACGTGCACGGCCTTGATGAAGCCGGCGATGCCGGCGGCGGGGCCGGTGTGCCCGATGTTGGACATCACCGAACCGAGCGCGCAGTAGGCGGTCTTGTCGGTGGTGGCGCGGAACGCCCGGTTGAGCGCGATGAGTTCGATGTTGTCGCCGACCGGGGTCGCGGTGCCGTGCGCCTCGACGTAGCGCAGCTTGTCGGCGGTGACGCCGGCGGTGCCGAGGGCGGCGGCGACGACGTCGGCGACGCCGCGCGGGCTGGGGGCGACGAAGCCGAGGCGGTCGCCGCCGTCGTTGCCGACGGCGCTGCCGCGGATCACGGCGAGCACGGTGTCACCGTCCGCGAGGGCGTCGTCGAGGCGGCGCAGGGCGACGACGCCGACGCCGGAGCTGTAGGTCGTGCCGGTCGAACTCGCGTCGAAGGAGCGGCAGTAGCCGTCCTCGGAGAGCACGCCGCCGGGCTGGTGGCGGTAGCCGCGGAAGGGCTCGAGGACGGTGGCGCCGCCGGCCAGGGCGATGTCGCACTCGCCGGAGAGCAGGCTGAGGGTGGCGTAGTGGACGCCGTACAGCGAGGAGGAGCAGCCGGTCTGGATGCTCAGGGCGGGGCCGCGCAGGCCGAGCTTGTAGGCGGCGCGGGAGGTCATGAAGTCGGCCTGGCCGCCGACCGTGAGCTCCAGGTCGTCGACGGCGGCGCGCAGTCCGGACTCGCGGGCCTTGGCGGCGAGCAGGGCGGCCGAGTAGTTGCCGGCGGCGCTGCCGGCGAAGACGCCGACGACGGGGCCGGTGGTGGCGTCCTTGCGGGCCGGGTGTCCGGCGGCCTCCAGGGCCTCCCAGCAGGCCTCCAGGAAGAGCCGCTGCTGCGGGTCGATGGTCTCGGCCTCGCGGGGCGGGTAGCCGAAGAACTCGGAGGCGAAGTCCTCGACGCCGGCCAGCGAGGTGGCGACCCTGACGAAGGAGGGGTCGGCGAGCATCTCGTCGGTGACGCCGGCGGCCTTGAGCTGCTCGGGGGACATCTCGCGCATGGAGACGACGCCCCGGTCGATGTTCCGCCAGAACTCCGCCGGGGTGGCGGCGTCGGGGTAGCGCAGGCCGATGCCGACGACGGCGATGTCGGTGCTGTGGGTCATGGTCGCGGTTCCCCCGTTCACTCGGACGCGGACTGGTCGCGGCGCGCACGGCCGATGAGGCCGCCGCGGTTGCGGGCACCCAGCTCGGTCAGGGCCTCCTCGGTGCCGGAGGCGTCGCCGAGGAGGGCGACCTGGGCCTTGACGGTGCTGTGCTGGAACAGGTCGGAGACCTTCAGGGTCCGCTCGGTCAGCGGGTCCAGCTCCTCCCACAGCATGATGAGGAGCAGCGAACTGCCGCCCGCCTCCAGGAAGTTGACGTCCTCGGGTACCTGCTCGACGGTGTCCAGGTCGAGGACGTCGGCCCAGGCCTGCCGGACCCGGGTGAGCAGTTCGGTCTCGGTGAGCGGGGTCGTGGCCACGGTGTTGTTCACGAAGTGCTCCTGGTGAAGGGGTGGGAGTCGGGGTCGGCCGCGAGGTCTTCGGCGGCGGTGACCACGTCGATGAGCAGGGCCTCGGCCGTATCCCGGGTGAAGAGGTTGACGGCGTAGGCCAGGCGGAGGTCGAGCCGCTCGTCCGCCGCCTCTTCGGCGACGAGTTCGAGCTCGTACTTGATGTGCAGCGGTTCGAGCGGGAGGAGGCGGGCGGTGGTGTCGCCGGTCAGTCCGGCCGGGCCGGTGTCGCCGCTCTGGGCGCTGAGGAAGACCGGGGTGAGGGCGGGGCGGCTGAGGTCGCGGTCGCTGTGCAGCTCGTTGGCGAGGACGTCGAGCGCCACGTCGGCGTGCCGGTAGGAGACCGAACAGCTCTCCCGGACCCGGCCGAGGAGTTCCCGCCAGGTGGGTTCGCCGCGCAGGTCGAGGCGGAGGATCAGGGTGTTGACGAACATCCCGATCGCCTCGCCCGCGGCCGGGTCCTCGCGGCCGGCCCAGGGGAAGGCGAAGAGGAAGTCGCGCTGGCCGCCGCGCCGGGCGAGGGCCACCGCGAGCAGCGCCGCCGTGGTCATGAAGAGGGTGCAGCCGACGACGTCGGCGGCGACGGCGCGCAGCCGGCCCGCGAGGGCGGCGGGCAGCTCGGCGGTGAGCAAGGTCGCCTCGGTGGACTGGAGTTCGGCGCGCGGCCAGTCGTGGGGCAGGTCGATGTCGTTGGGCGCGCCGCGCAGATGGTCGAGGAGTGCGGCGGCCCGCTCGGTCTCCCGCGCCGGGGCGGGCGCCTCGGCGGGGGCGAGGTGTGCGGGGTGGACGGGCTCTGCGAGCACCGGTTCGGTGCCGGCGGCCAGGGCACGGTAGGCGGTGCCGATCTCGGCGAGCAGCAGGTCGCGGGACCAGCCGTCGGCGACGATGTGGTGCACGACCAGGGCGAGCACGGTGCGCTCCGGCCCGAGGGCGAGGATCTCGGCGCGGGCCGGGGCCTCCTTCCCGAGGTCCATGGGCGCCCAGCACAGCCGCGAGAGCCGGTTCTTCAGGGTGTCGGGGTGCCAGTCGGCGGCCTCGGTGACGGGCGTCGGCGGCGGGGTGCCGATGGTGCGGTAGCAGACGTGCCGCTTGCGCCGGTCGAGGCAGAACACCGAGGACAGCGCGGGGTGCCGGGTGAGCACCAGGTCGACGGCGCGGCGCAGCACGTCGCGGTCGACGGTTCCGGCGTACTCGACGAGGGTGGGGATCAGATAGGCGGCGCGCAGCGAGGGCAGCCGGTCGAGGAACCAGAACCGCTGCTGTACGGGCGAGGCCGGGTGGGCCTCCTGGTCCGCGGCGGCGGCTCCGGGCCGCTCTGCGGTCGCGGGCGCGGTCGCGGCCGGGGTGCCGGCGGCCGCCTGCGCGGCGGCGGCGCGGGCCTCGGTGAGGAGGCGGGCGAGTCCGGCGACGGTCGGGTCGGGCAGGAAGGCGCGCGGCGAGACGGTCAGGCCGTGCCGGCGCTTGGTCTCGGCGAGCATGGTGACGGCGAGCAGCGAGTGGCCGCCGAGCGCGAAGAAGTCGGAGGCGCCGGTGAGTTCGGCCGCGGCGGGCGCGGGCCCGAGGCCGCCGCGCTTGTCGAGGGCGGCGACGAAGAGCTCCGCGGCCTCCGCCTCGGCGCCGTGGAGGGCCGGGGTGCCAGGCATGGCCGTGGTCGCGGTCGTGGGGGCCGCCGGAGTGACGGCCGGCACCTCGGGCTCGGGCGGGAGGGCGTCGGCGGCGGGCTGGCCGGGCAGCTCCGGCAGCTCGGCGAGCGCCCGGTCGGGGTCGGCGACCGCCGCGTCGAGCAGCGCGGCCAGGCCCTCGGCGAGTCCCTTCGCGTCGGCGGGGCCGTACAGCTCGGAGTCGTACTCGATCGTGACGGACAGGCCCTCGGGCCCGTCCTCAAGCATCAGCAGCAGGTCGAACTTGGCGGTGCCGGTGCCGAGGACGACGGGCACGCTCCAGCCGGCGCCGCCGGCCCGGACCACGGGCGCGTTCTGGTAGACGAAGCCGACCTCGACCAGCGGGGTGCGGCCGGTACCGCGCGCGGCGCCGACGGCTGCGGTGAGCCGGTCGAAGGGGACCCGCTGGACGGACAGGGCCCGGAAGGCCTCCTTGCGGGTGGCCTTGCAGAGGGCGCGGAAGAAATCTGCGGCGTCGACCCGGGCGTGCAGCGGCACGGTGTTGACGAAGAAGCCGACGGCCTCCTCCAGACCGGGGTGGTCCCGGTTGGCGGTCATGGTGCCGAGCAGGAACGCGCTCCGGCCGGACCAGCGGTGCAGCAGGGCCTGGACGGCGGCGGTGAGCACGACGTACGGGGTGACGCGGAGGCCTGCGGCGAGCGTGTCGATCCCGGCGCGGACCGGCGGCGGCACGACGAGCTCGTGCCGGGCGCCGGTGCGGGCGCCGTCGGGGGCGGCCGGGCGGTCGGCGCGGCCGGCCAGGCGCAGTCCGGGGGCGACCTTCAGCAGCTCGGCGGCGCGCTCGTCGAGGGCGCGGACGGCGGCCGGCTGGTGCGCGGCGGACCGTTCCTGGGTCGCGAAGTCGGCGTAACGGGCCGGGAGTTCAGGGAGCTCGATCGGGTCCCCGGCGAGGGCGGCCGCGTAGGCGCGGGCCAGGTCGTCGAAGAGCGGGGCGAGGGACCAGCCGTCCACGGCGATGTGGTGGACGGTGAGCAGCACGGCGTCGCCGCCGGGCAGGCCCTGCCACAGGGTGCAGCGGAGCAGCGGGCCCTCGGCGAGGTCGAAGGGCGCGCGGCCGCGTTCCTCGGCCTCCCGCTCGGCGCGGGCGGCGGCGTCGGGCGCGCCGGTGAGGTCGACGACCTCGACGGGCACCGGCTCGGGGGCGAGGACGTGCTGCTCGGGGCGGTCGCCGGCGAGCCGGTAGACGGTGCGCAGCGGCTCGTGCCGGGCGGTGACCGCTTCCAGGGCGAAGGAGAGCGCCTTGGGGTCGAGGGGTTCGGGGGTACGGAAGAACAGCGGGACGTTGTACGTGGGGTTGCCGGGCGCGGTGGCGTCGGCGAACCACAGCCGCTCCTGGGCGAAGGAGAGCGGCGCGGGCTGGTTTCCGGTCACGAGGCGGCCGCCAGGGGGGTCGAGGCCACGTGCGCGGCCAGCTCGTCGAGGCTGTCGGTGAGCAGCACGGCACCGGCGTCGATCCGGATGTCGAGGCGCTGCCGCACCCGGGTGGCGATCTGCATCGCGAGGATCGAATTGCCGCCCAGGTCGATGAAGTTGGCGTCGGGGTCGACGGCGGGGAGGCCGAGCACGTCCTGCCAGATTTCCTGGAGGGCGGCCAGGACGGGGGCCGCCTCGGCCTCGGGGGTGGCGGAGGGCGGGCCCGCGTCCGGCGCGGGGGGTGCGGCGGGGGCGGCGGGGGCCGGAGCGGGAGCTTCGAGCATCCGGAGCAGCTGGGTCCGGTCGGCCTTGCCGGTGGAGCCGAAGGGGACGCGGTCGAGAACCAGCCAGCGGGCCGGGAGCATATAGCTGGGCAGGGTCTCGGCGAGCCGGCGGTTGAGGGCGGCGGGCAGTTCCGCGCGGTCGGGTGCGCCGGAGGCCGCCGAGTCGGCAGCGGGGAGTACGAAGCCGACGAGCGAGGCGGCCGGGCCCTCGCCGACCTTCTCGACGAAGGCGGAGTCGGCGAGTCCGCAGGCCATCGCGGTGCGCTCGATCTCCTCCAGCTCGATCCGGAAGCCGCGCAGCTTGACCTGCCGGTCGGTGCGGCCGAAGAGCTCGACGGCGCCGCCGGGCAGCAGCCGGCCGGTGTCGCCGGTGCGGTAGATCCGCTCGCCGGTGGCGGGATGGGTGATGAAACGTTCCGCCGTGAGCTCCGGCCGGGCCAGATAGCCGAGCGCGACGCCCGGCCCGCCGACACACAGCTCGCCGGTCTCCCCCGCCGGCACCTCGTTCAGCTCCGCGTCCAGGAGGTGGAGGGAGGTCTCCTGGAGCGGGAGGCCGACCGGCACCCGGTCGAGGCCGGCGAGCGAGGCGTCCGTGCAGTCGAAGTAGGCGGCGAAGGTGGTGGTCTCGGTCGGTCCGTAGCCGTTGACCAGGCGTCCGGGCGGGGTGGCGGCCAGGACCCGGCGCACCGCGCCGAGCTCCAGCTGCTCGCCGCCGACCACGACCGTGCCGACGGTCGCGAAGGCGTCCGCGCTCTCCCGGGCCACGGTGTGGAAGAGGGAGGTGGTGAGGAACATGTGGTCGATCCGCTCGGCGCGCAGCAGCGCCGTCCACTCGTCCATGGCCAGCTCGGTCACGGACGGGAAGACCACGACGGTCGCGCCGCCGCACAGCGCGTTCCACAGCTCGAAGGTGGTGGCGTCGAAGGCCGGGTTGGCGGAGCTCGCCACCCGGTCGCCCTGCTCCACGCTGCAGAACAGGGCGCCGAGCGCGAGCCGCAGCACGGCCCGGTGGGGGACGACGACCCCCTTGGGGCGGCCGGTGGAACCGGAGGTGAAGTTCACGTACGCCGGGGCGTCCCGGTCGCCGGCGGGCTCGGGGACCGGCCGGCCCGGGTCGCGCTCCGGCAGGTCGAGCGGCTCGACGCCCGCGGGCAGCCAGGACGCCAGGTCCGCCCAGCGGCCGGCGGCGCCCGGGGCGCGGACGATCACGCCCGAGCCGGACTCACCGACGATGTCGGCGAGCCGGGTGGTCGGGGCGAGCCCGTCGAGCGGGAGGTAGGCGGCGCCGCAGCGCAGGATGCCGAGGAAGGTGACGATCAGATCGGCCGAGCGGTCCTGGGCGACGGGTACGAGGTCGCCCGGGCGGACTCCGCGGTGCGCGAGCTCGGCGGCCAGCCAGCCGGCGCGCTGCCACAGCTCCCGGTACGAGAGCGACCGGCCCTCCGCCGGATCGCGTACGGCACAGGCCTCAGGCTGTCGCTCGACCCACCGTGCCACGACCTCGTGCACGCTGACTGCCGCCATTTCTACCCCTCCCCTTAATCCCGGATGAACTGCGTGTGACGCGGCGCCGTGAGTGCGGCGCTACGAGTGCCGCGCTGCGAGTGCGGCGCTACGAGGCGGTGCTCAGCCCCAGCCGTGGTCGTCGGTCGCGCCGGCGAGGACGAGGCGCCCGTCGCCGGAACCGGCGTCGGCGGTGGCCGCCTTCTTTCCCCAGCCGTGATCCGCCGTGATCCGCTGCGTCGTGTCGGCCGCGTTGCCGACACCCTCCAGGAGTTCACCCGAGACGACCGGAGCGGCCGCGAGGAAAATGGCCGAAACAGCCATTCCGGCGGACTTGACGAACCGGTTGGTAAGCATCTCTCTCCGTTTCGATGGACGGCCGTCGCTATTTCCCGGCCGCGTTCGCTTTCCGACCTCCACATCGTGTGGGGAGCGAGGAGCGGGGATCAACAAATGGCGCGCGCACGCCTGTGCGGCGCACGTTCATGCGGAGGGACGAAACGGACATCGCCGACTGCCGTACTGGGCGGGTCCGTTGGCGCTCGCCTAGGCTGGGCGGCGTTCACCAGGGGTGCGGACGCCCGTCACCGGCCGGCCGCACCACCCTGACCCGTCGCCCGATCCGACGCCCGATCCCAGCCCTCAGGGAGGCTTGCGTGACCCTCTTCGGCCACGACCTGACAGACTCCGCCCAGCTACGCCCACTGGAGCCGTGGCAGGCGGGAGAATTCGCCGCGTACGTGGACCGGGTGCGCCCGCATCTGGCCCCCTGGCTGCCGTGGGCGCACTTCATCGTGGACGCCGATTCCGCGCGGAATTTCCTCCAGCGGTACGCCGACACACAGAGTCAGGACGGCGGCCGGATTTTCGGGATCTGGGTCGACGGAAAACTGGAGGGCGGTGCGCTCTTCCGTATCTTCGACGTGCCCACCGGGGTATGCGAAATGGGTGTCTGGCTCTCCCCCGACGCACAGGGAAAGGGCCTTGTCACGCTCGCCGCGCGGCATCTCGCGGACTGGGCGCTGAAGGTACGCGGAATGCACCGGGTGGAATGGCGGGTGACGCCCGCGAACGACCGCAGCATTGCCGTCGCGAAGCGCCTCGGAATGCAGTACGAGGGCACGCTGCGTGAGGTGTTCGCCTTCAACGGCGCGCGTCAGGACCTGGAGATCTGGGCGCTGCTCGCGACCGAGCAGGCGTGACCGCGACCCGTCCAACAGAAGAGGCGAGGAACGCTCTCCTCGCCACTCTTAACTTATAGCGCATGGGGGGCCTTGCGGCAAGGCCCCCCTGCTGCCGCACAATCGCTCTCCTGACGCCGGAACCTGCGGAAATGGGAGCTTCACCACGTGCGTACGCATACGTCCGCGTTCAATCTGTCCGACCACCACTCCCCCAAGGCCGACCCGGCGCTGATCGCCGCCGACGAGCAGCACTTCACGGCCGTCGCCGAGAGCCTGGAGGAGTCGATCGCCGAGCTGTCGGACCGGCTCACCGTGCTGCGCAGGGCGCCGGGCGGGATCGGCCGCGAGGCGATGGAGCGGGACAACGAGATCCACCGGCTGACCGCCCGGCTGCGCACCCTGCGCCGCTTCGGCCTGGACCTGTGCCTGGGGCGGATCGTTCCCGCGGACTCGGCCGGACCGGGCTCCGACGGGCCCGGTTCCGCCGAGCCCGTCTACATCGGGCGGCTCGGCCTCACCGACGCCGCCGGGCGGCGGCTGCTCGTCGACTGGCGCTCGCCGGCCGCCGAACCCTTCTTCGCCGCGACCCACGCCCGCCCGATGGGCCTGGCCAGCCGCCGCCGCTACCAGTGGACCGACGGCCGGATCCACGACTACTGGGACGAGGTGTTCAGCGCCGACGGCCTCGAAGGGCACGCGGCGCTCGACGACCAGTCCGCGTTCATCGCGAGCCTCGGCTCCAACCGCTCCGAGCGCATGCGGGACGTGCTGGCCACGATCCAGGCCGACCAGGACGCGATCATCCGGGCCGGCTCGCGCGGCGCGCTGGTCGTCGACGGCGGCCCGGGCACCGGCAAGACCGTCGTCGCCCTGCACCGCACCGCCCATCTGCTCTACGCCGACCCGCGCCTCGGCCACCGGCGCGGCGGCGTCCTCTTCGTCGGCCCGAGCAGGCCCTATCTGGCGTACGTCTCCGACGTGCTGCCCAGCCTCGGCGAGGAGGGCGTGCGCACCTGCACCGTGCGCGACCTGGTCCCCGAGGGCGCCACCGCGGTGCCGGAGAGCGACCCGGAGGTGGCGCGGCTGAAGTCCTCCGCCGAGATGGTGCGCTCGATCGAGCTCGCGGTGCGGTTCTACGAGGAGGCGCCGACGCAGGCGCTGACCGTCAGCACCCCGTGGGCGGAGCTGCGGCTCACCGCCGACGACTGGGCGGAGGCCTTCGAGGCCGCCGACGGCGTGCCGCACAACGAGGCCCGCGAGCGGATCTGGGCGGAGCTGGGCAGCCTGCTCCTGGAGAAGCTGGACGAGGACACCGAGGTGCCCGAGGAGCCGTTCCGCCGGGCGCTGCGCGCCGACCGCGAGCTGGCCGAGACGCTGCACGGGGCCTGGCCGGTGCTCGATCCGGCCGACCTGGTGGGCGACCTCTGGTCCGTACCGGCGTATCTGCGGCTCTGCGCACCGTGGCTGTCGCGGGACGAGGTGCGGCTGCTGCAACGCGCGGACGTCCGGGCGTGGACGGTGTCCGACCTGCCGCTCCTGGACGCGGCGCGGCAGCGGCTCGGCGACCCGGAGGCGGGGCTGCGGCTGCGCCGCTACGAGCAGGCGCTCGCCGACCAGCGCCGGGAGATGTCGGCGGTGGTCGACAACCTGATCGCGGCGGCCGCCGACTCCGGCGCGGACGGGGACGACGGCGAGGGTCTGGTACGGATGCTGCGCGGCGAGGACGCGAAGGTCAGCCTGGTCGACGAGAGCGTCCTGCCGGGCGCCGAACGGGACGCGCTCGCCGGGCCGTTCGCGCACATCGTGGTCGACGAGGCGCAGGAACTCACCGACGCCGAGTGGCAGATGCTGCGGCTGCGCTGCCCGTCGCGCTCCTTCACGGTGGTCGGCGACCGCGCGCAGGCCCGGCACGGCTTCACCGAGTCGTGGCGGGAGCGTCTGGAGCGGGTCGGCCTGGACCGGGTCGAGATGGCCTCGCTGAGCATCAACTACCGTACGCCGGAAGAGGTGATGGCCGAGGCCGAGCCCGCCATCCGGGCCGCGCTGCCCGACGCCAATGTGCCGACCTCGGTGCGCCGTTCCGGCGTGCCGGTGGCGCACGGCGCGGTCGCGGACCTGGACGGGATCCTGGACGCGTGGCTGGCCGAGCACGCCGAAGGGACCGCCTGTGTCATCGGCGGTCCCGCGGTGCGGGGCAGGGAGCGGGTCTTCTCGCTCACCCCGGAGCTGTCGAAGGGCCTGGAGTTCGACCTGGTGGTCCTGGTCGATCCCGAGCGGTTCGGCACCGGCGTCGAGGGCGCCGTCGACCGCTATGTCGCGATGACCCGGGCGACCCGGCAGCTCGTGATCCTCACGAGCGCCTGAGTCAGCCAAGTCCTCTTTTTGCGACCTCAGTTGAGGGCGGCGACGCCGGCCTGGGCGAACTTCTCGTCCAGGTCGCCGGAGGGCGCGCCGGCCACGCCGATGCCCGCGATGGGGGCGCCCTTGGCCGTGACGGGGGCGCCGCCGGCGAGGAAGAGGGTGCCGGGGATGTCCTTCAGGGTCGGCGCGTTGGTGAGGCGCTTGACCAGCTCGGAGGTGGGCGCGTTCCAGGAGACCGCGGTGTACGCCTTCTTCACGGCCGACTCGTAGGACTGCGGGCCCGCGCCGTCGCCGCGCAGGGTCACGATGGTGTTGCCGTTGCGGTCCACGACCGCCACCGACACCCGCTGGTTCTCCTTCTCGGCGGCCTTCAGGGTGGCCTGCGCGGCCTTCGTCGCCGCCTCGATCGTCAGATGCGTGCTCTGCGTGGTGTTCTTGTTCTTCACGTCCGCCTTGACGACCGCGGCGGCCGGGGCGGCGGCGGGCGTGGCGGCGTTCGCGGAGACGGCACCGAAGGCGCCGGCGCCGAGGGCGACGAGGGTGGCGCCGCCGGTCAGGACACGGGCCCGCATCGAGATCTTCTTCATGGTGGATGACTCCTCGTGATGGTGGTCGCTGCCCGGGAGGCGCTGCGCCGTCCCGCTCTGTCATCCATCCTGGGTCCGTCGGGGGCCCCGCCCGGTCCGCCCGCCGGCCCCTGTCGCGACCCCGGCCGGCCGACCCCGGGGTCAGCCGATCGGTTGACCCCCGTCCCGGGACGCGTACATCTCCTGGAACAGGTCCCAGCCGCCGTCGGGCGTGGCCACGAAGCCCTGCCAGTGGAAGGAGGTGGGCGTGACGTCGCCGAAGGTCCAGCGCGAGGGCCTGCCCTCGGCGTCGGTGCCCTCCTGGATCATGCCGCCGGCGCCGTCGGGGCGGCCCGTCTGGGAGAAGTACGAGGGCAGCTTCGGCGAGAACCAGGTGATCTGCCAGAGCCCGGTGGTCACGTCGTACATCCGCACCGTGGTGCCGGGGTAGGGGCCGTGGAAGTCGGGGCAGTGGAGCACGTCCTGCACCACCCGCCCGCCGAGCGTCCAGCCGAACCGCCACTCGCCCGTCGCGGTGCGCCACTCCCCGTCGGGGAACCGGTAGCGGTTCTCGACGCGCCAGGTGCCGACGAGCCGGCCGTAGAGCATCAGCGCCTCGGCATGGTCCGGGTCGGGGCCGTCGGCCGAGAGCAGGTCGAGCATCGAGGCACGGGACGACGCGGTCATGGCGGTCGAACCCCCTTCTGACGGAACGCGGTTGACCGGCCAGAGGGTAGCCCGCCGATCCACCGGCGGACATCCGCTTTGAGAAAGGGGCATCTGCGGTGTTTTCCGGATTAACTGGAGCCGGTACGGCGCGCCGACTGGGAGAAGGGCACAGGGCATGGCGGGGATGGACGGTGAGGGTACGCGGGAGAGCTCCTGGTACGGGGAGACCGAGGAGCGCTGGTTCCGGGTGCTGCTCCACGTCGGCTTCTTCCTGCTGCTCGGCTCCTCGCTGACCCGCTTCCTGATGCGGCACACCGACGAGGGCCGGGCCCCCTGGGTGGTCGCGCTCGCGGTGCTGCTCGCCGCGCTGTACGTCACCGGGACCACGCCGAGCGGGGCGCGCACCGGCACCGGCATCCGCCGGCCGTGGTGGCTCGGGGCGGTGGTCGCGGTCTGGATCGCGCTGGTGTTCCTGGCGCCCAGCTTCGCCTGGTGCTCGATCCCGCTGTTCTACCTCAGCCTGCGCACCCTGCGCCCGCCGGCCGCGGCGGCGCTGATCACGCTGCTCACGGCGGTGGCCGTGGTGGCGCAGCTGCGGCTCGCCGGCCGCTTCGATCTCGACCTGCTGCTCGCGCCGCCCGCGGTCTCGGCGATCGCCGTGGCCGTCTTCGTACAGATGGACCGGCAGACCCAGCGGCAGCGGCGGCTCATCGCGGATCTGGTCCGCACCCGCCGTGAGCTGGCCGCGACCGAGCGCCGCGAGGGCACGCTCGCCGAGCGGCAGCGGCTCTCGATGGAGATCCACGACACCCTGGCGCAGGGGCTGTCCAGCCAGCAGATGCTGCTGCAGGCCGCCGACCGGGTGTGGGACGGGGAGCCGGCCACCGCCCGCCGGCACGTGCGGGCGGCGACGGCGATCGCCGAGCACAATCTGACCGAGGCCCGCCGCTTCGTGCACGACCTCGCGCCCGCCGACCTCGCCGAGGGCGGCGGCCTCGAGGAGGCCCTGCGGGCGCTCGCCGCCCGGGAGAGCACCGGCGGTCTCCGGGTGCGCTGCCATGTCGACGGCGCTCCCGACCGGCCGCTGCCCGGCCGGGTCGAGTCGGCCCTGGTACGGATCGCGCAGGGCGCCCTGGCCAATGTGCGGGAACACGCGGGCGCGGGCACGGCGGCGCTCACCCTCACGTACCTCGACGACCAGGTCGTCCTCGACGTCGCCGACGACGGGCACGGTTTCGACCCGGCGGCGGCGCTCGCGGACACCGGGGGCGTACGGGGCCACGGACTGCCCGCGATCCGCACCCGCGCCGCCCAGCTCGGCGGCACCCTCACGGTCGAGTCCGCGCCCGGCGAGGGCACCGTACTGTCCGCGGCGATCCCGCTCGGCGTCGCCGGCGGGCCTCCGGTGTGACGCGGCCCTGGCGTGACGCCGCCCCGCCGCCCGCCCCGGGGAGGGGTGGCCGACGGGGCGGACGTACCGAACGCACCGGACGGGTCAGCTGCCGACGGAGCCCGTCGCGACGCGGTGCTCGAAGGCGCCGAACGCGGCCTCCTGGCGCCACTCGACGGCCGCCTTGGGGCTGGCGTCGAGGAGCCGGCGGCAGGCGGGGCGCAGCCGCTCGGAGCCCGGCTCGTCGTGGCGGCAGGCACCGGCCAGGCGGTAGCCGTCACGGGTCGGGTTGCCCTGCCAGATGCTCGCGCCGGGCAGGAAGGCGTACTCCAGGGAGGCGCGGGCCAGGTCCTTCAGCTCGCGGTAGCCGAGGTCGTACGTCTCGGCGGCGTAGCGGTACTCGTGGGTGATGTCGATCCGCGAGACGCCCGGGTCGTCGGTGGCGAGGACGATCGGGACGCCGTGCGCGCGGTACGTCTCGAAGGGGTGGTCGGCGCCCTTGACGCCGAGGATCTGGGCGTTGCTGGTGAACGGCACCTCGACGGCGATCCGCCGCTCGGCCATGGTGTCGGCCACCCGCTGCCAGTCGTCCTCGTGGACGAGGTCGACGCCGTGCCCGATGCGCTCGGCGCCGGCCGTGTTCACCGCCTCGCCGATGTGGAAGGTGAGGTGCTCGGGCTTGACGAGACCGGGCCACAGCTCGCCGGCGTGCAGGGTGACATGGGCCTTCGGGTAGACGCCGCGCAGGTACTGCAGCATCCGCATCTGGGTGCGGTAGTTGGCCAGGGAGGTGTCCCAGTCCTCGGGCTGCACGAGGTTGACCGCGACGAAGCGCGGGTCTGCCTCGGCGAGCCGCATGCCGAGCGCCATCTGCGTGAAGACCCGCTCGTTGGTGCTGCCGCGCGAGACCTGGGAGATCCAGCGGACCGTCAGCCCGCAGCCGGGGCGGGGCGTGTCGGTGGCGCAGCGGGCCTCCGTGCGGAACTCGGCGTCGCCGGCGTCGGCCTCCTTGCGCGCCTCGGCGACCACCTTGTCGAGCTTGCCGCCCGCGACCAGCTTGCTGTGCATCCGGGCCAGGTCGGCGTCCCAGCCGACCTCGCCCGCGAGCTTCTTCGCGCTGTCGGAGGCCGGGGTGACCAGGGTCTCCAGATAGAACTGGTTCTGCTCGGCCACCGTGTCGGCGAACTCGGCGAGCAGCTTGCCGCGGTGCCGCCAGGTCACCTCGCCGAACTTGCCGAAGGTGTCGAAGAAGTGGTCGTGGCCGTTGCCGCCGGGCGGGAAGTCCTGCATCGACCACTCGCGTACGAGCGCGTCGTGGAACGCGCCGTCGGTGCGCGCGTCGGCGGCGGGGCGCGTGCCCGGGCCGCACGGCGGCGCGACGGCCGTCATCGTCTTGGTGTCGATACAGAGGCCGTCCTCGGCGGCGAGCTCGATCAGATACTCGGTGGTGACCGCGCCGGAGAGGTGGTTGTGCAGCTCACCGCCCTTGGGCATGGCCCGGAAGAAGGCCTGCAGCGCGGCCGGGTCCTGGCGGATCGCGGCGAGCCGCGCGGAGGCCACCGCCTCCCCCGCCGTCACCGCCGGCCGCGGCGCGGCGGGAGCGCCGGGCGCGGCGCTCGCCTGGCCCGCCGGGCCGGCGACGGCCGCCGGCAGCAGGCACAGCGCGGCGACGAGCAGCGCCCGACGGTGCGAAGTGCGGCGCGGGGCGGGGTGGTTGAGGTCCTGTGGGGGTACGGAATTGATCACCCCGGCATGATCGCGAGTCCCGGCGCGCCATGGGGCGTGCGACGGCCCTTTGCCCCGCCACTCCACCCGCACGAGAAATTTCTTCGCACGGAACGCACGAGCCACGAACGGGTGTCCGAGTGTCCTCGCCCCGAGGGCAGGGGGCGCGGCGGCGGTTGGGGCCTCCGCGGGCCCCGTCGGGGCCGAGGAGACACGGGCGGGTGCGCGTGCCGGGCCTCGCCGGCCGGGGTGGGAGTCGCCGGAAGCGGCCTTGGGAGTGTCCGGCAGATCAGGGTCGGACAGGGGCCCGCGACAGTCGGTGCTCGGGGCGTCCCCAGGCCCGCCAGGGCCGCCGGGGGCGGAAAGTGGCGTGGGGGGTCCGCCTCCTGGCTTCGCCAGGGCCCCGCCCGGCCCCCATGGCGCAGGGCTCCGCCGGGGATACCCACCCAGGCGAAGCCCTGGGGGGTCGCGCCGCCTGGCCGGGTCGGCGAGACACCCGTCAGGCCCGCCAGGGCCAGGGGAAGCAGCGTGGCGTGCCCGCCGGGCTCGAAGGGCCCAAGGGGCGCGCCTGGGCCAGGCCCGCAGGGCCTCGCCTGGGCTGCCGCCCCAGGCCGTGTCCGGCACCTGGTGCCGGGGCGGCCTAGGACTCGCCCTAGGCCGAGCGGCGGCTCCCGGTCTAGGACTTGGGCCCGTTCCGCCGCCCGACCGCGCGGCCTACCGTCCCCCGTATGGAGACGACAGACAGGCACAGCACCGACCGCACCGGCGTTCTCGACGAGGCGCTGGAGCGGCTGCACTCCAGCGGGCCCGAGCGGCTCGGGCGGCTCACCAATCACGCGCCCATGGCCGTGGAGGCGCTGGCCGCGCACGGGGAGGGGCGAGCGGTGCATCGGTGGCTGGATGCGTACGCGCCGAAGCTGGAGGAGTTCCCGGCCGGGGTCGCGCCCGTCACCGGCGAGGACTGGCGGGAGGCGCTGGGCGACCCGCGGCGGGCCGCCGACTGGATCGGGCACTTCGGCCGGGAACTCGCCGAGCGCCCCTGGCGGGACGTGCTCGCCGAGTGGTGGCCCCGGCTGCTGCCGGGGATGTACGGCGGTTCGACGCACCCCGTGATCCGCGTCGGGCACGCCGTACGCACCCTGCTCGCGGACGGCGGCGACCACACCGGCCCACGGCTCACCGAGCTGGCGCACGGCCTCGGCTACTGGGCCGCCCGGCACCGCCCCGTCACCGGCGTCGCCCCGCTGCCGGGCGCGGACGGGGCCACCGCCGCCGCCGCGCTCGACGCCGTACCGCGCATCGCCGGGCAGGAGGGGAGCTTCCCCGACCGGCTCGGGCGGGTCGGGGAGCTGCCGGTCTGGGCGGCGTCGGTGACCGGCCCGGACGCGGCGTACGAGCGGCTCACCGAACTCGTCCGCGCCGCGACCCACCGCTACGCCACCCACGGCCACGGCGAGGAGACCATGCTGGTCCACGCCGCCACCGCGCCCAACGCCGTCCTGCGCACCCTGCCCGCACTCCCCCGCGACCTGTGGGTGCCGAGCCTGCACGCCGCGTGGACGGCGTCGGCGGCGGTGACCGCGATGTACGCGCCGGCCGAGGCCGTCGTCCCCGCACCGCCCGCCTCCCGCACCCCCGAGGAGGTCTTCGAGCGCGCCCTCGCGCACGGCGACGAACACGTGATCAAGCTGACCGACACGGCCCTCGACTTCCCCGACGAGCTCTCGCTCGCGGCGGCCCTGCGCGCCGTGGAACTCAGCGAGCCGCTGCGCCCCTGAACCGGCCCGGCCGCGCCACCCCGGGCCGCATGAGCAGGCGGGATCGGGGCAGGCGCCCAGCGGAGGTGCCGCCATGGTCCCCGTGGATTTCGTGCCGCCCCAGGGCGGGGAGCGGAACCCGGCCCCCGCCGGTCAGGAGCCGCGGACCTACCGCGCCCCTGCGGGCACCGCCTGGGTGGTCCGCGAACCCTCCCCGGCACCGGGCACCGTGGTGCTCGCGGCGACCGGGGAGTTCGACGTCGACACGATCGACTGTCTGCGCCGGGCGCTCGCCGAGGCCCGGCACTCGGGCTGCCGGCAGACCGTCCTCGACATCTCGCAGATCGGCTTCGGCGACTCGTCGTTCCTGCACGAGCTGCTGACCGCCCATTTCGCGCACGGCCGGCTCGTGCTCGCCGGCCCGGTGCCGCGGCAGCTGAAGCAGCTGTTCGCGATGACGGGGACGCTGCGGCTGTTCACCATCGTCAAAGATCGCGAGGTGCTCGGCTTCGCCTGATCATGGTGCTTGACGCGCAATGAAGCGTGACGCAGGACGTACAGACCGGACCGGAAGGAGGCCGGCACCGCATGGAGGCCATGGACCGGGCGGAGGACTTCGCCGGACGGCTCGACGTCCGGGAGCTGAACGGACGGCGCCCCGACACCGTCGTCCTCGCCCTCGCGGGCGAACTCGACCACGACTCGGCGGGCCCGCTCCGGGACGCCCTCGCGGAGCACGACGGGAGCGACGGAAGCGGCAGGGACGGATTCCGGATCGTCGTCGACTGCTCCGGGCTGAGCTTCTGCGACTCCACCGGTCTGAACGTGCTGCTCCGCGCCCGGCTGCGGATGACCGAGGCCGGCGGACGCCTCGACCTCGCGGGACTGCGACCGCCGGTGGACCGCATGTTCGAGATCACCGGAGCGCGCTCGGTCTTCCGGGTGTACGAGACCGTCGCGAGCGCCCTCGCGGACGCCCCGGCCCCGGAGGGGTCATGAGGGGGCGGGAAGACGACGGCGACCGGCCACCGGACGCGGCCGCCTTCGCCGATTCCCTCTCCGACCCCTTCGTCGACGCCTTCGCCGGCGCCCAGGTCCGGCGGCTCCTCCTCGGCACCACCACCGGCGCCGTGACCCGCTGCCGCGACTTCACGGCGGTCGCGCTGCGCGACTGGGGGTGGCTGCCCGCGACCACGCCCGAGGGGCGCGAACGCGCCGAGGACGTGCTCCTGATGGTGTCGGAGGTGGTCACCAACGCGTGCCTGCACGCCGCCGGGCCCGAGGAGCTGGTGCTGCGGCACGCCGACGGCCGACTGCGCCTCGAAGTGGCCGACGGGAGTCCGGACCCGCCCCGCCCGCACGCGCCCCGCTCTCCGGCGCTGCCCGGCGGGCACGGGCTGATGGTCCTGGACCGGCTGGCCGGGGCCTGGGGCTCGGCGCCGAAGGCGAACGGCGCCCTCGGGAAGATCGTGTGGGTGGAGGTCACCCGCCCGTCCCGGCCGCCCTGGCGGAGCGACTGACTCCGCCCGAGCGCCCGAGCGCCCGGCACCCCCGCCCTGCGCGGCTCCCGTTTGCCGCTCCGGGCAGCGGAAAGCCGCAGCGTATGCCCCTCACGGACGGGATGGAGATCCGAAGCCGCGGCCGCGGTCGCTCGCTCAGGTACGACCTGACGGGGATGCCACCGGGTCCCGGAGTCGTCGCCGCCTGCCGGGAGGCGACCCGGCGGGCGCTGAGCGCCTGGTTCGGGCCCGCGGACACGCCCGACACACGGGCGGTGGCGGACGCGCTGCTGCTGGTCTCCGAGGTCGTCACGAACGCGCACACGCACGGCGGCGTGCCCAGCGAGCTGCGCCTCGACGGGACCGACCGTGCGCTGTGGGTGCAGGTCAGCGACACCAACCCGCACCGGCCGCGGCCGCACGGCCCGCACCGGGCCTACCGCTCCTCCGGACACGGGCTCTATCTGCTGCAACGGCTCGCCGCACGGTGGGGCACGGTGCCCCGGGGGCAGGACGGCAAGACGGTCTGGTTCCAGGTGGACCTGTTCCCGGAGGCTTCCGGACCTGGCGGGTCCTAGAGTGGATGGGCGGGGCGTCCGACCCCGCCCGGGCAGGCCCTCATGGCAGAGCGCACACCAGCACCCCACGGCGAGCACGGCGAGCACGACGGCCCGCGCGACGGCGAGCGGGACGGGCGCCGGCCCGACGCCGGGTCCGCCGAGGAGGGGCTGCGGCGGCTGCTCGCCGGGCTGACCGCCGTACGGGACGGGGAGCTGTCCGTACGGCTGCCCGAGGGCGCGGAGGGCGTGCAGGGGGAGATCGCGACCGTCTACAACGACATGGTCGACCGGCTGTCGCTGCTGACCGCCGAGGTGACCCGGGTGGCCGGCGAGGTCGGCGGGCAGGGCCTGCTCGGCGGGCGGGCGGGCGCGCCGCGGGCGAGCGGGGTGTGGCGGGAGCTCACCACCGGTGTGAACACGATGGCGGACAACCTCACCTCCCAGGTGCGCTCCATCGCTCAGGTCGCGACCGCCGTGGCCCGCGGCGACCTCACGCAGAAGATCCGGGTGGACGCGCGCGGCGAGATCCTGGAGCTGAAGGAGACCATCAACACGATGGTCGACCGGCTGTCCTCGTTCGCCGAGGAGGTGACCCGGGTGGCCCGCGAGGTCGGCACCGAGGGCAAGCTCGGCGGCCAGGCCCGGGTGCGCGGGGTGTCCGGCACCTGGAAGGACCTCACCGACAACGTCAACTCGATGGCGGACAACCTGACCAACCAGGTCCGCAACATCGCGCAGGTGACCACCTCCGTCGCCCAGGGCGATCTGACCAGCCGGATCGACGTGTCGGCGCGCGGCGAGATCCTGGAGCTCAAGACCACCATCAACACGATGGTCGACCAGCTGTCGTCCTTCGCCGCCGAGGTGACCCGGGTGGCCCGCGAGGTCGGCACCGAGGGCCAGCTCGGCGGTCAGGCGGAGGTGGAGGGCGTCTCCGGGACCTGGATGCGGCTCACCGAGAACGTCAACGAGCTGGCCGGGAACCTGACCCGCCAGGTCCGGGCCATCGCCGAGGTCACGAGCGCGGTCGCCGAGGGCGACCTCACCCGCTCCATCACCGTCGAGGCGCCGGGCGAGGTCGGCGAGCTCCGCGACAACATCAACGCCATGGTGGAGTCGCTGCGCGCGACCACCCGCGCCAACGAGGAGCAGGACTGGCTGCAGACCAATCTGGCCCGGATCACGGCGCTGCTGCAGGGCACCCGTGGACTGCCGGAGATCGCGGAGCTGATCATGGCGGAGGTGCCGCCGCTGGTCTCGGCCCAGTACGGGGCCTTCTTCCTGACCGCCGACGCGCCGGTCGGCGAGCAGAGGGCCGAGCAGGGCGCCGAGCCGGGCGGCGAGCAGGGCGCCGGGCCCGTCGACGTACCCGCCGCCGAGTCGCGTGCGGGCCCCGATCTGGTCATGGCCGCCTCGTACGGTCTGCCGGTCGCCCCCGGCGATCCGCCGCGCCGCTTCCGGACCGGCGAGGGGCTGGTCGGGCAGGCCGCCCGGGACCGGCGCGTACTGCTCGTCGATCCGGTGCCCGAGGGGTACGCGACGGTGTCCTCCGCCGTCGGCACCGGCGAGCCGGCCGCGCTGATCGTGCTGCCGATCGTGGTCGAGGACCAGGTCCTCGGCGCCGTCGAACTCGCCTCCCTGCGGCCCTTCGGCGCGCTGCAACGCGACTTCCTGGACCGGTTCGTGGTGAGCGCGGGCGCCGTGCTGAGTTCGCTGGTCGCCAACCTCCGCACCGACGAACTGCTCGCCCAGTCCCGCAGCCTCGCCGACGAACTCCGCTCCCGCACCCTTGAGTTGCAGGCCCGGCAGCGCGAACTCCAGCGCTCCAACGCCGAGCTGCAGGAGCAGGCGGAGCTGCTCGCCGAGCGCAACCAGGACATCGAGTCGAAGAACCGGGTCATCGAGCAGGCCCGGCAGGAACTGGAGGCGCGCGCCCAGCAGTTGTCCCGCACCTCGATGTACAAGTCGGAGTTCCTGGCCAACATGAGCCACGAGCTGCGCACCCCGCTCAACAGTCTGCTGATCCTGGCCCGGCTGCTCGCGCAGAACCCGGAGGGGAATCTGACGGAGAAACAGGTCGACTACGCGGAGGTCATCCACTCGGCCGGTTCGGACCTGCTGCAGCTGATCAACGACATCCTCGACCTGTCGAAGGTGGAGGCGGGCAAGATGGAGGTGCGGCGCGAACCGTTCGCGCTGTCCCAGCTCCTGGAGTACCTGGAGGCCACCTTCGGCCCGGTCGCCGACCAGCAGGGCCTGGACTTCGCCGTGTCCGTGGCCCCCGACGTGCCCGAGCGGCTGACCACCGACGAGGCGCGGCTGCGGCAGGTGCTGCGCAACCTCCTCTCCAACGCGCTGAAGTTCACCGAGGTCGGCGAGGTGTCGCTGACCGTCGAGCGCACACCGCCCGACGAGGTGCCGGCGGCGCTGCGGGACGGGCGGCCGGTGCTGGCGTTCCGGGTCGCGGACACCGGGGTGGGGATCCCGGCGGACCGGCTGCGGCACATCTTCGACGCGTTCCAGCAGGGCGACGGGACGACGTCGCGCGAGTACGGCGGGACGGGCCTCGGCCTCTCCATCAGCCGCGAGGTGGCCACCCTCCTGGGCGGCACCATCGAGGTGGAGAGCACCCCGGGGCGCGGCAGCCGCTTCACCTTCCACCTCCCGGAGCAGGCGGCCGCCCCCGCCCCGGGCCCAGCGGCCCCGGCCACCGACACCCGCACCGAGACCGACAGCCAGGCCGGGGACCAGGCGGCCGAGAGCGCGGCCCCCGCCCCCGCCCCGGCGCCGGCGCCCGCGGCGGCGACCGTCCTGATCGTGGACGACGACATCCGTAACGTCTTCGCGCTCACCCAGGTCCTGGAGACGCACGGGCTGCGGGTGCTGACCGCCGACGGGGGGCGGCGGGCCATCGAGCTGCTCTCCGCGCACGACGAGGTCCGGCTCGTCCTGATGGACGTGATGATGGCCGGCATGGACGGCTATCGCGCGATCGAGGAGATCCGGCGGATGCCCGGCCGGGCCGGTCTGCCGATCATCGTCGTCACCGCGAAGGCCATGCCGGGCGACCGGGCCCGCGCGCTGGAGGCGGGCGCCGACGACTATGTCGCCAAGCCGGTCGACGAGGCGGAGCTGATGGTCAGGATCCGTCGCCGGCTTGAGGACTGAGCCGCTGCGGACCGGGCTCCTCGCGGCCGGCGGTCTCCTCCGGGCGCCGGACGCGGACGGCGACCACGCTCGTGTCGTCGTCCGTGTCCCCGAGGGCCATGGCGAGCAGCGCGTCGACGAGGAGTTCCGGGCTCTCCCGGCCCGCCACCCGGGTCGCGACTGCGAGCAGCCGCGCGAGCCCGGGGCCGAGGCCCTCGTGCCGGCGCTCGACCAGGCCGTCGGTGTAGAGCAGCAGGGTGTCGCCGGGGTGCAGTGCGGTGCGGCGTTCCTCGTACGCGTACGAGGGCACCGCGCCGAGGAGGACGTCCTGCGGCGGTTCGAGGAGCCGGGCCCGGCCGTCGCGGATCAGCAGCAGCGGAAGGTGGCCGGCGCTGGACCAGACGAGGCCGCCGTCCTCGGGGTCGTACAGGGCGCAGACGGCGGTGGCGGTGGAGCCGCCGCCGGTGCGGAGGGTGACCTCGTTGAGCCAGCCCATCAGCTGGTGGGGCGGGCGGCCGGTGAAGGCGAGGGCGCGCTGGGCGTTGCGGAGGGAGACCATGCCGGTGACGGAGTCGATGCCGTGTCCGGCGATGTCGCCGACGGCGAGCAGCACCTTGCCGCCGGGCAGCGGCAGGACGTCGTACCAGTCGCCGCCGACCTGGTACTCCTCGGCGGCCGGCCGGTAGCGGGCGGCGACGGTGAGCCCGCCGGGGAGTTCGCCCAGGGCGGGCGCCTCGGGGACGATCGCCCGCTGGAGCTGGAGGGCGACCTGGTGGCGCAGCTCGGCCTGGTCGCGGACGGCGGTGAGCCGGTCGAAGGTCGCGGTCAGGGCGAGCTCGGTGCGGCGGGTCGCGGAGACGTCCTGGTAGGCGCCGACGAAGCCGGTGACGGTGTCGCCGTCGAGGAGCGGTTCCGCCGCGACCCGTACATGCCGGACTGAGCCGTCGGGCAGCACGGTCCGCAGGACGGTCTGGGCGCCCGTGCGGCGCTCGGTGAGCGTCCTGAGCAGCGCGGTCAGGGCCTCGCCGTCCTCCTGGTGGATGCGGGCGCGCAGCGCGAGCAGCGGGAGCGGGGCCTCGTCGCGGGCCATGCCGAAGATGCCGTACGCCTGCTCCGACCACATGGTGTCGCCGCCGGTCAGGCTGTCCTGGAAGGTGGCGACGCTCTGCAGCCGGGCGACGGCGCGGCCGGTGGCCAGGCCGGGGTCGCCGGTGGTGTGCCAGAGGACGACGGCGCGGTCGGGTCCGGCGGGCAGCACGCGGACGTCGAGCAGCGGTCCTGGGCCGTCCGCCGGGGGCCCGGCGGGCAGCCGGGCGGCGTGGCCGGGGCGGCGGGTGTGGCGGGCGCGGCGGGCCAGCCGGGCGAGCTCGGTGTGCGCGTGCGGGAAGGCGCGGGCGAGGGAGGGGTCGTCGGCGGGGAGGGTGCCGCCGAGGGCGGTGACGGCGGCCTCGTTGACGTGTTCCACCTCCACGACCGGGGTTCCGGTGGCCTCGCCGGTACGGAGCAGGGCGGCCGGGTGGGTCAGCGCGTCGAGCAGGTCGACGAGGACGGGGGCGCCGGCCTCCTCGCCGTCGGGCCGGTCCAGGAGGGCGCCGGCCACGTCCATCAGGCCGCCGACGGCCCGGCGCAGCGTCGGGTCGAAGGTCACGGGTCCGGGCCAGCCGACCAGCGCGACGCCCTCTGTCGTGCCGCGCCGGCGCAGCGGCAGCACGGCCCGTGCGGCGCCCTCGCCGGCGCCGGGCAGGGCGGCGCCGGCGGTCGGGCCCTCGGGCAGCCACACGGGCGCGTTGCCGTCGAGCACGGCCCGGATCGCCTCCGGTGCGGCGGGCGGGATCCACCACCAGGCCGCGGCCTCCGCCGCCCCCACCCCGGCGTGCCCGGCGAGCCGCAGACACCCGCCGTCGACCAGCCGCCACAACCACACGCTGTCCGCCCCGAGCGGCCCGAGCCCGCCGTCGAGCAGCGCCTGGGCGGCCGCCGCGACGTCCTCGGCCGTCTCGACGACGGCGGCGGTACGGCGGCTCCGGCGGGCGGGCAGCGGCGACGCGGGCGGGGGCGCCCCCAGTCCCTCCGCCGCCCGGGGGCCGGCGACGGAGTTCACGACGTCCGCGGCGAGGTCCTCGACCGTCATCCCGGTGGCCCCCGCGAGCGCCGTCAGATGCTCGGCCGCATCGCCCGTGGAAACCCCCAGCTGCACGGCGAGCACCCCGGTGGCCAGATCCAGCAGATGCGCCCGCGCCCGCTCCCCGCGCAGCCGCCGGTTCTCCGCGGCCAACCCCGCGAACCCGGACTCCGCCCCGGCCCCGGACACCTTCGACCCCGCCCCCGAGCCCCCAGCGGAACCGGTCAACTCGACCTCCGGCACAGGCAGGCGTACCCCTTCGGAGTCTACTCGCGGGGACGGGCGGGGAGCGGGCGGCGAAGGGGCCGGGGGCCCGGCCCGGCGCACCGGAAGAACCCACCGGTACGGTTCCTGACATGGTGATCGACGGCGGCTTCCACGAGGTCTCCGGCGTGGACCTCCCGGGGATCCTCGCCGAGGCCGCTCGCCGGGGCGTTCCCGTGTTCACGCTCTCCACCGCCGGGCGGACCGACAAGGAGGCGTTCTTCCGGGCGGTGCGGGAGACCCTTCCCCTGGACCCGCCGCTCGGGACCTGCCGCATGGTGTGGGACGCCCTCGCGGATTCGGTCTGGGGCGGTCTGCACGGGCTGAAGTCCCCCCGCGCGGTCATCGTCTGGCCCGACGCCCGGCCCGCCGCGGGCGCCGAGAGCTCCGAGAGCGCCGCGGGCGATTTCCGGATCGCGCTGGACATCCTGCGCGACGTGGCCACGTCTCTCGCCGACCTCCGGCACACCGGCGGCAGGCCGACCCGGGTCGCGGTCTACCTCGCCGCTCCGGACGAGTGACGCGGGACGGGTGATCCGAAACCGGCCACGCCGGCGCTGCGGATATGGCCGGAACACGCCGTGAGTGGCAGGAACCCTTCCGGTAGCCCGGCACTCATGCTCGGTGGGCGAGTCGTCCGGAACGTCCGGGGCGACCGCTTCGAGTGAGAAGTCGAGGAATTCCGTGCTCCTTTCGCCGCACCGACGTCTGGCCGTGGGCGCGGGCGTCGCGCTGGTCGCCGCGCTCGCCGGGACTCTCGTCCCGGCCACGCAGGCCGCTGCCGCGCAGGCACCCGCCCGTACCGCAGCGACAACCGCCCCGGCGCCCGACATGGCCGGGATCACCGCCGCGCTGGACGCCGCCATGGCCAATGGCGCGCCCGGTGCGATGGCCCGGTACAGCGGGCCGGAGGGGGTCAGGAGCCGGGCGGTCGGGGTGATGGACCGGGTGGCGGGCGAGGGGATGGACGTGCGGTCCCGGTTCCGGATCGGGAGCGTGAGCAAGACCTTCTCGACGGTCGTGCTGCTCCAGCTCGTGGACGAGGGCCGGCTGGAACTCGACCAGCCCGTGAACCGCTACCTCCCGGGCCTGCTGCCCGACGACCGGATCACCGTCCGCCACCTCCTCACCCACCGCAGCGGTCTCGCCGACTACACCGACCCGATGTTCGAGCACACCGTGCCGGGCTTCGAGGCCGTGCGGAACCGGGTGTTCACCTACCAGGAGCTGGTGGACCTCTCCCTGGCCCTGCCCCGCACCACCGAGCCCGGCGTCTCCTACAAGTACTCCAACGCCAACTTCGTCGTCGTCGGCATGCTGATCGAGAAGCTGACCGGCCGCCCGGTGGCCGACGCGTACCAGCGGCGCATCTTCAAGCCGCTGAAGCTGCGCGGGACGTCGTACGTCCACCCGGACACCCGCATCGCGGGCCCGCACGTGAAGGGCTATCTGCACCCGGACGAGGAGGGCGCGCCGCTGGTCGACTCGACGGAGCAGACGGTGTCGTGGGCGCAGTCCGCCGGCGCGGTCATCTCCACCACGGCCGACCTCGACACCTTCATGAGCGCCCTGATGCGCGGCCGGCTGCTGTCCCCCGCGTCGCTCGACGCGATGACGACGGTGACGCCGACCGACACCACCAACACCCGCTTCTACGGGCTCGGTCTGCGCCGTTACGACCTGTCGTGCGGCACCCAGGTGTACGGCCACACCGGCACGGTCCAGGGCTTCTACACGTACGCCTTCGCCACCCGCGACGGCCGGCGCAGCGTCTCCGCGCTGGCGAACACCTCCAACCACGGGGCCGCGAACACCGCGCTCGGCGGCACCCTTGAGGCGGCCTTCTGTGGAAGCGCGAAGAAGCCACCGGTGTCGGCCCGCTCCCTCCAGAGCGCGCCGAGCGCGACGGACCGCCCGGCGGAGCGCGATCTGCCCGAGCGGCACTGAGCGACGGGCGGCGGCGGGGGGTGGCCGCGAACACGTGAACGAGCGTTCAGCCACCGGCGGTTCATCCGACCACCCCCCGCCCGCCACCCGGACCTCACCGACGGCGCTCACGATCCGGCCATGACCAACGCCTCCCGCGCGCCCCGCGCCACGTCCGTCGCCATCGGCCTTCCGCTGTCCGCGGCACTCGCCCTGACCGCCCTCGCCTGGCCGGCCTCGGGCGCGCCGGCCCCGCACGCGCCCGGCCACGGCACCGGCCCGGCGGCCCGCGTGGTGGCCGACGCCACGCTGCCCGACATCCCGCTCGCCGAGTTCAGCAACCGCCTGCTGCCCGGCACCGTCGCCGACGACCGCGGGGTCGACCTCGGCGGCATCGGCAGCGACCTGTACCCGGCCGAGCGGCCCGGCGAGTACTGGACCGTCACCGACCGCGGCCCGAACGGCCAGATCTCCGTCGGCAAGGAGAAGCGCCGCACCTTCCCGGTGCCCGGCTTCGACCCGGCCATCGTGAAGATCCGCGTCGTCGGCGACCGCATCGACGTCCTGCAGGCCATCCCGCTCACCACCGCCTCCGGCAAGCCGGTGACCGGTCTGTCGAACCAGGCCGGCCGGGACGAGGCGCCGTACACCTACGACGCCCGGACCCCGCTCGCGTACAACCCGAACGGCCTGGACACCGAGGGCGTGGTGCGCGACCGCGACGGCAGCTTCTGGCTGGTGGACGAGTACGGTCCGTCGCTGGTGCACGTGTCGCCGCAGGGCCGGGTGCTCGCCCGCCACGTGCCCGAGGGCCTGAACCTGACCGGCGCCGACTACCCGGTGATCGAGTCGCTGCCGTCGATCCTCCTCACCCGGAAGATCAACCGCGGCTTCGAGGGCCTCGCCCTGCTCCCGAACGGCGACCTGGTGATGGCGCTGCAGAGCCCGCTGCTCAACCCCGACAAGAACAGCGGCGAGGACTCCCGCACCACCCGCCTGCTGCGCTTCTCGCCGCGCGAGGGCGAGGTCACCGGCGAGTACGCGTACCGCTTCGACCCGGTGGGCGAGGTCGAGCCCGGCCAGACCAAGACCTCGGAGCTGAAGATCTCCGCGCTTGTCGCGCTCGGCGGCGACCGTCTCCTGGTGCAGGAGCGCACCGACAAGGCGGCCCGCCTGTACGAGATCCGGCTGCGCCACGACGCCGACATCCTCGGCTCGGCCTGGGACTCCACCGCCACCAGCCCGTCCCTGGAGCAGCTGGCGGACCCGGCCGCCGAAGGCGTGCCGGTGCCGGCCAAGCGCCTGATCGTGGACCTCGGCACCGTCGAGGGCGTGCCGGGCAAGATCGAGGGCGTGGCGGTGGAGGGCACGCGCACCCTCGTGCTGCTCAACGACAACGACCTCGGCATGACGGACGGCGTCGGCGCGTTCGACGCGAACGGGCGGCTCGTCGACAGCGGTGTGGAGACGACGCTGGTGAAGGTGCGCCTGGACCGCCCGATCCGCTAGTGGGGGCGGATCGCCGTCGTCTGTCTCGGCTACGCGCCGATCGCGATGACCGAGCCGTGGCCGTACGCGCGTCCCGGCGCCCCGGCGTTCGGCGAGTGGCTGCTCGGGCGGAGCGTCTCGCCCGAGTACGTCGCCGCCGCGGTCCGCGACCGGATGGGCCCGTACACCCGCAGTCTGGTCCCTCTGGTCCCGCTTATCGCGCACTCCGTGCTCGGCGGGCGGCTGATGCTGCTCGGCCCGGTGCAGCTGCTGTCGGCGGTACGGCGGCGGATCCGGCTGCACGGCGCCTTCGGCATCGGGTACGCGGCGATCGTGTACGTGTCGATGGGCGGCGCGGCGGCCTATCTGGCCCGCACCCCGCCCGAGCAGGCGTTCAGCGGCGCGGCGTTCTGGATCGCGCGCGCGACGATCCTGGTCGGGACGGTGTTCGCGGTGACCTTCGGCGTCCTCACCGCCGTCACCGGCCTTCCCGAGCTGCACCAGCGGTGGTTCCCTACGCCGGTGGTGGCGGGCGCGTACGCGGTGGTCGTCGGCGTGCTCCAGCTGCGCGCCGTACGGGCGGGCCGGCGGGGCTCGGTCCGGGCGCGCGAGGGGGAAGCGGGCGGCCGGGCGCTGCGCGGCTGGCTGGACGACCCTGCCTTCGTGCCGGTCGAGGCCCGCGAACGCGGCATCCTCAAGCTCTGGTTCGGCGCCCGCCCCGGCGTCCACGCCCCCGTCCAGATCGCCGAGCACACCGGCACCCTGGAGGAGTACGAGCAGCTCGCCGCCTCGGTCGGCGAACTGCTCACCCGGGGCCAGCGTGAGGCCCTGGAATTCGGCATCCGCTGCGAGCGGATGATGGTCGACTTCTGGCGCTGGGTGGGCGACCGCGACGAGGACGACAGCACCGAGCGGGCTCAGCGGGCGGCCGACGCCTGATCCTGGTCGGCTCGGTCGGCGCGGGCGGCGCGCAGGAGCTGCCGGCGCTTGGCGGCGCCGCCCGGCAGGTGGTGGAGGCGGTAGGAGCCGGGCTTGCGGGCCTCTCCGACCAGCTGCTGGTGGATGGAGGTGCAGGCGATCTCCTTGAAGCGGGCGCCGAGCCGGCCGTCGACGTGGAACCCGATCGCGACGTCGGCCCGGTCGGCGAGCTGGAAGACCCCGGCGGCCCGGCCCAGGCTGACGCACTGGGCGTAGTACGACTGGTGGAGCTCCCCCGGCCGCTCGCCCGCGAGCCGGCTGAGCACGGTGTCGGCGGCCCGGGCGCCCTGCGGCAGCGCGGACTGGCAGCTCATCCGCAGCGGCAGACCGGACGGCGCCGCCGAGTCGCCGGCCGCGACGATCCGCGGGTCGTCGACGCTCGTCAGCGTCTCGTCCGTGAGCAGCCGGCCCAGGGCGTCGGTGGTCAGGCCACTGCGGACGGCGAGGTCGGGGACGGCGAACCCGGCGGTCCAGACGGTGACCCGGCTCGGCAGCTCGCGGCCGTCGGCGAGCCGTACGGCGTCCCGGGTCACGGCCGTCACCTTCGCGTCCGTCCCCTCGACGACCGTCACACCGAGCCGGGCGAGGTGCTTGGCGACGGAACGCCGGGCCCGCGGGTGCAGGTAGGGGCCGAGTACGCCGCCGCAGACCAGGGTGACCGGGCGGCCGGCCTCCGCCAGCTCGGCGGCGGTCTCCAGGCCGGTGGGACCGGCGCCGACGACTGTCACGGGGGCCGTCACGGGCTCGGCGTCGAGGGCGGTGCGCAGCCGCCGCGCCTCCTCCAGGGTGGAGATCGGGCGCGCGAACTCGGCCGCCCCCGGCACGCCCGGGTCGGCGGTGCCGCTGCCCACGGCGTAGACCAGGTAGTCGTAGGCGAGCGGGTCGCCGGCCGCCAGGGTCACGCCGCGCCCGGCCGGGTCGATCCGGGTCACGGTGTCGGTGACCAGCCGGACGCCGGCGGCCAGGACGTCCTCGTAGGCGACGACGGCGTCGTCGGATCCGCCGACCAGCTGGTGGAGGCGGACCCGGTGGACGAAGTCCGGGCGCGGGTTGATCAGCGTCACGGTGACGCCGGGGCGGCTGGTCAGCCGGTTCGCCGCCATCACGCCGGCGTATCCGCCGCCGATCACGAGCACGGACGTCGTCGTCCGCACGCTGTTCGGGTTCTCGGTCATGGCGCCTCCTCGGGTTCCAGGTGTTCGCCCGCAAGACACCGCGCCATCGACCGCCGTGACCGAATATGACTCAGGTCACACCCCAGGGACTCCTTCCGCCGCCTCGGCCAGGATCCGGGCGAGCTCGCGGGGCCGGGTGGTCATCGGCCAGTGGCCGGAGTCGATGTCCACGTACGAGAGGTGCTTGGCGGCGGCCAGTTCCGGGCTCTCGCCGGCGGCGAGCCACTGCCGCGCCTCGTCCGGGCTGAACTCGGGGCACACCAGCGTCACCGGCACCTCGAAGCGGCGCGGGTCGGTGAGCCGTACGACGCCCTGGACGACCGGGCCGGGGACGGGGACGGTGGCGGAGGCGAAGCGCTCGCGGGCGGCCTCGTCCAGGTCGGCGGCGTCGGGGCCCTCGAAGGGCGCCCAGCCGGGGAAGCGCATGACGCCGTCCTCGACCGGGAAGAAGGGGGCGTACTCCCGGCCGTCGGGGGCGGGGAAGCCGCCGACCAGGGCGACGCCCGCGATCTTCTCGGGCCGCGCGTCGGCGGCGAGCCAGGCCAGCGTGGTGGCGGCGGAGTGGCCGACCACGAAGGGCCTGCCGGACGCCGCGTCCACGGCGGCGACGACCGCCGCGACCTGGTCGTCGAGCGTGGCGGAGGCGGCGCCGTCGCCCTGTCCGGGGAGCGTGAGGGGGACGGGACGGTGGCCGAGCGCGGCGAGTTCGGGCACGACGTCGTCCCACGCCGATCCGTCGAGCCACAGACCGGCGACGAGCAGGATGTCCACGAGCTTCTCCCGGTGAGAGTGCGGGTTGCGGGTGCGGCTCCGGCCGCGTTCCGCACGCTAGTGGGAGGGACTGACAACGGGCCCTGCGCGCCGGCCCCTCGCGCGTCAGCCCGCGTCAGCCCGCGGCGGCTGCGGCCTTGGCAGCCGTGACGAACTCGCGGATGAGCTCGTGGTCCTTCACACCGGGCGCGGACTCGACCCCGCTGGAGACGTCGACGCCCCAGGGGCGGGCCCGGCCGACGGCCTCGGCGACGTTGTCGGGTGCCAGGCCGCCGGCGAGCAGCCAGGAGCCCTCGGGGCGGGCGGTGTCGAGGAGGGACAGGTCCCAGCGCGAACCGGAGCCGGCGCGGGGCGAGTCGAGCAGCAGAACCTCCTCGCCGTACGCGCCGACCCGGGTGTCGGGCCGCTCCTTGAGGGAGGTCGCGCGCCACAGCCGGGGGAAGACCCGGACCGCCGCGGCGAACTCCGCCTCGCCGTACGCCGGGCCGTGCAGCTGGAGCGCGTCGACGTCGAGCTCACGGGCGAGCGCGGCCGCCTCGGCGGCGGGGGTGTCGTTGACGACGAGCACGGAGAGCACGTGCTCCGGGGTGTGGGCGCGGGCATGGGCGGCGAGGACCGCGGCCCGGTCGCGGGTCAGACCGCGGACGCTGGTCCCGCTGACGACCAGGCCGATCGCGTCGGCCCCGGCCGCGGCGGCCACGTCGATCTCGGCCGTCGTGGCGAGCCCGCACACCTTCACGAACACCTGTGTCTCCTCAGCTCTCCGCCGGCCCGCCCGTCGAGGCCCGAGCCTACCGCCGCGGCCCGCGCCCCCGCCTACGCGCCCTCGCTCCGTTCGGCGGGTTCCTCGTCGCCGAAGGAGTCGGCGGCGTACGGGTGCACGTAGTGGTCGTCGCCGAACGGGGTGAACCAGGTGCCGAAGCCGAGCAGCGGGGGTTCGGCCTCCGCGCCCTCGTGGACGTGGGCCCGGAAGCGCTCCAGGGCGGCGAGCACGTCGTCGCCGACGAGGCCGTACAGCTCCAGGGCGGCCCGGGCCTGCTCGATGAGGAAGCGCAGGACGAGCTCCTCGGCGAGGCAGCCGAGGCGGCGGAAGCCGCCGTCGGTGAAGCGGGTGGTGAGGGCGACGGCGGTGACGAGGAAGCGGCGGGCGAAGGGTTCGTCGTAGCGGGCGGCGTGCCGGGCCGGGAGGCGGTCGAGGTGCCAGAGGTGGCCCTGGCAGCCGGCGACGTCGGTGTCCTCGTCGGCGAGGGCCTGCACGTCGTCGTACAGCTCGTCGATGAACACCTCGGCGGCGTGCACCAGGACGCCGGCGGCGAGTTCGGCGGTGTCGGGGCTCGCACCGAAGACGGCCGGTTCGAAGGAGCGCAGCCGGGCGGCCATGGCGCGGATCTCGGTCTCGGGGTCGGGGGCGTCCTCGACGAGTTCGGACCAGACGCCGTCCTCGTCGTCCCCCTCGCCCTCCCCGGCGGGCCGGCCGCGCCCCGGCGCCGTGTGCCGGGCCCGGCGGGCGGCCGGGTCGCTGGGCGGGGCGTCGGGCCCGTCGGCGGCGGCGAGGCTCTCCCGGGCGCGGTCGGTGTGCAGCCGCACCTCGCTGCTGACGACGAGCCAGCCGGTGAGGAGTTCGGTGTGGTCCAGGACCTCCTGGACCACGGCGCCGACCGCGTCCTCGGCGGCCTCCAGGGAGGGCGCGAGGGCGGTCACGGACAGCTCGGCGCCCCGGTGGTGGGGGTCCACGGTCACATCGAGGACGTCCACCTCCACGCCGTCCGGCCCTTCGGCGCCGGCCACCGAGCCGAAGCCGCGCTCCAGGAGGACGGCGGCGCCGAACCTGCCGAGGGCGTCGAGGTCGGAGGCGTCGTCCGGTATGCAGGTTTCCACGGTCACGACGTACGTCACGACGCAAGCCTGCCAGGCCGGGCGGGGCGGTTTCGAAGGGATTGCGGAATCCGGAGGGGTGGGGCGGGATCTGGCGGGATCTGGGGGCGGAGTCGGGGCGCGGGGCCGGGGGCCCGGGGGCGGAGTCGGGGCCCGAGTGCGACTCGGGGTCCCGGCGCGGAGCCGGGGGTCCTGGGGGTGCCCCCGAGGGCCCGGGACGGGCCCTCGCCCATTGAACGCGTCAAGTCCCCGTCAGGGGGCGCAGAGACCTCGTCAGGGGCGCGTCAGGGACGGGTCCCCCGGGGCCCCTGGGGCCGGTGCCGGGCATAGCTTCGACGGCGCGGCCCCGGCGCGAACGGCGCGGGGGCGCCCGTTCCCGGGGAGGAACCACCATGAGCGACATCCTGTACGGAGACGATCCCGAGCCCGCCGAACAGGTGCCGGCCGGACGAGGCGGGGGCCGACGCGGGGGCCGTGCCCGGCTCTGCGTACCCGTCCGGCCGGCGGCCCACGGCTGCGCGGCGCGCCTCTTCCGTACGCCGCTCGGCGCCCGTACCGCCGTCGCGTTCACCACGCCCGAGCGCCTCAGGTCCGTCCTCGGCCCCGACCAGGCCTGGACGGCGCTCGCCGAGCCCGCGCTGCGGGCCCTGGTCCGGCCGCTGGGTGTCGCGGAGCTGACCGTCGACCCGGCGCTCACGGCGGCCCCGCCAACCGGTGGGCCGTCCGCCGGACTCTCCCCGGTCCCGCCGTCCGCGCGCCGGCCGCGGCCGGTGCCGGCCCGCTGAGGGGGTCGGGATGACCGTCGCACCCCTCGCCCCCGCCGCCTCCGATCTGTCGGTGTGGCCCGCCTCGGCGGTGGCCCACCCGGACGGGCGGCTGCTCGTCGGCGGCGTCGCCCTCGACGAGCTGGCCGAGCGCCACGGCACACCGCTGTACGTCCTGGACGAGGACGAGGTACGGGGCCGCTGCCGCGCCTACCGCGACGCGTTCCCGGAGGCCGAGGTCCACTACGCCGCCAAGGCGTTCCTGTGCCGGGCGCTGGCCCACTGGGTCGAGGAGGAGGGCCTGGGGCTCGACGTGTGCTCGGCGGGAGAGCTGGAGCTCGCCGTGACCACGGGGTTCCCGGCCGAGCGGATCCTGCTGCACGGCAACGCCAAGTCTCCGGAGGACCTGCGGGCCGCGCTGCGGCTCGGCGTCGGCCGGATCGTCATCGACAACCCGGCGGAGATCGCCCGGATCGCGGCGGCGGTCGGTCCGCACGCGCGCCAGAAGGTGCTGCTGCGGGTCACCCCCGGCATCGGCGCGGGCGGCCACGCCAAGATCCGCACGGGCTCGGACGACCAGAAGTTCGGCCTGTCACTGCGCGACGGGCACGCCCAGCACGCGATCGCCCGCATCCTCGACCAGCCGCGCCTCGAACTGACCGGGCTCCACTGCCACCTGGGCTCGCAGATCACGGAGGTCAAGCCGTACCTGGTCGCGGTGCGGCGGCTCGTCGGGCTGATGGCCCGCACCCGCGACGCGCACGGCGTGGTCCTGCCCGAGCTCGACCTCGGCGGCGGCCACGGCATCGCCTACCGCCCGGGCGACCCGGCCCTCGACCTCCCCGCGCTCGCCCGGCGCGTCCACACCGAACTGGCCGTGAGCTGCGCGAGCGCCGGCCTCCCGGTGCCCCGGCTCCTCGTCGAGCCGGGCCGCGCGGTCGTCGGGCCTGCGGGCGTCGCCGTCTACCGGGTGCTGGCCGTGAAGACCACCCCGGAGCGGGTGTTCGTCGCGGTCGACGGCGGCATGAGCGACAACCCGCGCCCCGCGCTCTACGGCGTGCGCTACGCCCCGCGCCTGATCGCCCGCCCCTCGACGGCGCCCCCGCGGCCGGTGACCGTGGTCGGCCGCCACTGCGAGGCCGGCGACATCCTCGCCGCCCACGTCCCCCTCCCCGCCGACCTCCGCCCCGGCGACCTCCTCGCCCTCCCGGCCGCCGGCGCCTACCACCTGTCCATGGCCTCCTCCTACAACCTCATCGGCCGCCCCCCGCTCGTCGCCGTATCGGCGGGCACGAGCCGCCTCCTCGTCCGCCGCGAGACCCTGGACGACCTGCGGGCGCGGGACGTGGGCCTCTGAGGAGGGGGCGGCGCCCCGCCCCCTCAGGCCGCCCCCAGCGCGGCGACCACCCCGCGCCCCACCGCCTCGTCCCCCAGCAGCGCGTTGTGGTCCAGGCAGCCCGCCGGGGTGTTGGTCGCTCCGGTCAGGCGCACGCTGTCGTCCGGGTCGATGACCTCGTCACAGTTCGACCAGAAGGTCGTGTACGCGACCGGGCCCGGTGTCTCGTCGCCCTCGGCGAGGTGGTTCTGGACCCAGCTGCCCGGGGTCATGTCGCGGCAGGCCTGGTCCCAGAGGGCGCAGGCCCAGGCGACGCCGGTGCCGTGGTTGGGGCCGGCCAGGGAGATCCAGTGGGCCACGGTGGCGGTGCCGCCGGCGTACTTCACGTACCAGCGGGTGGGGAGGCTGCCGAAGGAGTGGGCGACGATGTCGACGCGGTCGGCGCCGGTGGTGCGGCGCACCTCGTCGACGTACGCGGCGAAGCGGCCGGCGAGCACCTCGTTGACGGACTGGTGGGTGTCGTAGCCCCAGCGGAAGATCTCGCCGTCGGCGTACCCGGCGGCCCGGAGCCGCGCGTCGAGGCTGCCCCAGACGCCCGGGTCGGCGTTGTAGCCGTGGACCAGGACGACCGGCCGATGGGCGGCGGTGGCGGCGCTCGCCGGGCCCGCGCCGGGTCCGGCGAGCAGCGCGGCCAGGGCCGTAAGCAGCGTGAGGAGAGCGGTGGCTGAGCGACGACGCATCACAAGGCCTCCGGGCGGTCGGCGAGAGGGATGGACCCCGAAGTGACGGGGTGTCAGATTCGACGTCCCGCGATGTTACCGCCGGAAACCCCCACCCCACACCCCCGTGTCCAGGACCACACAGGACCCCCCTGCCGCACATCGGAGACGACGGGATAGCATTTGAGCACTGCCTAGCTCGATCGAGAGATGCTTTCTGTGACTGTCAACGAGGACTCGTTCACAAACTGGAAGAACCGCGAGGAGATCGCGGAGTCCATGATCCCGATCATCGGGAAGCTGCACCGGGAGCAGGACGTCACCGTCCTCCTTCACAGCCGCTCCCTGGTGAACAAGTCGGTGGTGAGCATTCTCAAGACCCACCGATTCGCCCGCCAGATCGACGGCGAGGAGCTGTCGGTCACCGAGACCATGCCGTTCCTGCAGGCGCTCACCACCCTCGACCTGGGTCCCTCCCAGATCGACATCGGCATGCTGGCCGCCGAGTACAAGGCGGACGACAAGGGCCTCTCGGTGGCCGAGTTCACCGCCCAGGCCGTCGCCGGCGCCACCGGGGCCAACAAGATCGAGCGCGGCGAGGGCCGTGACGTCGTCCTGTACGGCTTCGGCCGCATCGGCCGGCTCGTCGCCCGCCTGCTCATCGAGAAGGCCGGCTCCGGCAACGGCCTCCGGCTGCGCGCCATCGTCGTGCGCGGCGGCGGCGACCAGGACCTCGTGAAGCGGGCCTCGCTGCTGCGCCGCGACTCCATCCACGGCCAGTTCCAGGGCACCATCACGGTCGACGAGGCCAACGGCGCGATCGTCGCCAACGGCAACACGATCAAGGTGATCTACGCCAACGACCCGTCCGAGGTCGACTACACGGCGTACGGCATCGAGAACGCCATCCTGATCGACAACACCGGCAAGTGGCGCGACCGCGAGGGCCTGTCGAAGCACCTGCGTCCGGGCATCGACAAGGTCGTCCTCACCGCTCCCGGCAAGGGCGACGTCCCGAACATCGTGCACGGTGTCAACCACGACACGATCAAGCCGGACGAGCGCGTCCTGTCCTGCGCCTCCTGCACCACCAACGCGATCGTCCCGCCGCTCAAGGCCATGGACGACGAGTACGGGGTGCTGCGCGGTCACGTGGAGACCGTCCACTCGTTCACGAACGACCAGAACCTCCTGGACAACTACCACAAGGCCGACCGCCGTGGCCGTTCCGCGCCGCTGAACATGGTCATCACGGAGACCGGTGCCGCCTCCGCCGTCGCCAAGGCGCTGCCGGACCTCAAGGCCCCGATCACCGGCAGCTCGATCCGCGTCCCGGTCCCGGACGTCTCGATCGCGATCCTGAGCCTGCGCCTGGGCCGCGAGACCACCCGCGACGAGGTCCTCGAGTACCTGCGCGACGTCTCGCTGCACTCGCCGCTGAAGCGCCAGATCGACTTCACCACGGCCCCCGACGCCGTCTCGATGGACTTCGTCGGCTCCCGCCACTCGTCCATCGTCGACGCCGGCGCGACCAAGGTCGACGGCGACAACGCGATCCTGTACCTGTGGTACGACAACGAGTTCGGCTACTCCTGCCAGGTGATCCGGGTCGTCCAGCACGTCTCGGGCGTCGAGTACCCGACCTACCCGGCCCCGGCGGCCTGATCCGCCACCGGAGTTCCCGGACACACGCGCACACGCCGGACGGCGGTGGGGCCCCCGCCCCGCCGCCGTTCGGCGTTTCGCGCCCCCGGCCTCCCCGGGAACTCGCCCGCACGCCGGTACGTTCTACAGATCCGTAGAAGTTGTTGGAACGTCACCGACGTCTGGAGTGCTTGCACCATGGCCCTGTGGGACCGCCTCAAGGAGTCCGCATCGACGATGCAGACCCAGCTGCTCGCCAAGAAGAACGACCTCAAGAGCGGCGCCTTCCGCGACGCGAGCATGGCGATGTGCGCGCTCGTGGCCGCCGCCGACGGCACCGTCGACCCGTCCGAACGCCGCCGGGTGGCCCAGCTCATCGCCACCAACGAGGTGTTGCAGAACTTCGACGCGATGGATCTGCAGCGCCGCTTCGACGCCAACCTCGAACGCCTCGCCGCCGACTTCGACTTCGGCAGGGTGAGCGTGCTCCAGGAGGTCGCCAAGGCGAAGAAGAAGCCCGCCGAGGCCCGCGCCGTGGTCCAGATCGGCATCGTCATCGGCGGTGCCGACGGCGACTTCGACAAGACCGAGCAGGCCGTGGTGCGCGAGGCGTGCTACGCGCTCGACCTGCCGCCGCACGAGTTCGACCTGTAGCCCCGGACCGCCCCCGTCACATCCGTCACATCGGGGTCGCCGCCCGCAGCACCAGGAAGAGCGTGACCGCCGAGTTGGCCGAGGACAGGGCCGAGAGGGTCGCGCCGACCGCGGCGGACCACACGGCCATCCCGGCCGCCGTGCACAGCGGCGGCCAGGCCGGTCTGGCGGGCGCGGGACCGAGCAGGGCGGCGACCCGGCGCGGCACCGGGCCCGCTCCCCCGCCGGAGACGTGCGCGAGCGCGCCGGTACGGGGCGCGGGCGCGGCGATCAGCGCGGCCCGCGCGACCGCCCGGGCGACCGTGCGGCGACTGCCGACCGCGGCCGCCGCCTCCTCGTCGGCCCACCGCTCGGCGGTGTAGGCGACGGCGGTACGCAGCGGGCGCAGGAACGGGTTGGCGCGGGCGGCGAGTTGCACGGCGAGCAGGTGGCGGTGGTGACGGGCCGTCAAGTGGGCGCGCTCGTGGGCGAAGACGGCCCGTCGCTCGGCGGGGCCGAGGGAGCCGAGCATGCCGGTGCTGACCACCACCCGGTCCTTCCGGCGTCCCCAACCGGGCAGGGCGTAGGCGTACGGGGCGGGGTCGGGCAGCACCGCGACGGAGCACCGGCCGGGCAGTCCGGCCAGCGCCCGCTCGGCACGGCGGCGCACCCCGAGGTGCCGGGCGACGGCGTGCAGACAGGCGACGAGCACGGCGCCGAGGGCGGGGATGGCGGCGCGCCCCGCGATCTCGTCGTACGGCACGGCGGCCCGGACCTCGGGGTCGGACCAGCCGTCGGGCAGCGGGTTGCCGGGGAGCTGGGCGGTGCCGACGACCATGAGCAGGGCCAGGCAGAGGGTGCTGCACACGGCGAGGACGACGGCGAAGACGGTGAGCAGCCGGGTCGCGGCGCGCGGGTGGAGGCGGTGCGCGGCGAGCCGGGCGACGGGCCAGGCGCTGAGCGGGAGCAGCAGCGGAAGGAAGACGAAGACTCCCATGTCCGCTAGTGTCCGCCCTCCTCGGGGGCGTCCGGTCTGCCTTCGCCCTCCTCGGTGAGGAGTTCACGCAGGAGTCGCTCGTCGTTCGGCGAGAGCGCGGTGACGAAGGAGGCGAGGACGGCCTTGCGGTCTGCCTCGGCGTCGAGGACCTTGCGCATGCGGAGGGCGGCGAGCCCGGCCTCGTCCGCGACGCCGGTCCAGACGAAGGAGCGGCCGGCGCGCTCGCGGGCGACGGCGCCCTTCGCGTACAGGCGGGTGAGGATGGTGATGACGGTGGTGTAGGCGAGGTCGCCGCCGAGCCACTGCTGCACCCAGGCCACGGGTACGGGGCCGGGGGCGTCCCGCAGCGCGCCGAGCACCTGGGCCTCCAGCTCGCCCTGGGCGCGTCTGCGCGGGGCGGGCGGCTCCGTCCCGGCCGCTCCGCCGCTGCCGCCGCCGCTGTCCGTCACGCCGCACCTTCCGTACCCGTCTTCTGAATCCAGCGCTTCCATCGTACTGACGGGGGCTGACGGGGCCCGGACATGGTGGTGCCACGGCGCACCCGCGGTCTCTGGAGCCCGGTCGGGGGTGTGGGTCCGGGGAGAGACGGGTGTGCCGTGGCACCGGTTCAGGGGGGCGCGGGCCGTGGGGGCGGGCCCGCGCCGTGGGCGAAGGTCAGCCGGCCAGGCCCGGGTTGGGGCCGAGGGCCGACACCGCGGCGTCCTCGGGGTCGTCGGCCGGGACCGCGCCGGCCAGCGCGGTGGCCTGGCGGAGGGTCTCGGCGAGGTTCTCCCAGTCGAGGGCCGGGCGGTCGTCGCCGCGGGTGGAGAGCAGACAGGCGTTCCAGCGCATCCGGGGAACGCCCGGCAGCGGGCGCAGTCCGCCTGCCTCGCGCGGGGAGGCGGCCAGGGCCATCGGGAGCATGGCGCAGCCGAGCCCGGACTGGGCGGCGGCGCGGACCCCGGCCATGGAGCCGAGTTCATGGATCTCGGGCGGTCCGTCGGAGCGGAGCCGGAGGAATTCGGGCAGCCAGCGCTGCGAGGGGCAGTCGGGGTCGGCGATGACGACCTGGCGGCCGGCGGCAGCCGCGCCGCGCATCCGGGTGACTCCGGTGACGGGCACGAACTCGACTTCCTGCAGGCGCACTTCTGTCAGGTCGTCGGCCCGGTCGGGGGTGCGCAGCGGGTCGGTGAGCGCGCCGGGCAGTGCGGCGGGGTCGTCGGCGTCGACGACGGTGAGGACGAGCGCGCCGTCGATGGTGCCGGCCCGGAAGGCGTCGTGGACCTCGCCGGTGCCCATGACCCGCAGGGCGAGCTGGACTCCGGAGAGCAGCCGGCGGCCGATGTGGGTGAGGCGGGCGAGCTGCTGTCCGTAGGCGAGCGCGGGCACCACGCCGACGGTCATCCGCGGCGGGTTGGCGGCGGGGCGGCGCAGGGCGACCTCCATCTCGCCGACGAGCGTGAGGATCTGCCGGGCGTAGTCGCAGAGCACGGTCCCGGTGCGGGTGAGCCGTACGCCGCTGGGGAGCCGTTCGAAGACGGGCTCGCCCACCTGCCGTTCCAGGGCGCGCATCTGCGCCGTGACGCTGGACTGCGAGTACCCGAGGCGGCGGGCCGCCTGGGTGAATGACCCGGTCAAGGTCACCTCGCGGAAGGTTCTCAGGGTTCTTGCGTCGATGTCCACGTGTTCAACCCCCTTGCCGCCCCCCGGCGGCGCCTGACACGGAGGCGGCTGGTCGCACGCCGCCCGTTCGATCGCCCCAGTCGGTCTGTTCACACCGCAGGGGTGCCGGACGCTCCTTCGCTCCCGGCACCCCTGTCGGCAGCGGAGGACTCTACTCGGCGAGCTGCGCCGGAACCAACGGAAAGTCCAGTTCCGGTTGCGCAACGTGATTGAAGAAGTTGGACAGCACGTTGAGCGCCACATGTCCGACGATCTCGGCCAGTTCGGCGTCGGAGACGCCGGCGGCGCGGGCGTCGGCGAGGGCGGCGTCGCTGACGCGGCCGCCGCTCTCCATGATGGCGCCGGTGATCCGCAGGACCTGGTCCATGTGCGGGTCGCCGGCGTCCTGGCCCTTGCGGGTGGCGAGCAGTTCCTGCTCGCCGAGGCCGACCTTGCCGCCGCGCAGGGTGTGCGCGGAGACGCAGTAGGTGCAGTCGTTGCGCTGGGCGATGTAGAGCGCCAGCTGCTCGCGCTGCCGGGCGCTGAAGCTGCCGCCGACCAGGGCGTCCCGCATGGCGAGGTAACCGCGCAGCGCGGCCGGGCCGTTGGCGAGGGCGGCGTAGAGGTTGGGCAGCTTGCCGAGCTGCTTGAGGGTGCTCTCGAGCAGCTCGCGCTGCTCCTCGTTGGCGGACTCGACGGTCAGCTGGGGCAGGCGGGGCATGGAACTCTCCTTGAGCCGAACCAAGACGGAACCAGTACGGAACCGAACGGAACTGATCGGTACCATCATGACGGTACCGATCGGTTCCGTCTGGCGCAACGGGAGGCGTGGACTCCGGTCCGGGCGCGTGGACTCCGGTCCGTGCGCACAGAATCCGCCGCACGGAACCGAGTGGTACCGTTTGGTATGGCCACGAACGCGAAAGAACGACTCCTCAGCGCCGCGGAGCGTCTTTTCTACGAAGAGGGCATCCGGGCCGTCGGCATCGAGCGGATCCTGTCCGAGTCCGGAGTGGGCCGCGCCTCCTTCTACCGGCACTTCCCCAGCAAGGACGACGTGGTCGTCGAGGTGCTGCGGCGCCGCGACGGCATGTGGCGGGCCTGGCTGGACGGGCGCATCGAGGCGAGCGAGCGCGGGCCGGAGGAGCTGCCCCTCGCCCTCTTCGACGGACTCGCGGAGCGCTTCGCCGCGGCGGACTTCCGCGGCTGCGCCTTCATCAACACGATGGTGGAGACCGCCGATCCCGAGAGCCCGGCCCACCATGTGGCCGCCGAGCACAAGGAGAAGGTCATCGCCCGCCTCGACGCCCTCCTCACCGACGGCGGCTACCACGACCACGAGACCCTCGCCCGCCAGCTCGCCCTCCTCGGCGACGGCGCCATCGTCACCGCGCTGCGCGAAGGCACGACCGAGGCCGCCCTCCGCGCCCGCGCCGTCGCGACGGTCCTGCTGAGCACGGCGGACCGGGCGGCGGAGCCGGCGGAAGCCCGCTGAGAACGGCGCCGGACACACCCGGCGCCGGACGCGTGAACGCCCGGGGCGCCCCCCTCACGAGGGCGTCCCGGGCGTCGGCGTGTCTCAGGCCGCGTCGCCGGCCGCGCTGAGTGCGGAGCGGCGGAGTTTGCCCGAACGGGTGCGGGGGAGGGTCGGGGTCAGGGTGATGGACTTCGGGACGAAGACCGGGGCGAGGCGGCGGCGGGCGAGGGTGAGCAACTCGGTGCGCAGGAGCTCGGGTTCGACGGGGCCGCGGGGCTCGACCACGGCGTACGGGGCGAGGCCGCCGCGCTCATCGGGGCCGGGGATCACCGCCGCGTCGGCGACCGAGGGGTGGGTGCGCAGGACCGCCTCGATCTCCATCGGGGAGACCCGGTGGCCGTACGACTTGAAGACCTCGTCGTTCCGGCCGAGCAGCCGGATCGACCCGTCGGCCAGCCGCTCGCCCCGGTCGCCCGTGCGGTAGAGCCCGTCCGCGAAGGCCTCCGCGGTGCGGTCCGGGCGGTCCGCGTAGCCGCGCATCAGGCCCGGCGGACGCTCCGTCAGATCCACGCACACCTCGCCGGATTCGCCGAGCGCGCCCGTCTCCGGGTCGCGCAGCACGATCCGGTAGCCGGGCAGCGGATGCCCGAGCGGGGACAGCGGCGCCGGGGTGTCGGGGGTCCGGCCGATCAGGGCCGTCGCCTCCGTCTGCCCGTAGCCGTCCCGTACCCGCACGCCCCAGGCCGCCGCGATCCGGTCCGTGACCTCGGCCGTCAACGGCTCCCCCGCCGCCGTCGCCTCCCGCAGCCGGGGCGCGCCCCGGCCCTCCGTCACGTACGGCAGCATCGCCCGCCACGCGCTCGGCGGCGCGCACAGGCTGCTGATCCGCTGGGCGGCGAGCACCCCGGGCAGCAGTTCGGCCGACAGCCCGCCGTCGGGCGGGGCGACGACCGTGGCGCCCGCCGTCCACGGCACGAAGAAGCTGGACCAGGAGTGCTTCGCCCAGCCCGGCGCGGACAGGTTGAGGTGCCGGTCGCCCGGGCGGAGACCGCTCCAGTAGAGGCTGGACAGATGCCCCACCGCGTATCCGGCGTGGGAGTGCTCGACCAGCTTCGGCAACGAGGTGGTGCCCGAGGTGAAGTAGCAGAACGACGGGTCGGCGGACGGCGTCGGCCCGGGCGGCAGGAAGGCACGGCGGCGCCCGGCGTCCCGGGTGTCGGGGTACGGCAGCCAGCCCGGCACTCCGCCGGCACCCGGCGCCATCCGCACGCCCGGCACCGGCACCGCCGACTCCCCCACCAGATGGACGAGTTCGGGCGCGCACACCACGTGCCGGATGCCGCCGCGGCCGATCCGGTCGGCGGCCTCGTCGCGGGTGAGGTCCTGGTAGCCGGGGACCACGACCGCGCCCAGCTTGATGCAGCCGAGCAGGGTCTCCCACAGCTCGGCCCGGGTGCCGAGCAGGATGAGCACCCGGTCACCGCGGGCCACCCCGGCCTCCGTCAGGGTGACCGCCAACTCGTCGGAGCGGGCCGAGAGTTCGGCGAAGGTGACCCGGTCGACGACCGGCACCGTACCGTGCGCGTCCGGTGCTCCGAGGATCTCAAGGGCGGTGCGCTGATTGCCCTCGGCGACCACGTCGAACCACTCCAGGGCCCAGTTGAAGTGCCGGGCCCGCGGCCACCGGAACGCGGCCGTGGCCGCCTCCCGGTCGCCGCGCAGCCGCAGCAGCAGGTCCCGGGCGGCCCGGTACTCCTCGTGCGCGGGCGTGCTGCGGAACTCCGCGCGGCACGCGGGCCGCCGCCGGGCGGGCGCGGTCATCCGGCCGCCCCGGCGGCCCTGGCCAGCGCGCCCGCGATGGCGTCGGCGTCACGGGTGAAGGAGCCCCAGCCGCCCGGCCGGCCGCTGCCGACCTGGGTGAACCAGCGGGTGTGCTCGCTGGGGATGCCGAGCACGTGGATCGACTCCTCCGTCGAGCCGTCCGCGCCGACCGGGTGGAACGGCGCGTCGGTGCAGTCCACCCCGCCGGTCCTGAACTCCCCCGCCCCGGCGCCGGTTTCGCCCGCGTTCACATAGGGCCGCACCAGTCCGTCGGCGAGCAGTCCGCGGATCAGCGGATCGCGGTCCACGGTGATGTCCGTGGTGGGGAGGCGCGCGTCGACGAGGACGTCGAGCGCCGTCCAGGAGTTCTCCACCTGCGCCGACTCCACCGTGAACCGGCCGCCGACCGGGTCCGTGCCGAACCGCACGCCCGGGCCGACCGGTTCGAGCACCCCGGCGGCGAGCAGCGCGAGGAACTGCTCGGAGCGCAGCTGCGGCGGCCCGGTCGACACCATCGCCGCCACCGGCCCGAACTCGGCCAGGAACCAGGCGTGCGAGGCGGGGGTGAGCCCGCCGAAGTCGACCACGTCGCGGATGGTCTGCCGGACGTCCCGCAGCACGTCGGCCGCCGCCTTCATCGGCCCGTCCGCGTTCCCGAGCCGCGCGTCGCCCAGATCGGCGCGCAGCCACTCGGTGAGCACCTTGTGGAACTCGGCCGGCGAGCCGAAGCGGCAGCCGTGGAACGGGCGGGCCAGGGCGTCGAGTCCGGTCAGCGGCTGCGGGTCGATCCGGTAGCCGGCGGCGAGACCGCGCAGCACGTCCTGGTCCGGGACCAGGGCGAGGGCCTCCTCGGCCCGCTCGGTGAACTCCCGTGCCGCGTCCGGGCCGTGGACCTGGCGGATCCGGGTGGCGAGCAGCACCAGGTTCACCTCGGCGAGCAGCCAGGGCAGCACCAGCTGCTCGAAGTCCAGCGGCGCGTGCTCGGTGCGCAGCCGGGCCATCCGGGCGGGCGTGAACAGCACCGGCCGGTACCGGTGCCGGGGACCCTTCTGGTTGGCGCCCCGGGTGAGCAGCGGCACTCCGGCCCGCGAGCCGGTGAGGATCCGCGGCTCCTTCCCGCTGGGCAGGTAGAGCAGCCCGTCGCCGCCGTCGGTGAACGCGCCGCCGCGCCCGAGGGTGAGTTCGGCGAGCACGTCGTAGAAGGTGAGGCCCATGCCGATGACGCCCACGCTCGCGCCGGCCGGGATGTCGGCGAGCGGCATCTCGTTGGCGGAGCCGCCCGCGATGTACCGCAGCGGGCGGACCGGGGTGCCGTGCTCGCGGGCGAACCGGCGCCAGTCGCGCTGCTGCGCGTCGAGCTCGTTCACCGGGTGGCCGGTGGCGAGCAGCATCCGGTCGACGGTGAGCACGTCGCCGCGGTCGAGCCGCAGCCGGTACGGCTCCCCCGGCGCGCCCCGGTCCGCGCAGATCACCCGGGCGGGCACCTGGTGCACGGTGAGGCAGGGCGGCAGGGTCTCCTCGATCCGGCGCATCACATAGCGCAGGTAGTGGCCGTAGACCGCGCGCGGCGCGTAGCCCTGCGGCTCGGCCCGCGCCGGGTCGTGCTCGGTCCACCACTCGCCGAGCGAGGGTCCGGCGCCGGGCCGGTGCGGGCCCTCGTCCGCCGGGCCGGAGAACATGGTGACCTCCTGCGCCGCGGTGTTCATCAGGAACCACGGTGACTGGTCCGTCCGCCAGATCCGCCCGGCCCCCGCCTCGTGCGGATCGATCGCGAACACCTCGATGCGGCGCGCCGGCGGCCGCTCCGCGCAGCGGGCCGCCAGCCGTTCCAGGACGGAGAGCCCGCGCGGGCCCATGCCCACGAAGGCGATCCGCAGCGGTTCGGCGACCGGATCGGCCAGACAGCGCGGGGTGTCCAGGGGAGCCGGCTCCGGCGGCGGAGCGGTCTCCGCGGCCAGGTCGTGCTCCCGCGAGACCCGGCCGAGCATGCCGGAGAGCTGGCGCGAGGTCATCGGGGTGGTCCTCCGGCTGGTGGTGAGCAGCGGCAGCGCCCCCAGGTCGGTCCACTGGAGCCGCCCGTCCGGCGCGACCGCCGAGCGGGCCTCGCCCCGGTTGTCCGGGTGGAGGCAGAACGGCACGTCGAGCAGCCCGCGGTCGAAGGCCTTCAGGAGCGCGAGCCCCAGGTCGTCGGAGAGCGCCCGGACCGCGCCGACCAGGGCGCGGGCCTCGGCGAGGATCTCCTCGGCGTCGCCCGCGGCGGTCTGCCCCGCCCCGCGCGCGGCCCGCTGCCGGGCCGTACGGGCCGCGTCGGCGGCCACCGAGAGGGCGGTCAGGTTCTCCGCGACCGACGGGATGCGGTGCGCCTCGGTCTCGGTCTTCACGATGAGCCGCTGCGCCCCGCCGAGCACGGCGAGTTCGGCGCTGCGGCGCAGCAGCAGCCGGGCGCCGGGGACGGTGCGCGGATAGACGCCCATGTACGTGTAGAGGACGACGTGCCGGTCCACGGACGGCGGAAGCAGTTCGTCCGCGAGCTGCCGCAGCGCGGCGAGCGCCCCGGCGTCCTGCAGCGGGTGGGTCTGCTGCGCGTACGACAGGGACACGCTGGTGGCGCCGTTCTGCGCGAAGAACAGGCACTCCAGGACGGACACGGCGACCAGCATCGACGGCGGGCAGAGCTGTCCGAGCAGACAGCCGCCGAAGGACTCCAGGTGGGCGCGCCGGCCGTGGGCCCGGCTCTCCTCGGCGAGGAACTGCACGGAGTCCCGCCAGGCGGCGACGGACTCGGAGAGCGGGGTGCGGCCGTAGGGCAGGCAGTACGAGACGGGGCCGCCCTCGCTGGCGGAGAGCCCGGCGGCGGCCATGGTGCGGAAGATGGCCATCGGATCGGCGGAGCCGTGCCGGACCTGCACCGGGGTGCGGCGTCCCGCGGCCGCGGCGGTCCGGGCGGCGGTCCTCGGCCCGTGGCTGACGATCGGGAAGCCGTTCAGGGGCCGCCCGGTGCGCAGGGCTGCGGTGGCGGCCGCGTGGTCGCCGACCCGGGTGTAGCTGTCGATGGTGAGGGTGGCGACGGTCCGCTCGGGCAGTGCGGCGACGGCGGCGACGCCGGCGGCCATCTCCTCCGGGGAGACCATGCCCATGCGGGGCTGGACGACGAGCTCGCCGGCCGCGGCGGCCTCCTGGACGAAGGCGCCCAGGTCACCGGGGGCGTACCCGGCAGGGCCGGGGTTCGGGCCGGGACCCTGGTTCGGGGCGGGGGCGGGCTGGGCCTGTGGTGAAGGCGGATGCGGGTGCGGCGGGTGCCGGTCGGGATGGGTCACGCCGCGGCCCGCCCGGTACACGCGCCTCTCGTCCCGCCGGATTCCCCGAGCCGGCCGAGCCGGGCGAGCAGCGCGGTGGGCGCCGTGCCGTCCGGGTACACCGCGTCGTAACCCGCCGCGAGAAGTTCGGCGGTGCGCTCCTCGGCGCCCTCGGGCGAGATGCCGAGCAGTCCGCCGATCACCATCGGGATCTCCCGGGTGTCGGCGTCCTCGCGCAGCGCCCGGGCGGCCCGCAGGCCGTCCTGGTGCCCGTGGCCGTTCACCGAGGAGAGCACGACGAGGTCGGGGCTGGTCATCCGCGCGGTGTCCACGAGCAGCCGCTCGGGCACGCAGGGCCCCAGGTTGAGCACCGAGTGTCCGTGCTCCTCCAGGAACAGCTGAAGGTGCACCAAATTCCAGGTGTGCGCGTCCGAGGACCCCGTGGTGAGGAGCACCCGGCGGGACGGCTCGGGACTGTGCAGACTTTGCATGGCGTGTCTCCAGTGACGGTGCGGATGCGGATGCGGAAGGGGGCGTTCGGGCGTGCGGGGGCGGGCCCGGGCGTGGCGGTACGGCGACGGGGGCGGCGCGGTGCCACGGGGCGGTCCGGTGCGGTGGTGACGGGGCGGCGCCGGCGGGGAATCGGCGCGTACGGCCCCGGGAGCCCCGGCCACCGGCGTGGACGGCCGGTGGCGGGCGGGCGCGGCCGCGACGGGGGGCGGCGCGCGGTGGAGCGTGCGGGTGCGTTCGTACGGGCCACGGGGAGGCCCGTACGGCACGGTGCAGCGGTACGGGAGGGGTCGCCGCCCTCGTGGGCGGTGGGAGCCGCGAGCCCCCTGGCGGGGGCCGGTCGCGGACCGGACGGGGACCGGTCCGCGCGCGGCCGTCGGTGTCAGGCGCCGGCGCCGACGCCGGTGGTGATCTCGCCCGCCTGGGGCGTGCGCGGGGAGGCCGGGCGGGCGCGGACCGCGAGGACCGTGCAGCCGGTGGCGCTGGACATCTGGTGCCGGGTGCCCGGCTCCTCGATCACGAGGTCGCCGCGGTGGAAGCGGCGCCCGTCGCTGTGGTCGAGCGTGCCGTCGAGCACCAGCATCAGCTCGTGCCCCAGGTGCTCGTGGAAGTCGCCGTGCGCGCCGGGCGGGAAGCGGAGCAGCAGCGAGGCGGAGTCCTCCTCGCCGGCGTGCCCGGGGCCCCACAGGACCACGAACTCCACGCCCTCGCGGCCGGGTTCGGTCCAGGGCACCCAGGGCAGGTCGGTCTGCTCGAAGCCGTTGCGCAGCACATCGCGGAAGACGGTGACGTCAGGCACGGGTGGTGACCTCCGAGGAAGCGCGCTGGGAGACGACGGACGGGATCGGGTCGGGGCCCCACTGCTGCGGGCCCTTGACGATCGGCGCGCCGATGAGGGAGCCGAACTCCCGCCACGCGCCGTCGTAGTTGCGCACGTCGCTCATGCCGAGCAGCTCGTGAAGCACGAACCAGCTGTGCGCGGAGCGCCAGCCGACCCGGCAGTACAGAACGGTCGGGGCCTCGGCGTTCAGGGCGCCGTAGGCCGCCCTGAGCTCCTCCTCGCCGCGGAAGGTGCCGTCGGCGTGGATGGCGGTGTGCCAGGGGATGTGCTCGGCGGACAGGGCGTGGCCGCAGCGCACGCCGATGTCGTCGGGCACCCCGGGCGGGGTGTTGGTGTGCCCGAGGTACTCCTCCAGGGAGCGCACGTCGAGCAGGGTGCGGCGGCCGATGTGGTCGAGCATGTCCTCGCGGCGGGCGCGGATCGTCTCGTCGGCGCCGGCCGGCACCGGGTACGCGGTCGCGGCGCGCTCGGGCGCCTCGGTGGTGAGGGCGCCGCCGATCGCCTCCCAGCGGGCGCGCCCGCCGTCGAGGATCCGCAGCTCCCGGTGCCCGTACAGGCGGAACTGCCAGTAGCCGGCCGCGGCCCACCAGTTGTTGTTGCCGCTGTAGAAGACGACGGTGTCGTCCTCGGAGATGCCGTGCCGGCCGAGGAGGGCCGCGAAGGCCTCCGGGCCGATGAGGTCGCGCCGTACCGGGTCCTGGAGGTCGCCGGTCCAGTCGATGCGGACCGCGCCGGGGATGCGGCCGGGGCGGCCGCCGCCGTCGTTGCCGCCGTCGGTGATCTCGACGAGGACGAGTCCGGCGGTGCCGGCGGGGTCCTTCAGGTGCTCCTGGAGGCGTTCCGTGCTGACGAGCAGGTTCTCTCGGTTCATCGGGTTCACCACCAGTAGGTCGGGTACTTGGCGATCACGCCGGCCTTGGAGGCGATCAGGCCGATCAGCACGAGCAGCACGCTGCCGATGCCGAGCAGGACGAGGAAGCGGACCGGCTGGGGGTCCTGGAGCACGGCGAGGACGGCGGTCGCGGCGGCCGGCGCGTGCACGGCGCGCAGCACCAGCATCAGGCCGACGCTGAGGCCGGCGGCGACGGCCGCGACCCACAGGGAGTGCCCGAAGACCGCGACGGCGACGAGGCCGAGGACGCCGGATCCGATCTGGCCGAGGACCACGTTGCGGGGCTGCGCGGGCGGCAGCGCCGGGGTGGAGCAGACGATCATCGCGGTGGCCGCCAGCGGGGCGATCATCAGCAGATGGCCGGTGGCCTCGCCGAGCGCCACGAGGACGACCAGGGAGACGACGGTGGCGAGGGTGCCGAGCAGGGCGGGTTTGGCGCCGGGGAACGGCGGGGCGCCGCTGCCGCCCTTCGGCCCGCCGGGCGCCGGGGCCTGCGCGCCCGGTGCCGGGGTCTGGGTCGGGGTCTGGTTGCTCACGTGCTCGCTCCTCAACAGCCGTTGAAGTAGTGCATGGCCCGCCGGTGCACGACCGCGCCGATCTTGTGGCCCATCTCGATGGCGGGCTCGTTGTCGAAGTCCCAGTGCATGCCGCCGTACACGCGGGAGATGCCGGCCTGCTGGGCGGCCTCGGTGAAGGTCGGCCAGGTGAGGACCACGTCCTCGTGCGGGGTGAGGCCCGGCTCGATGGTGGAGGTGCCGGCCTTGAAGCGGAAGGAGTCGCCGAAGGAGTCGGTGCCGGTGAAGCGGCGCAGGAACTCGGCGGCGGCGCCGGAGAAGGTGCTGTGGCCGGAGACGGTGGCCGCGAACGGCGGCACCGCGACGTACGCCTGCCAGTCGACGCCGTCCATGGCGACGGTGCCCTGGCCGGGGCCGCCCCAGGACTGGATCTGACGGCCGCGCCGGTCGTAGGGGATGAGGGTGGAGGGGCGGGCGAAGTCGTAGTCGAGCTTGACCGCCCAGGAGCCGATCGCGGCGTCGCACTCGGCCATGTTGAGGCCGAAGAACAGCTTGGCGTCCTGGCCGACGTCGTGGCCGTCGCGGGCCGAGACGAAGCGGCCCCACATCTGCTGGGCGCCGGGCGGGGTGACGTCATCGTTCAGCCAGAACTCGGCGATGCACTTCTGCTCGTCCGTCAGATTCGCGCTGTAGTCGAGGAGTTCCTCGATGGAGGCGGTCATGCGGACGGAGGGGTACGCGGGCGGCGCGGCCACCGTGAACTGGTCGGGGCGGCTGAGCGCGAACGGCTTCATCACGGCGAACTGGGGCGTGAGGAACTTCTGGGTCTTGCCGTTGACGATCAGCGGGGCCCAGCGCTCGGGCACGACGACGGTCGAGGGGTCGTAGGCGCCGGCGGTCTGCGGCGGGTTCACCGGCTGGTAGCCGGTGGTGTCCGCGTACGGCGGGGTGCCGAGCTGGTTGGCACCGTCGTTGTGGCGGTAGTCGAGGACGGCCCGCGCGGTGCGGAGGCCTATCCAGGCGGGGCTGTGGCGGCGCGGGCTGGTCAGCTCCGGGTCGTAGCCGAGGCTGCTCAGCATGGAGTCGATGGCGACCTTGTACTCCGGGAAGAACTCCAGGAGCGCGAGGTGCGCGGCGTAGCTGATGGCCTCGTTCATGTTGTCGTGCGTGCGCTCGTAGCGGGGCCGGCGCAGCGCGCCGCCGAAGCGGGTGCCGTCGGCGACCCGGTCGTAGCAGGCCCAGGCGTCGTAGATGCAGTTGTGGACGATGGCCAGGATGCGGGCGTTGACGGTGGCGGGGCCGAAGCGGTTGCCGACGGCCGCGTAGCGGCCGAGGATCGCGTCCATGGTGGCCTGGTTCCAGCGCACCACGACGGTGGGCTCGGCGACCGCGCCGGGCGCCCGGCGGCCGGTGCGGGTCTCCGCCTCGAACCGCGTCGTCGGGGCCGCGGCCGCCCAGGCGTTCCCGCCGGAGGCGAGCGCGAAGGCGCCGGCCGCGGCGGCGGAGGCGGTGAGCACCCGGCGCCGGGTGAACGGCGAGGGGGTGGCGGGGTCGGTGGAGACGGATCGCTGAGACATCCCTTTGTCTTTCCTTCGCATGCGGTGCGGGCCTGAAGCGGACGGTGCGGATCGCGGATCGGACGGATCCCCGTGCGGTCGGATCGTGGCCGGACCGGGGCGGATCTGGTGGGACGGGTCCAACGGGTCGATCTGGTCGCCGGAAATCGGTCGGATCGTTCGGATCGCGGATCAAACACAAGCTCGAACAGTCCTCAGGCTGGCGAGAATTGATCGCGCGGGGCAACGGCCTATCGGCTTCTTCCATCGGAGGCATGCAAGGAAGCGATGGGCCGGGGCGGGGGCCGCGACGAGTGGCTAGCGTGAGGGAACAGGCACCGCCGATCCGTTCGGCCGGGTACGCCGTGCCGCGGAGATACGGCACTCGGACCCGGTTCCCGGGGCGGCGGCACGTCCTCGGGGGCCGGCTCCGCCGTCGGGGTCCTTCCGACCTGATCCGCCGGACGGACCCCAGCCGCGCACGCCGCCCGTGGCCCGCCCCGTCGCCCGCTCAGCGGGCGGGGCCCGACGGCCTGGCACCGCAGGACAACCGCACGCGCACCGCCGACCCGAGGACTCGGGTCCGCCCGGTCATCCCGGCCACCCCCGGCCGCCCCATCGCGAGGGCGAGCACCGCGGGCCGCCGGCCGCCGGACCGGTGACCGCACCCTCGCAATCCCGTCCGGCAAGACCTCACGATCCCGCACCGATCCGTTTGGAGTGGCCGCGCATGTCCGTTTCCTCGCAGATCAGACCGCAGACCTCGTCCTCGTCCTCGGCGGCGCCCGCCGCCGCCCCGCCCCTCACCGCCTTCTTCGACCGACTCGCGCCGCGCCTGCACCGCTACGGCCTGATGCTGCTGCGGGTGGGCCTGGGCTGTGTCTTCGTCTGGTTCGGCGTCCTGAAGGTGATCGGGCAGAGCCCGGCCGCCCAGCTCGTCGTCGACGTCATCCCCTTCGACACCGGCAGCTGGTTCGTCCCCGCCCTCGGCTGGGCCGAGGTCGCCCTGGGCGTCTGGCTGCTCAGCGCCCGCGCCCAGCAGCTGCTGCTCCCGGTCCTGGCCGGCCACCTCCTGGGCACCTTCCTGGTCCTGCTGCTCACCCCGCAGGTGGCCTTCGACCACGCGAACCCGCTGCTCCTGACGATGATCGGCGAGTTCGTGGTGAAGAACGTGGTGCTCCTGGCGGGGGCGGTGGTGGTGACGACCCGGCCGAAGGGCTGAGCCCCGCACGGTTGAAATCGAGACGGCCCTGGCCGGGGAGCACCCCGGCCGGGGTCGTCGTGTCTTCTGTCGGCCATGTCGCACCGAAGCCACTAGCATCGTGGCACTGAGTGTGTTTTGCTGAGGGTACTCAGTGCCATATCAGTGCCATCATTGCCACAAGCGTTGCTAGGGGAGCCCCAGACCATGGCCAAGGACTTCGATCTGTATCGTCCGTCGGAGGAGCACGAGATGCTCCGGGAGACGGTCCGTGCGCTGGCGGAGGCGAAGATCACGCCGTTCGCGGCCGCGGTGGACGAGGAGGGCCGTTTCCCGCAGGAGGCCCTGGACGCGCTGGTGGCCGCCGACCTGCACGCGGTGCACGTCCCCGAGACCTACGGCGGCGCGGGCGCCGACGCCCTTGCCACCGTGATCGTGATCGAGGAGGTCGCCCGCGCCTGCGGCTCGTCCTCCCTGATCCCCGCGGTGAACAAGCTCGGCTCGCTCCCGGTCATCCTGTCCGGCTCCGAGGAGCTGAAGCACAAGTACCTCGGCCCGCTCGCCAAGGGCGACGCGATGTTCTCCTACTGCCTGTCCGAGCCCGACGCCGGCTCCGACGCCGCCGGCATGAAGACCCGCGCCGTGCGCGACGGCGACTTCTGGGTCCTCAACGGCGTGAAGCGGTGGATCACCAACGCCGGCGTCTCCGAGTACTACACCGTCATGGCCGTCACCGACCCGGAGAAGCGCTCCAAGGGCATCTCCGCCTTCGTCGTCGAGAAGGGCGACGAGGGCGTCTCCTTCGGCGCGCCGGAGAAGAAGCTCGGCATCAAGGGCTCCCCGACCCGCGAGGTCTACCTCGACAACGTCCGCATCCCCGCCGACCGCATGATCGGCGCCGAGGGCACCGGCTTCGCCACCGCGATGAAGACCCTCGACCACACCCGCATCACCATCGCCGCCCAGGCCCTCGGCATCGCCCAGGGCGCCCTCGACTACGCCAAGGGCTACGTCAAGGAGCGCAAGCAGTTCGGCAAGCCCATCGCCGACTTCCAGGGCGTGCAGTTCATGCTCGCCGACATGGCCATGAAGCTCGAAGCCGCCCGCCAGCTCACCTACGCCGCCGCCGCCAAGTCCGAACGCGTCGACGGCGACCTCACCTTCTTCGGCGCCGCCGCCAAGTGCTTCGCCTCCGACGTCGCCATGGAGGTCACCACCGACGCCGTCCAGCTCCTCGGCGGCTACGGCTACACCCGCGACTACCCCGTCGAGCGCATGATGCGCGACGCCAAGATCACCCAGATCTACGAAGGCACCAACCAGGTCCAGCGCATCGTCATGGCCCGCAACCTCCCGTAACCGTCTGCCACTTGAAAGGAGACAGGCCGTGACCCTGAAGATCGCTGTCTGTGTGAAGTACGTTCCCGACGCCACCGGCGACCGCGGTTTCGCCGACGACCTGACCACCGACCGCGAGGCCGTCGACGGCCTCCTCTCGGAGCTGGACGAGTACGGCGTGGAGCAGGCGCTCCAGATCGCCGAGGAGGCGGACGACGCCGAGGTCACCGTCATCACCGTCGGCCCCGACGACGCCAAGGACGCGCTCCGCAAGGCGCTGTCGATGGGTGCCGACAAGGCCGTCCACGTCAACGACGAGGACATCCACGGCACCGACGTCATCGGCACCTCGGCGATCCTCGCCAAGGCCCTGGAGAAGACCGGTTTCGACCTGGTCGTCTGCGGTATGGCGTCCACCGACGGCACCATGGGCGTGCTGCCCGCGCTGCTCGCCGAGCGCCTGAACCTCCCGCAGGTCACCCTGCTGTCCGAGGTCTCGGTCGAGGACGGAGTCGTGCGCGGCCGCCGCGACGGCGACGCCGCCAGCGAGCAGCTGGAGGCCCCGCTGCCGGCCGTCATCTCCGTCACCGACCAGTCGGGCGAGGCCCGTTACCCCTCCTTCAAGGGGATCATGGCCGCGAAGAAGAAGCCGGTCGAGGAGCTGGAGCTCGACGACCTCGGCATCGACGCCGACGAGGTCGGCCTCGGCGGCTCGTGGACCCTGGTCGAGTCGGCCACCGCGCGCCCGGCCCGTACCAAGGGCACGATCGTCACGGACGAGGGCGACGGCGGCAAGCAGCTCGCCGCCTTCCTGTCCGGCCAGAAGTTCATCTGACCCACCGTCACCATCCCTCAGGAGCAAGGAATCATGGCTGAGATCCTGGTTCTCGTGGACCACGCCGACGGTGCGGTCCGCAAGCCGGCCCTCGAACTGCTCACCCTGGCCCGCCGGCTCGGCGAGCCCACGGCGGTCGTCCTCGGCGCCGGCGAGGCCGCGGCCTCGATCGCCGCGACGGCCGGCGAGTACGGCGCGGCCACCGTGTACGTGGCGGACGGCGCCGAGTTCGCCGAGCAGCTCGTCGTGCCGAAGGTCGACGCGCTCACCCAGATCGCCAAGGACAAGGGCGTCGCCGCCGTCCTGGTGACCTCCTCGGGCGAGGGCAAGGAGGTCGCGGCCCGGGTGGCGCTGCGCCTCGGCTCCGGTCTGATCACGGACGCGGTGGAGCTGGAGGCCGGCGACAACGGCCCGGTCGCCACCCAGTCGGTGTTCGCCGCCTCGTACCAGGTGAAGTCGACCGTCTCGCACGGCGTCCCGGTCATCACCGTCAAGCCGAACTCGGCCGCCCCGGAGGCCGCTCCGGCCGCCGGCGCCGTCGAGAACGTGACGGTGGCCTTCACCGGCAACGCCGCCAAGGTCGTCTCCCGCACGGCCCGGGTGTCCACCGGCCGTCCGGAGCTCACCGAGTCGGCGATCGTGGTCTCCGGCGGCCGCGGTGTCGGCGCGGCCGAGGGCTTCGAGGTCGTCGAGAAGCTGGCCGACTCGCTCGGCGCGGCGGTCGGCGCCTCGCGCGCCGCGGTGGACGCCGGCTGGTACCCGCACTCCAACCAGGTGGGCCAGACCGGCAAGCAGGTCTCCCCGCAGCTGTACATCGCGGCGGGCATCTCCGGCGCGATCCAGCACCGGGCCGGCATGCAGACCTCGAAGACGATCGTCGCGGTCAACAAGGACCCGGAGGCCCCGATCTTCGACCTGGTCGACTACGGCGTGGTCGGCGACCTCTTCGAGGTGCTGCCGCAGCTGACGGACGAGATCGGCACCCGCTGACGCAAGCGAGAGGGGCGGGTGGCACTCTGTGCCACCCGCCCCTCTTGTCGTTCTCCGTGGAATGCGCTGGGGGCGCGCTCAGAACCAGCCGTCCAGGGCGACTTCCTCGCACAGCCGGACGACCGGCCGGCGGCCCGGTCCTGTGCCGTCGTGGAGCAGCTTGACCCGCACCCCGGGGCGCACCGCGTGCGGCGGTCCGTCGACCCGGCAGCGCACCACGAAGCCCTCGGCCATGTGCACCGGCCAGAGGTCGGCCTCGGCGGCGGTGAAGGCGCGCCGTACGGAGATCACGCCCTCACCCTCGCTGAGTTCGGGCGCCAGCTCGGTCGACCCGCAGGTCGGACAGAGCAGGCGCTGGAAGGTCGTGGTCTGGCACCAGCGGCACACCTGGTAGTAGAGCTCCGGCTCGGCGGCCGACTCGTCGGCCAGGAGGGCGGCGGACGACGTCCGCAGGCCCGTGGATCCCGTGTGGAACACGATGGCTTCTCCTTGCACTCGGCGGCTCGACCGTGCGTGGTGCAAAGATATGGCACTCAGTGCCAGCAAAGAAAGACCTGAGTACCCTCAATTGACGATACTGAGATCCCTTCGTGTCCCTCAGTCCTCGCCCAGGCTCGCCTCGACCTCGCGCACCACGCGCCACATGGGGGTGGACCGCTTGGTGATCACCACCACCACGTCCTCGGCCTCCTGCTCCCCCGCCGTCCCGCCGCCGGCCGGCACAGCGTCCGGGCTCAGCGTCTCGCGGACGAAGCCGAGCGCCCGGTCCACCTCCGCCAGCGGGTCGCCCTCGCCGCCGGAGCGCAGCCAGTGACGCAGCGTGTGGTTGTGCGCGGCGACCACGGCCGCGGCGACCACGTTGGCGCGCAGGGTGCCGTCGCGGCGGTCGGCGTAGCGGGTGCGGAGGTAGTCGCCGAGGGTCTTCTCGTACCGCCAGACGACGGAGAGTTCGTACGTCCGCAGGCCGGTCACCTCACGGGTGAGACGGTAGCGCTGGACGGAGAAGGTGGGGTTCGCGGCGTACATCCGCATCACGAGCCGGGTGGCCTCGCAGACCCGCACCAGCGGGTCGTCGGAGTCCGCGCTCGCGGCGAGGAACTCGGTCATGTCGGCGAGGCTCTGCTCGTGGTCCGGGAAGACCACGTCCTCCTTCGACGGGAAGTAGCGGAAGAAGGACCGCCGGCCGACCCCCGCCGTACGGACGATGTCGTCGACCGTCGTCTGCTCGTAGCCGCGCTCCAGGAAGAGCTCGAAGGCCGCCGCGACGAGGGAGTCGCGCATCGAGGGCTTGGCGGGGGTGGCGGGGTTGCTGCTCATGCCCCGAACCTAGCACTCGGATCCCTCTCGCGGCGGCACTTGGTGCCATCGCCCAGGTCAGCGGCTCAGCACCGCAGCCGGTTCCGGCTCAGCGGGCCGCCATGCGCAGCGCGCCGTCCATCCGGATGGTCTCGCCGTTGAGGTAGTCGTGCTCGGCGATCATCGTGACCAGGCGGGCGTACTCGTCGGGACGGGCGAGCCGCTGCGGGAAGGTGACGCTCGCGGCGAGCCCGGCCCGGACGTCCTCGCTGAAGCCGGCCATCATCGGGGTGTCCACGATGCCGGGGGCGACGGTGACCACCCGGATGCCGTACTGGGCGAGGTCGCGGGCGGCCGTGACGGTCATCCCGGCGACGCCGGCCTTGGACGCCGCGTACGCGATCTGGCCGACCTGCCCCTCGAAGGCGGCGATGGAGGCGGTGTTGACGACGAGGCCGCGCTGGCCGTACCCGTCGACCGGCTGCCGGGCGATCACCTCGGCGGCCAGCCGCATGACGTTGAAGGTGCCGACCAGGTTGACGTCCAGGACCGCGCGGAACAGCGCCAGGTCGTGCGGGCCCTTGCGGCCGAGGATCCGGGCGGAGGGCGCGATGCCCGCGCAGTTGACCGCGAGCCGCAGCTCGGCGCCGTCCTCCTCGATCCGCGCCAGCGCCGCCCGTACCTGCTCCTCGTCGGTGACGTCGGCGGCCAGCAGGGTGACCCCGTCGGCCGGCGCCTCGGCCCCGGCGACGGCCTTGTCGAGGTCCAGGCCGTAGACGGTGGCCCCGCGGGCGGCGAGCGCGGCGGCGGTGGCGGCGCCCAGGCCCGAGGCGGCACCGGTGACGAGCGCGGCGGATCCTGCGATGTCCATGAATCTCCTCGTACGAAGGGGCGGCCCGGAACCGGGCCGCCTCAGGTGTGCACTACTTCCATTCCCAGACCTTGGCCGTGTTCTTGCCGTCCTTGTCCTCGTCGTACTCGAACACGCCCGCGGTCCCGTTGAGCCGGCTGAACTTCGCGGAGGCGGTCTCGAAGAAGATCGAGCCGCGATAGGTGAAGCCGCCGGACTCGGTCGGGCGGCCGACGCCGGTGCCGTGCCAGGTGATGATGTCGCCGTCCTCGGTCATGTTGCAGCCCTGGCCGTCCCCGAAGAGCGTGCCGTCCGCCTCCATGACCGAGTCGTACGTGCCGATGTCCGTGACCGCCACGCCGAGCAGCGTGCCGGTCGACTCGAAGGACACCTCCACGTGCGGGTGCCCGCCGTCGACCGACACCACCCGGATACCGGTCCTCCGGCCCTGCTCCTCACCGATCAGATCGCCGAGCATGATGGGACTCCTCTCCGAGACCTGCGGATCGGGATCCCCTCTTCCGGCGTACGCCCGGCGGGGTACCTCGGCAACCGGAACCGGAATCGGCCGGACGGTCAGGCCGTCAGGCGGTCAGGCCCCGGCTGATGACCAGACGCTGGATCTGGTTGGTCCCCTCGAAGATCTGCATGATCTTCGCCTCGCGCATGTAGCGCTCGACCGGGAAGTCCCGCGTGTAGCCGTAGCCGCCGAGGACCTGGACCGCGTCCGTGGTGACCTTCATCGCCGTGTCGGTGGCGATCAGCTTCGCCGCGCTGGCCTGGCGGCTGAAGGGGCGGCCGAGGTCGCGGCGGCGAGCCGCGTCGAGGTAGGTGGCGCGGGCGGCGTCCACGGCGGCGGCCATGTCGGCGAGCAGGAAGCCGAGACCCTGGTGGTCGATGATCTTCCGGCCGAAGGTGGTGCGCTCGTTGGCGTACGCGACGGCGGCGCTCAGCGCGGCCTGGGCGAGGCCGGTGGCGCAGGCGGCGATGCCGAGCCGCCCGTTGTCGAGGGCGCTGAAGGCGATCTGCAGGCCCTGGCCCTCGGCGCCGATCAGCCGATCGGCCCCTATCACCGCGCCGTCCCAGTGGGCGGAGGTGGTGGGCACGGCCTGGAGGCCCATCTTGCGCTCGGGCTTGCCGAAGCTGAGGCCCTCGGTCTCGCCGGGCGCGAGGAAGCAGGAGATGCCATGGCTGCCGGGGGCGGTGCGGGCGAAGAGGGCGTAGAAGCCGGCCCGGCCGCCGTGGGTGATCCAGGCCTTGTTGCCGGTGAGGCGGTACGCGGCGCGGCCCTCGGCGTCCTCGGTGGGCTCGGCCTTGCAGGCGAGCGCGGCGGCGTCGGAGCCGGCCTGCGGCTCGGAGAGGCTGTAGCCGCCGATCTCGCGGCCCTCCAGCATGGCCGGCAGCCAGCGCTCCTTCTGCTCGGCGGTGCCGAAGGCGTGCAGCGGGTGGCAGGCGAGGGTGTGGACGCTGGTGGCGACGGCGACGGCGGCCCAGCGGGCGGCCAGCTCCTCCAGGACCTGCAGATAGACCTCGTACGGCTGGCCCCCGCCGCCGTACTCCTCCGGGTAGGCGAGGCCGAGCAGCCCGGCCTCGCCGAGGGTCGCGAACAGACCCTCCGGATACGTCTCGGCGGCCTCGTGCTCGTCGACGCGCGGGGCGAGCTCCTTGTCGGCGATCTCCCGCGTGAGGGCGATGAGGTCCGCTGCCTCGGGGGTGGGAAGCAGGCGGTCGACATCCATGGCGACTCCATCAGGACACAGACGGGCACAGACGATGCTGCGAAACGGTACTGCGAGGGGTACGGCAGTACCGGTTAGCGTAGCGCAGCAGAGTGACGGCACAAGCCCCCGAACGGGTCGACCCGGCATACTGTTCGGGTGATCGAGACCTCCGCCGCCGCACCCCGCCTCACCGGCCGCGGCGCCGCCAGGCGCTCCGAGCTCTTCGAGGAGCTGGTGGCGCTCCTGGTCGGCGAGGGCTTCGCGCGGCTCACGCTCGACGACCTGGCGGCCAAACTGCACTGCTCCAAGCGCACCCTCTACGGCCTGGCCGGCAGCAAGGAACAGCTGGTCAGAGCGGCCGTCGTGCACTTCTTCCGGCGGGCCACCGGCCGGGTCGAGGCGGTGCTCGCGGCCGCGACGGGACCGGCCGAACGGCTTGCCGCGTATCTGCGCGCCGTGGCCGCCGAGCTGGCGCCGGTCTCCCCGCAGTTCTTCGACGACGTGGCCGCCTTCGAGCCCGCCGCCGAGGTCTACGAGCGCAACACCCGGGCCGCCGCCGGACGGGTCCAGCAGCTGATCGAGGAGGGCGTGACGGCCGGGGTCTTCCGGGACGTCCACGTGGCCTTCGCGGCCGATGTGATCGCCTCCGTGATGGTCCGCATCCAGCAGCGCCAGGTGGCCGCCGCGACCGGTCTGGCCGACGCCGCCGCGTACGAGCAGCTCGCGGAGCTGCTCCTGCACGGCCTGCAGAAGGCGGGCCTGAGCCCGGGCGGCCTGAAACCGGCCTGAGGCGGGGCCCCGGTCCCGTACACACGAAGAGAGGGCACCCCGGGGATCCGGGGTGCCCTCTCTGCTCGTACGCGTACGGGCCAGGTGGTACGCGTACGGGTCAGGCGACCGAGCCTATGCGGCCGGCCGGCTCGCTCGTGCCGTCGTGGTGGATCGGGGTGTGCGCGCCGGTCAGCGAGGCGCCGCTGCCGCCGCGCCGGTTGGCGACGATCTCGGCGCCGATGGACAGCGCGGTCTCCTCGGGCGTACGGGCGCCGAGGTCGAGGCCGATCGGGGAGCGGAGGCGGGCGAGTTCGAGCTCGGTGACGCCGACCTCGCGCAGGCGCCTGTTGCGGTCCTCGTGGGTGCGGCGGGAGCCCATCGCGCCGACATAGGCGACGGGAAGACGGAGGGCGACCTGGAGCAGCGGGACGTCGAACTTGGCGTCGTGGGTGAGCACGCACAGCACGGTTCGGACGTCCACCTGTGTGGACTCCAGGTAGCGGTGGGGCCATTCGACGACGATCTCGTCGGCCTCGGGGAAGCGGAGCTTCGTCGCGAAGACGGGCCGGGCGTCGCAGACGGTGACGTGGTAGCCGAGGAACTTGCCGACCCGGACGAGCGCGGACGCGAAGTCGATCGCGCCGAAGACGATCATGCGCGGGGCGGGGACGGAGGACTCGACGAGGAGGGTGACCGGCTGTCCGCAGCGGCTGCCGTCGGCGCCGATCTCCAGGGTGCCGGTGCGGCCGGCGTCGAGCATGGCGCGGGCCTCGCTCGCGGCGGTGCGGTCCAGCTCGGGGTGCCCGCCGAGCCCGCCCTCGTACGAACCGTCGGGGCGGACCAGGAGGGCCTGCCCCAACAGGTCCTCCGGGCCGCCGACGATCCTGGCGAGCGCCGCCGCCTCCCCCGAGACGGCGGCGGCGAGCGCGGCGGGGAAGACCCCGCCGCGGACCGGGGTGACGAGGATGTCGATGATGCCGCCGCAGGTCAGACCGACCGCGAAGGCGTCCTCGTCGCTGTAGCCGAAGCGCTCGACGACGGTCCGGCCGTCTTCGAGCGCCTGTTGGCACAGCTCGTAGACGGCGCCCTCCACACATCCGCCGGAGACCGATCCGATCGCCGTGCCGTCGGTGTCGACGGCGAGCGCGGCGCCCGGCTGCCGGGGCGCGCTGCCGCCGACCGCCACCACGGTGGCGACGGCGAACTCGCGTCCCTGCTCGACCCACCGGTGCAGCTCTTCGGCGATGTCCAGCATCTCGAACTCCTAGGGGGATGGGGTGTGGAGGGCGGCGTCACCCAGTGCTGCGGGCCGGGGCCCGTCAGCCGACGCCCACCCAGCTCTCGATCGGATGGATGGCGAAGTAGACGATGAAGACGGCGGTCAGCGCCCACATGAAGCCGCCGACCTCCCGCGCCTTGCCCTGGGCGGACTTGATCACCACGTAGGAGATCACGCCGGCCGCGACACCGGTGGTGATGGTGTACGTGAAGGGCATCAGGACCACGGTGAGGAACACCGGGATGGCGACGGAGCGGTCGCTCCAGTCCACGTGCTTGGCGTTCTGCATCATCATCGAGCCGATGACGACCAGGGCCGCGGCGGCGACCTCCTGCGGCACGATCGCGGTCAGCGGCGTGAAGAAGAGGCACAGGGCGAAGAATCCGCCGGTGACCACGGAGGCCAGGCCGGTACGGGCGCCCTCGCCGACGCCGGTGGCGGACTCGACGAAGACCGTCTGGCCGGAGGCACCGCCCGCACCGCCGAGGACGCCGCCGGCGCCGTCGATGAAGAGGGCCTTGGACAGACCGGGCATGCGGCCCTTGTCGTCGGCGAGCTTGGCCTCGGTGCCGACACCCAGGATGGTCGCCATGGCGTCGAAGAAGCCGGCGAGCACCAGGGTGAAGACGATCATGGTGATCGTGATGTAGCCGACGTCGCCCCAGCCCGTGAAGTCCACGTTGCCGATGAGCGAGAAGTCCGGGGCGGAGACGGCGCTGCCGTGCAGCTCCGGGGCGCCGGAGAACCAGGCCTTGGCCGGGATGTCGGCGACCGCGTTGAGGACGGCCGCGACGACGGTGCCGGTGACGATGCCGATGAGGATCGCGCCGGGGATGTTGCGGGACTGCAGCGCGAAGATCAGCAGCAGCGTGAAGGCGAAGATGAGGACCGGCCAGCCCTCCAGCTCGCCGGCCGGGCCGAGCGAGACGGGGCCGCCGCCGGGGGCGGGGTTCTCGTGGACGAAGCCGGCCTTCACGAAGCCGATGATGGCGATGAAGAGGCCGATGCCGATGGTGATGGCGTGCTTGAGCGCGAGGGGGATCGCGTTCATGATCATCTCACGCAGGCCGGTGACGACCAGGAGACAGATCACGGCGCCGTAGGCGATCGACATGGCCATGGCCTGCGGCCAGGTCATGACCGGGACGACCTGCGAGGCCATCACGCCGGAGACGCTGAGGCCGGCGGCGAGGGCCAGCGGGACCTTGCCCCAGAAACCCATCAGGAGGGTGGTGGCCGCCGCGCAGAGGGCGGTGGCGGTGATCAGCGCGGGCTGGCTGAGGACGTTGCCGTCGACATCCTTGCCGGAGAGGATCAGGGGGTTGAGCAGGAGAATGTACGCCATCGCCATGAAGGTGGTGACGCCGCCGCGGATCTCCGTCGCGACGGTGGATCCTCTCTCCGAGATGTGAAAGTACCGGTCGAGCCAAGACCTGCCGGCGGGGTTGCGCGAGCCGTTGCCCGCGTCCTCGGCCGTGGTCTTGGGCTCCACTGACGACTGGGTCATGGGGCCTACTCCCAAGGTTCAAAGGGGCACCCGCGTACTGCGTTGGGGATTGCGGGATTTGGGATATCAAGTTGGCTGCACGACCCGGGGGACGGCCCGAGACGAACGGGTGAATCGGTACTGCGGTTCCTGCTGTCACTGCTGGTACTGCGGTTCCTGCGGGTACTGCGGTGTGGGGGTGTCCCCGGACGGTGCGGGCGGGAGGGAAGTGTGACGTTCCTGGGAGGCACGCACCGTCCGGAGAGGTCCTAGAGGGTGCCGGTCAGGTGCTCGGGGCGGACCGGCGTCTTGTTGAGCTCCAGGCCCGTCGCGTTCCGGATCGCCGCGAGGACGGCCGGGGTGGACGACAGGGTCGGGGCCTCGCCGATGCCGCGCACGCCGTACGGCGCGTTCGGGTCGGCCAGCTCGAGGTAGTCGACCGGGATGGTCGGCGTGTCGAGGATCGTGGGGATCAGGTAGTCCGTGAAGGAGGGGTTGCGCACCTTCGCGGTCTTCGGGTCGACGATGATCTCCTCCATCACCGCGACGCCGAGGCCCTGGGTGGTGCCGCCCTGGATCTGGCCGACGACGGAGAGCGGGTTGACCGCCTTGCCGACGTCCTGGGCGCAGGCCAGTTCGATCACCTTGACGAGGCCGAGCTCGGTGTCGACCTCGACGACCGCGCGGTGCGCCGCGAAGGCGTACTGCACATGGCCGTTGCCCTGGCCGGTGACGAGGTCGAAGGCCTCCGTGGGGCGGTGCCGCCACTCCTCCTCGATCTCGACGACCTCGTCCTCCAGGACGTCCACGAGGGAGGCGAGGGCCTCGCCGCCGTCGGTGACGACCTTGCCGCCCTCCAGGAGGAGTTCGGCGCTCGCCCAGGCCGGGTGGTACGAGCCGAACTTGCGCCGGCCGATCTCCAGGACCTTCTCGCGGACGAGCTCGCAGGAGTTCTTGATGGCGCCGCCGGTCATGTACGTCTGGCGGCCCGCGGAGGTCGAACCGGCCGAGCCCACCTGGGTGTCGGCGGGGTGGATGGTGACCTGCTGCACGCCGAGCTCGGTACGGGCGATCTGCGCGTGGATCGTGACGCCGCCCTGGCCGACCTCGGCCGCGGCGGTGTGGACGGTCGCGACGGCCTCGCCGTTGATGACCTCCATGCGGATCTTCGCCGTCGAGTAGTCGTCGAAGCCCTCGGAGAAGCCGACGTTCTTGATGCCGACCGCGTAGCCCACGCCCCGCACCACGCCCTCACCGTGGGTGGTGTTGGACAGGCCGCCCGGCAGCGCGCGGACGTCCGCGCTCTCGCCGGCGGTCTCCCACTGGCGCTCCGGCGGCAGCGGACGGGCCTTGACCCGGCGAAGCAGTTCGGCGACCGGGGCCGGCGAGTCCACCGGCTGGCCGGTGGGCATGATCGTGCCCTGCTCCATGGCGTTGAGCTGACGGAACTCCACCGGGTCCATGCCCAGCTTCGCCGCGAGCTTGTCCATCTGCGCCTCGTACGCGAAGCAGGCCTGCACCGCGCCGAAGCCGCGCATCGCGCCGCAGGGCGGGTTGTTGGTGTAGAGGCCGATCGCCTCGATCTCCACGTCGTCGATGACGTACGGGCCGACCGAGAGGGAGGAGGCGTTGCCGACGACCGAGGCCGTGGACGACGCGTACGCGCCGCCGTCGAGCACGATCTTGCACTTCATGTGCGTGAGCTTGCCGTCCTTGGTGGCGCCGTGCTCGTAGTAGAGCTTGGCCGGGTGCCGGTGGACGTGCCCGAAGAAGGATTCGTAGCGGTTGTAGACCATCTTGACCGGCTTGTCGGTGCGCAGCGCGAGCACCGAGGCGAGGATCTGCATCGAGATGTCCTCGCGGCCGCCGAAGGCGCCGCCGACGCCGGCCATGGTCATCCGGACCTTCTCCTCGGGCAGGCCGAGGCAGGGGGCGATCTGCTTGAGGTCCGAGTGCAGCCACTGGGTGGCCACGTACAGGTCGACGCCGCCGTCCTCGGCGGGCACGGCGAGGCCGGACTCCGGGCCGAGGAAGGCCTGGTCCTGCATGCCGAAGGTGTACTCGCCCTTGACGATCACGTCGGCGCGCTTGGCGGCCTCGGCCGCGTTGCCGCGGATGATCGGCTGGCGGTGCACGATGTTGGGGTGCGGGACGTGGCCGGAGTGGTGGTCGTCGCGGTTCTCGTGGACCAGGATCGCGTCGGGCGCGGTCGCCGAGGCCTCGTCGGTGATGACGGGCAGCTCGCGGTACTCGACCTTGATCTTGGCGGCGGCGCGGCGCGCGGTCTCCGGGTGGTCGGCGGCCACGAGGGCCACCGGCTCGCCGTGGTGGCGGACCTTGCCGTAGGCCAGGACGGGGGTGTCCTGGAACTCCATGCCGTAGTTCTTGGCGGCCGGCAGGTCGTCGGCCGTCAGGACGGCGTAGACGCCGGACAGGGCCAGGGCCTCGGAGGTGTCGATGGACACGATCTCGGCGTGGGCGACGGTGGAGCGCAGGACCTGGCCCCAGAGCATCTCCTCGTGCCACATGTCCGAGGAGTAGGCGAACTCGCCGGTGACCTTGAGGGTGCCGTCGGGGCGGAGCGTGGACTCGCCGACGCCGCCCTTGGTGTGGTTCTGGGTGACGTTGCGGGGGATGCCCGTGGTGGTACCAGCCATGATCAGACCGCCTCTCCCTGACGTTCCTGGCGGGCGGCCGCCAGGCGGACCGCGTCGAGGATCTTCTCGTAACCGGTGCAGCGGCAGAGGTTGCCGGAGAGCGCCTCGCGGATGTCCGCGTCCGTCGGGGACGGGTTGCGCTCCAGCATCTCGTCGGCGGCGACCAGCAGACCCGGGGTGCAGAAGCCGCACTGGACCGCGCCGGCGTCGATGAACGCCTGCTGGATCGGGGACAGTTCGACGCCCTCGCCGGTCTGCGAGTCCTGCGTGGGCTTCGCCTCCCACTTCTTGGCCGCGTCGAGCGAGGTGCCGCAGGCGCCGGAGGCGCAGCCGCCACCGTGCCCGTGCTCCTCGCGCTCCTTGGCGAACTCGGCGAGCCCCTCGACGGTGACGACCTCGCGGCCCTCGACCTGGCCGGCGGCGACCAGGCAGGAACAGACCGGCACGCCGTCGAGACGGACCGTGCAGGAGCCGCACTCGCCCTGCTCGCAGGCGTTCTTGGAGCCGGGCAGACCCAGGCGCTCACGCAGAACGTAGAGGAGGGACTCGCCCTCCCAGACGTCGTCGGCTTCCTGCGGACGACCGTTGACCGTGAAATTCACGCGCATGGTTATGCAGCTCCTTCAAGGGTGCGACCGTTGCCGGCGCGGTACTGCTCCCAGGTCCAGCCGAGCGTGCGGCGGGCCATGATGCCCACCGCGTGGCGGCGGTACCGGGCGGTGCCTCGGACGTCGTCGATCGGGTTGCAGGCGCCGGAGGCGAGCTCCGCGAACTGCTTCGCGATCGACGGGGTGATGATCTTGCCGTTGTCCCAGAAGCCGCCCTCTTCGAGCGCCGCGTTCAGGAACTCCTCGGCCGCGGTCGCGCGGACCGGGGTGGGGGCGGCGGAACCGATGCCGGTCCGCACGGTCCGGGTCTCCGGGTGGAGGGCGAGGCCGAAGGCGCAGACGGCGATGACCATCGCGTTGCGGGTGCCGACCTTGGAGTACTGCTGGGGGCCGTCCGCCTTCTTCACGTGGACGGTCTTGATGAGCTCGTCGGGCTCCAGCGCGTTGCGCTTCACGCCCTTGTAGAACTCGTCGATCGGGATGAAGCGGGTGCCGCGCACCGACTCGACCTCGACCTCGGCGCCCGCCGCGAGCAGCGCGGGGTGGGCGTCACCGGCCGGGGAGGCGGTGCCCAGGTTGCCGCCGACGCCGCCGCGGTTGCGGATCTGCGGGGAGGCGACCGTGTGCGAGGCGAGCGCCAGACCGGGCAGCTCCGCGCGGAGGCTCTCCATGATCTGGCTGTACGGGACGGAGGCGCCGAGCCGGACGTTCTCCTCGCCGACCTCCCAGTCGCGCAGCAGCTCGATCCGGTTGAGGTCCAGGAGGTACTCGGGACGCCGGTGGTCGAAGTTGATCTCGACCATGATGTCCGTACCGCCTGCGATGGGCACGGCCGTGGGGTGCTCAGCCTTGGCGGCGAGCGCCTCCTCCCAGCTGGCGGGGCGAAGGAAGTCCATGGTGGCTCTCTTCTTGTGCTTGCAGTGAACGGGGATTCGTCCGTACGGGTCCGGGGGGAACGGCCGGCGGCCCTGACGATCTCTTCATGTGCTGTTAACGCGTGGTGTGTGGCCTAGTACACAAGGCCCGGTCCCCCGTGTGCAGCCACCGAACACATGAAGCAGTTGGCTGGCTGCCACCCTCGTCTTGTAGATTCGAACGAAAGGCGGGAAACAGTAACCACTGCGTTTCCCCCTGGAAACGGTGGCACCACGCCACCGACCACAACGCGACACCCTTCGACGAGAACGGCGGCGAGACCATGCGGCTGCGCGCACTGCTGGAGAACGACGCGCTCGGGCTGCGCCTGCTCGGCGGCGAGGACGAGCTGGACCGCACCGTCCGCGGCGTGATGACGACCGACCTGAAGGACCCCAGCCGCTACCTTTCCGGGGGCGAGCTGGTCCTCACGGGTCTCGCCTGGCTCCGCGAGCCGGCCGACGCCGAGCCCTTCGTACGGATCCTCGCGAGCGCCGGAGTGGCCGGCCTCGCCGCCGGCGAGGCCGAGCTCGGCGACATCCCGGAGGACCTCGTACAGGCGTGTTCACGCCATCGCCTTCCGCTGTTCGGAGTCAACGAGTCCGTTGCGTTCGCGACGATCACCGAGCACGTTGTTCGACAGGTCTCCGGCGAGCGGGCCGGCGACCTGGCCGCCGTGGTGGACCGGCACCGGCGCCTGATGACCTCCGGACCGGCCGGCGGCGGCCCGGAGGCCGTCCTGGACCTCCTGGGCACCGACCTGGACCTCCGGGCCTGGGTGCTCTCCCCCACCGGGCGCGGCATCGCGGGCGCCGGCGAGCCCCTGGACGCCTCGCTCGCCGCCACCCTGGCCGGTGAGCACCTGGCCGCCACCCGCACCGGCCGGCGCGGCCCGCACCGGCTCACCGTGGCCGGAACCGCCTACTCGCTCTTCCCGATCCGCAACACCGGGCGCGGCGCCGCGCCCGCCGCCCGCGACGTGCGCGAGACGGTGCTCTCCGACTGGCTGCTCGCCGTCGAGGCCGACGCCGGCGACTGGCCGGCCGCCCGGCTCGACCTGCTGCAGGGCGTCACCCAGCTGATCGCCGTCGAGCGCGACCGCCGCGACGCCGCCCGGACGGTACGCCGCCGGCTCGCCCAGGAGGTCCTGGAGCTGGTCCAGACGGGCGCCGCGCCCGCCGAGATCGCCGCCCGCCTCCGGGTCGCCGCGCCCGTGCTGCTGCCCGGCCTGGGCACCGCCCCGCACTGGCAGGTCGTGGTCGCCCGCGTCGAGTGGGACCAGGAGCCCGGGCAGAACGCCGTCGACAGCGGCCCCGTGGCCCAGGCGCTCCTGGAGGAGATCCTGGTCGACCCGGCCACCGCCGGCGCCGACTCCGCCGACCGGATCGCCGTCGCGCACAGCGGCGACGAGGCCATCGCCCTCGTACCGCTGGCCGCCGCGCCGCTGCCGGACAGCGAGGACGACCTGCCGCCGGTCACCCTCGGCCTGCACGCCGACGCGCTGCTCGACGCCGTCCGCGCCCCGCTCTCCGCCGGCCTCGCCGACGACGGGCGGCTCACCCTCGGCGTCAGCGCCGCCGTGCACTCCGCCGAGGGGCTGCGCGGCGCCCTGGAGGAGGCCCGGCACGCCCGCCGGGTCGCCGCCGCCCGCCCGGGCCGGGTCTGCGCCGCCGGGCACCACGAGCTGGCCTCGCACGTCCTCCTCCTGCCGTTCGTCCCGGACGACGTCCGCCGCGCCTTCACGGCCCGGCTCCTGGACCCGCTGCGCGACTACGACCGGCGCCACCGGGCCGAGCTCATCCCGACCCTGGAGGCCTTCCTCGACTGCGACGGCTCCTGGACCCGCTGCGCCACCCGCCTCCACCTGCATGTGAACACGCTGCGCTACCGGGTGGGCCGGATCGAGCAGCTCACCGGCCGGGACCTGTCCCGGCTGGAGGACAAGCTCGACTTCTTCCTGGCGCTCCGGATGAGCTGACCGAATGAGCTGATCGGGTGAATCCGCGGTTCCGCCGCGGGGATTCATCTCATCGGGTGATCAAGCGACCTGACGGGGCGGCAGTGACGAGCCGCCCCGTCCCGCTTGCCGCCGCGCTCCGGGCCCCCGCCTCTTTGTGAAAACTTTCACCTACCCCCTTGGCCCGTGCCCCCGTTCGTGCTGAGATGCCGTCCTACTCACAGCTCGATGGCGTGCTCGGGGAGGGCAATGTGGCGTACGGCCGGGGAACCCCACTGGAGACCGCGATCTGGAGGCTTCGCTCCCGCGGCTGCTGGACGGACGCCGCCGAACTCCTCGCCCCCCGCGCGACGGAACCCGCCGCCGCCCTGGAACGGGCGGCCCTCCTGATCGAACGCTGTCTCTACACCGAACAGGGCTGGGCCGAGGCCGAGGAGGCGCTGCGCGCCGCCGAGGCGGTCGCCCGCACCGACGAGGAACGCGGGGCGGCGGCCTGCGAACGCGGGCATCTCGCCTACGCGTCGACCCTGCTCGGGGTACGGGACCGGGCCGACGAGGCCCGCGCGGCGCTCGGCCGGGCCGCCGCGCTCGTCGGCACCGACACCGCGGGCCGGGCCCTCCTGGACTACCGGCGCGGACTGGTCGCGCAGAACCTCGGCGACTCCCCGCAGGCCGCCCGCGCAGCCCTGCGCCGCGCCCACGCGGGCGCCACCGCCCACGAGGACGCGCTGCTGCTCTCCTCGACCTGGCGGCATCTCGCCGGACTTGCCCTGCGCGAGGGCGAGTTGACGGAGGCGCGGCACGGCTTCGCCGAATCCCTGCGGATCCGCGAGGAGTTGGGCTACCTGGTCGGTACGGCCCCGGCCCTCGCGTCGCTCGCGGCCACCGAGACCGAGCCCGAGGCTGGCCGGCTGCGCGCCGAGGCGGGCCGCCTCTTCCGTCTCCTGGGCGGCGTACCGACGTGGCTGGCGGCCCAGTTGACGCCGCGGCCGGCGATCTGAGGGCGGGGCGCGGGTGCCGTTCCGGTGACCGCATTCGGGACTGCATGATTTACGGCGCGGTCGGGTCCGGCCAGGATCAAGGACCTCCATTCCGCGCCACAAATCACGCTTTACGTCCCGAACGCGGCCCCCTGCACGTCCCCCGCGCCCCTCAGCTCGTCGGTCGTCCCAGGCCGGTGGGTGGGGTCAGCTCCTCTGTTCCAGCCGTATCAGCGCCTCGTCCAGGCCGATGATCAGCGCGCCGTCGTCCGTCACCGCCACCGCGCGGACCGGGGGGCCCGGGCGGAAGGAGAGGTGGGTGCGGCGGTCGACGTCGTGGAGTTCGACCGTGCCGTCGGCCCAGGCGGCGGCGAGGATCGGGCCGTGCGGGGTCTCGGTCGCGGCGAGGGAGACCACCGGGGCGCGGCGCTCGGCGAGCGGGCGGGGGTCGGCCTCGTTGCCGGGGGTCCAGCGGCGCACCGCGCCGTCCGTGCCGCCGCTGCACACGAACGGCGTCGCGGACTCGACCGCGGCGACCGCCGTGACCCGGCCGCTGTGCAGGGCCGCCTGGTGCAGCCCGGTCAGGCCGAAGGCGTGTACGGACCCCAGCCGGTCCCCCACCACCACGGACCCGGCGATCGCGGCGAGCGCCGTGCCGGGGTGCCGGCTGAGGGTGGTGGAGACGGCCTCGGTGAGCCGGTGCAGATACGGGGCGCGGGGCTCCCGGCCGCGTACGGTGTGCAGCCGGCCCCGCTCGTCGAGCAGCAGCACCGTCCCGTCGGGCGCGGGCGCGAGGGCGGTGACCCGCCCGGTGACCGGGTGGTCGAGCCGCCCGAGCGGCCGGGCGTCGGTGGCGGCGAGCAGCCGTACGGTGCCGCCCAGGTCGGCGGCGAGCAGGGTGCCGCCCTGTACGGCGAGCGCGCCCACCGGCCCGGGCCAGGGCGGGGCGACGTCCCCGGTGACCCGGGTCCAGCGCACCCGCCAGGGCGCGGGCGCGGCCAGCTCCTCCAGGGCGGGCCGCAGCCGCGGGTCGGCGCCGTCGCCGAGGACGCCGAGCAGCACGAGGGCCCGGTCGGCGGGGGTGCGGGCCGCGCAGAGCGCCTGCCCGGCGCGCAGCCAGGCGGTGCGGAGCCCGCCGTGGGCGTCGCCGGGGTCGCTCTCGTAGCCGGTGGTGACGGCGACGGGGTCGACGGCGCAGACGAGGGCGGGGTCGGAGAGCCCGCTGCCGAGGGAGGGGGCCGGCGGGGGACTTTCCTGCTCCTCGTCCTCGACCTCCGCGTCGACGACCGTCACCCGGCCCTCCGCGAGCAGCGCGTACGCGGCCGTCCCGGGGCGCGCCTCGACGACCACCCGCACCCGGCCGAGCCGGGCCAGGTCGGCCACGAGGGCGGCGACGGCCGCGGGCTCGGCGGCGGCGTGCAGCGCGGGGAGCAGCAGCACGGTGCGCGCGGTGCGGCCGGTCTCGCCGGTGGCGAGGGCACGGACGAGGTCGCCGGGCGAGGCGGCCACGACCCCGAGGTGGTCGGCGACGGCCCAGGCGGTGCCGAGCGCGGTGCGCCCGGTCAGCGGGATGAGCGCGCGGGCGCTGCGGTGCCGCCCGGCGGCCCGGGGGCCGTGCGCGGCGAGCCAGTCGAGCAGCCCGGGGCCTCCGGTGACGAGGCAGAGGCGGGGCGCGTCGGGGTCGGTGAGCCAGCCGAGCAGGGCCGCGGCCCCGGGGCGCTCCGCGCGGACGGACGGCATGGACACCTCTCGGTCGGTCGCGGGTCGGCGCGGTTCGAACGGAGTAACAGGCTGACACTGTCGACCTTAGTCGTCAGTGCTGCGCTCCGGTGAAGTGCTCCCGTACGAGTGAGGAGACGACCGCCAGATCCTGGGCGATCAGGGCGTCGAGGAGGGCGGTGTGCTCGGCGGCGTCGGCGACGAGTTCGCCGTGGCGCAGGGCGGGGGCGCTGACGAGCGGCCACTGGGAGCGGCGGTGGAGGTCGTCGGCGACGGCGAGGAGCTGTTCGTTGCCGGCGAGGGCGAGGACGGCGCGGTGGAAGGCGCGGTCGGTCTCGGCGTAGTGGGCGCGGTCGCCGCGGGCGGCGGCGGCGCCGGTGGCCTCGGCGAGCGGGCGGAGTTCGGCCCAGCGTTCGGCGGGCACGGTGCGGGCGAGCCGGAGCATGACGGGGACCTCGATGAGGGCGCGGACCTCGGCGAGTTCGGCGAGTTCGCGGGGGGTGCGTTCGGTGACGCGGAAGCCGCGGTTGGGGACGACCTCGACGGCGCCCTCGGTGGCGAGCTGCTGCATGGCCTCGCGGACCGGGGTGGCGGAGACGCCGAAGCGTTCGCCGAGGGCGGGGGCGGAGTAGACCTCGCCGGGGACGAGTTCGCCGCCGACGAGGGCGGTGCGCAGAGCCTGGAGGATCTGGCCGCGGACGGAGTGCCGGCGGACGGCGCGGGGCTCGCCGAGACCGGGGGCCGGGGGCTCGCTGTGGGTGTGTTCGCCGCGGGCGGTCTGCTCGGGGACCCGGGCGGGTGCCGGGTCGCCGTACGCCGTGGGGGCGGGGCGGCCGGTCGTCCGCCCGCGTGTGCTGCCCTGCTCCACCGGGGTCCTCCTGCGCCGTCGTGCCGGGCCCGGCTCGCGGTGCCGGGGTCCCCCGTGCACGATAGGCGGACGGCGTCGCAGTTCAAACACCGCACCGGTCGGGTAAGGTAAGGCTAACCTGCTAACGATCGTGATTCGGTGGTCCCGCATGGCCGTGCCCGCTCTGCTGCCGTCGCCCTCCGCCTCGCCCGTCGCCGCCGCCTACGCACGGCTCGCCGAGGTCTTCACCGGTCTGCGCGTGGACGAGCTCGCCGGGGACGAACGGCTGCCGCGCGGACCGGGCTGGGTGACCGCGGAGGAGCTGGGCGCCGGCGGGGACGGCCTGAACGCCTTCCTCGCCTGGGACGAGGCCCAGGTGCTGCGGGACTACAAGCGGGCCGCCCGCCCGGACGTGGTGGCCGGCTTCGGTCTGCACCGGTACGCGTGGCCGGTGTGTCTGCTCGTGACGCTCCCCTGGTTCCTGCACCGCCGGGTGCCCCGGCTGCCGGCCCGGGAGCTGTCCTTCCAGCGGGCGCTCGGGCGGATCGCGGTGCGGGTGGAGGAGTTCTGGTGCCTGCCGGGGGATCCGCTGGCGGAGCTGCCCGGCGCCCGCGTGGTGGCGGACGAGGAGGCGCTGCGCGCGGCGGCGCGGGACGCGCTGGCCGAGCACTTCGAGGCGGTGCTCGCGGGCTTCGGGCCGCGGATGCGGCGGGGCCGGCGGGCGCTGTGGGGGATGGTGACCGACGAGGTCGTCGAGAGCCTCTGGTACATCGCGGCGCTGCTCGGCGAGGAGGACCGGGCCCTGGCCGACCTGGAGCGGCTGATGCCGGGGACGGCGCGCCCGTACGTGGGGACGGCGGGCTTCCGGGAGCTGCCCGGCTCCGCGGAGGCCTGCGGCGGCGCGGCGCGCGCGACCCGTGACCGGGTCACCTGCTGCTTCTTCTACACGCTGCGCCCCGAGGACACCTGTCTGACCTGTCCCCGTACGGCCGACCCGGAGCGGGTTCGCCGGCTCGCCGCGACCGGCTGACCCTCCCCTCGGTCACACCACCCGCAGGGGTGGTCGCATTCGAACGCAACTCCGCTCTCCCGTGCGACAGTTCGACCAGATCGCACCTATTCGTATGCCGTGCGACCCCAATGGCGTGCTCTTGTCCCGAAACCCCGTGCCCGCCTCGCGCGGTCGGCCAATATGGGCCGCCGTATCGCCCTCTCTGCGAGACGACATGCGAGACGACAAAGGGACACCGCATGAGACTGACCGACATATCGCTGGACTGGCTGCTTCCGGGCGGCGTCATGGTGGCGGGAGTCCTGACGGCGGTGGCGGTGCTCGCGCGCGGGAAGCGCGCCGCTGACCAGGCCGCGGCCGACGACTCCTGGGAGCGCAGCGAGGAACGCCGCAGACGCAAGGAGGCCGTCTACGGCACCGCCTCCTACGTGCTGCTCTTCTGCTGCGCCGCGGTCGCGGCGGCGCTCTCCTTCCACGGGCTCGTCGGCTTCGGCCGGCAGAACCTCAACCTCACCGGGGGCTGGGAGTACCTGGTCCCGTTCGGTCTCGACGGCGCCGCGATGTTCTGTTCGGTGCTCGCCGTCCGCGAGGCCAGCCACGGTGACGCGGCGCTCGGCTCGCGCCTCCTGGTGTGGATGTTCGCGGGGGCCGCGGCCTGGTTCAACTGGGTGCACGCGCCGCGCGGCATCGACCACGCGGGCGCCCCGCAGTTCTTCGCGGGGATGTCCCTGTCGGCGGCGGTCCTCTTCGACCGGGCCCTGAAGCAGACCCGGCGGGCCGCACTGCGCGAGCAGGGCCTGATCCCGAGGCCGCTGCCGCAGATCCGGATGGTCCGCTGGCTGCGGGCGCCCCGGGAGACCTTCGGCGCCTGGTCGCTGATGCTCCTGGAAGGCGTACGGACGCTGGACGAGGCCGTGGACGAGGTGCGCGAGGACCGGCGGGAGAAGGAGCAGAACCGGATCCGCCGGCGGGAGCAGGCCAAGCTGGACCGGGCGCGCCTGAAGGCGATAAACCGGCAGCACCGGGCGTTCGGCCGGGCCGGCCGCCAGGTCGACGTGGCGGCCCTCGGCGCGGCCGGTGGCGGCGGTGCCGGTGTGGGCTCCGCGACGGGGCCGGTGCCGGCCGCCGTCGCGGAGCCCGCCATAGCCGACCCCGGACAGCTGCCGCTTCGCTCCCGACCCTCCCTGCAAGCCGTCAAGGGCGCTGAGCCGCGCACGGGCGAGTCCCGGACGGTGGACCTCACCGCCGAGGACGACACCCAGGCGCTGCCGCGTCTCGACTCCCTGGAACGCAAACTCGCGGACCTGGAACAGCAGTTCGGCTGAGCTGCATCTCTTGAACGGCGGGGCCGACCGAGGATTCCTCGGGCGGCCCCGCCGTTCAGTCCGTCCCGGACAGTTCGAACCAGACGACCTTGCCCACGCCGTGGTTCTCCACGCCCCAGGAGTCGGCGAGGGCCTGGACCAGGACCAGACCGCGTCCGTGCGTACCGTCGTCGGCGTGCGGTACCCGCGGGCTGTCGAGTCCGGACACGAAGTCCCGTACCTCGACCCTGAGTTGTCCGGGGAGCACGGTGGCGGTGACGACCGCGCCGTGCTCGGTGTGGACGAGCGCGTTGGTCACCAGCTCGCTGGTGAGGAGTTCGGCGACGTCGGAGGCGCCCGGCGCGCCCCACGATCCCAGCATCGCGCGCAAGGCATGCCGTACCTCCGGTACCGCGGTGAGATCCGCGCATCCCACCTTTCTGAGCAGTTGAGTCGGCTTGGTCGCCTCCCCGGCCATATCCCCCACCCCGTCGTCGCGTCGAACAGGCTCACGGGGATGCATGCCCGGCTGGGAGGGCGGCATTCATCGGTGTGCGCGGACCGTCAGGACCTCGTGCCTCAGGGGCGCGGGACGTTGCGCAGGTTGGACCGGGCCAGCTGGAGCATCCGGCCCACTCCCCCGTCGAGCACGATCTTGCTGGCGGACAGGGCGAATCCGGTGACCATCTCGGCGCTGATCCTGGGCGGGATGGACAGCGCGTTGGGGTCGGTGACGACGTCCACCAGCGCCGGGCCCTTCTGCTTGAAGGCGTCCTTGAGGGCGCCCGCGAGCTGCTTGGGCTTCTCGACCCGCACCCCGTAGGCGCCGGCGGCGCGCGCGATGGCGGCGAAGTCGGGGTTCTTGTTGGTGGTTCCGTACGAGGGCAGTCCGGAGACCAGCATCTCCAGTTCGACCATGCCGAGCGAGGAGTTGTTGAAGACGATCACCTTCACCGGCAGGTCGTACTGGACCAGGGTGAGGAAGTCGCCCATGAGCATGGTGAATCCGCCGTCGCCGGACAGCGACACGACCTGCCGGCCGCGGTCGGTGAACTGGGCGCCGATGGCCTGCGGCAGCGCGTTGGCCATGGAGCCGTGGCTGAAGGAGCCGATGATCCGGCGGCGTCCGTTGGGGGTGAGATAGCGGGCGGCCCACACGTTGCACATGCCGGTGTCGACGGTGAAGACGGCGTCGTCGTCGGCGAGTTCGTCGAGCACGGAGGCGACGTACTCGGGGTGGATGGGCACGTGCTTCTCGACCTTGCGGGTGTAGGCCTTGACCACGCCCTCCAGGGCGTCGGCGTGCTTCTTCAGCATCTTGTCGAGGAAGCGCCGGTCGGTCTTGGCGCGGACCCGCGGGATGACGCAGCGCAGGGTCTCGCGGACGTCGCCCCAGACGGCCAGGTCCAGCTTGGAGCGCCGGCCGAGCCGCTCGGGCCGTACGTCGATCTGGACGATCTTCACGTCGTCGGGCAGGAAGGCGTTGTACGGGAAGTCGGTGCCGAGCAGGATCAGCAGGTCGCACTCGTGGGTGGCCTCGTAGGCGGCGCCGTAGCCGAGCAGTCCGCTCATGCCGACGTCGAACGGGTTGTCGTACTGGATCCACTCCTTGCCGCGCAGCGCGTGGCCGACGGGCGACTTCACCCGCTCGGCGAACTGCATGACCTCGGCGTGCGCGCCCGCGGTGCCGCTGCCGCAGAACAGCGTCACCCGTTCGGCGGAGTCGATCATCCGCACGAGGTCGTCGATCTCCGCGTCGCCGGGGCGGACGGTGGGCCGGGCGGTGACGAGTGCGCTCTGGGCGGCCTTCTCGGGGGCCGGCTGGGCGGCGATGTCGCCGGGCAGCGAGACCACGCTGACGCCGCCCTGGCCGACGGCGTGCTGGATCGCGGTCTGCAGCAGCCGGGGCATCTGGCGCGGGTTGGAGATCAGCTCGCTGTAGTGGCTGCACTCGCGGAACAGCTGGTCGGGGTGGGTCTCCTGGAAGTAGCCGAGGCCGATCTCGCCGGACGGGATCTGGGAGGCGAGGGCGAGCACGGGGGCCATCGAGCGGTGCGCGTCGTACAGGCCGTTGATGAGGTGGAGGTTGCCGGGGCCGCAGGAGCCGGCGCAGGCGGCGAGCCGGCCGGTGATCTGCGCCTCGGCGCCGGCCGCGAACGCGGCGACCTCCTCGTGCCGTACCTGGATCCAGTCGATGGAGCCGTTGCGGCGGATGGCGTCGACGACGGGGTTCAGGCTGTCGCCGACCACGCCGTAGAGACGCTGGACGCCGGCGCGCACGAGGATGTCGACGAACTGTTCTGCGACGTTCTGTTTGGCCATGGATCCATCAACCCATGGGCGCCTCGGTTGTGCCCTTTCAGTTACGCCTCCCAGACGGCGACGCCGGTGCGGTCGTCGGCGTAGCCGGTGACGCGCAGCTGGGTGTCGGCGAGGAAGGCGGCGAGGCCGGGGGGTTCGGCGGCGGACCAGCGGGCGGCGAGTTCACGGGCGAGGGCGGGTTCGCCGCGCATGGGTTCGGCGAGGCCGTGGGAGGCGAGCAGCAGGGTGTCGCCGGGCTGGGCGACGGAGGCCCGGAAGCGGAACGGTTCGGCGGGCGGCGGCAGCGGGTCCTCGACGTAGGGGCGGCCGGGGGCGTCGGCGACGCCGAGCCGCATGGTGAGCCGGTCGCCGTCCTCGCCGGCCTCGGGGAGGTCGTACCCGGCGGGGTCGTCCTCGCCGAGCACGGTCCGGGCGGGGGGCACGGGCCGGGAGCCGTAGCCGACGACGGGTGCGCCGACGGTCGCGGCGGGTTCGGGGAGCAGCGGCTCGATGTCCTGCCAGGAGCCGTCGCGGAGCCGGAAGAGGCCGCCGGTGCCGATGCCGAAGAAGATCCGGGTGCGGCACTCGGGGTCGGCGGAGAGCAGCAGGCAGCGCAGGCCCGCGGTGTACTCCTCGGGGTCGAGGTCGCGTTCGGCGGCGCGGGAGCGGAGCTTGCCGTAGGTGCGGTCGGTGAGCCGGTGCAGTCCGGACTTGAGGTCGCCGCGGCGGCCGGCCCGGATGTCCTCGGAGAGCCGGGCGTGGCTGCGGCCGACGGACTCGGCGATCCAGCGACAGGCGTCGGCGGCGGCGAGGTGGGTGTGGTCGGAGCCGCGCCGTCCGGCGGCGACGGCGACGAGCACGAGGGCGGTCTCGTCGTGGCCGAAGCGGGCGGTGAGCAGGGCGTCGCGGCGGGGTTCGCCGCGGAAGCGGGCCGAGTCGCCGCGGACGGAGACGGCGCGCAGGGTGTAGCCGCCGTAGCGGGCGCCGTCGAGCACGGTGTCGGCGACGAGCCCGTCGAGTTCGCCGGGCCGGGCGGCGGGCAGATGGGTCGGCTCGGGGTCGTAGGTGGGCGGCCGGGTTCCGACGTGTCCGGTACGGGGCCGGGGCGCGGGGACCTGCACGGTCGGCGTGGGCGGCGGCTCGGTGGCGGCGGCCGGCAGCAGGTCCGGCAGCAGGTCCGGTACCGGCTCCGGGTCCGGGGCGAGGCGCGGGTCCCGGTCGGCCGGGGCCGCGGGCGGCGGCGGGGCCGGGAGCCCGGTCGTGGTCGCCGCGGCGGAGTCGTAGCGCTCGTCGAGGCTGTCCGGCGTGGGCGCGGGTGCGGTGTCCTGCGCGTCCTCGTCGTACAGCTTGTCCCACCAGTTGCTGTCCCCCTGCTGAGTCATGCCCTTATTGTCCACCGCACAGGGCGTCAGAAAACGGGACATCGGGAAAAGCTCTGGTCCGAAAGAGTGGTCCGCCGGACGACCCCACCCCCCACGGGAAGGACGCCCGGCGGACCGGCGTGATCAGCGCACGTCGTAAGCGCGGATCACGGTCTGGGTGACGGAGTTGCCGTGGGCGTCCGTCAGTTCGGTTTTCAGGGTGACCTGCTTGCCGCCGGCGCCCGCGTGGTCGACGGTCGCGGTCCAGGCCTCGCCCTGGTGGGTGACCCGCGCCTCGGTCCAGGTGGTGCCCCCGTCGTAGGAGTACGCGAGGGTGGCAGAGGCGATCGCGGCGGGGGTGTAGCCCGCGTGACCCGTCACGCCGAGGCCGATGTGCTGGCCGTCGGTGGCGGCGAGGGTCTTGAGTCCGTCCTCCGGAAGGTCGTACCGGGGGAAGAGAATGGGGATGCTCTGAGAATAGACGCTCTCGTCGAGCTTCGAGGTGAATTCCCACACGGAGTTGACGGAGGTGGAGCGGGCCCAGGCCCGGTTGCCGATCTTCATGACGTTCTGTTCGAGGGTGTACGTGCCGGGCTCGGCCGGCACCTCGAAGACGCCGAACGGCCAGCCGGTGGTGCCGATTTCCTTACCGTCCCTGCGCAGCGTCAGGTTGCCGATGTCGCCGAAGGAGCCGGGCTCGGCGTGGTGGCTGCGGTCGCCCCACATCGCGTCGGCGAAGCCGATGAGGTCGCCCTGGCGTTCGGCGACGAGGACCGGCGCGCCGGCGGCGTCGCGGGGGGCGGTGGGGGCGATGACGTCGTCGTACCAGGTCTCGGTGCGCCGCTCGCCGGCGGTGTAGGCGTGCCGGTCGCCGACCATCAGTTCGCCGAACGGGAAGCTGCTGCCGATCAGGGACTGCCAGACGGTGTCGCCGGGCGTGTGGTAGTCGGTGCGGGTGCCCGGGGCGGGGATGCTCTCCAGCGAGCCGAAGGAGATCGCCTGGCCGTCGGGCCGGTGGGCGGCGGGGAACTCGACGAAGTCGGTGGCGGTGCCGGCCGAGCCGAGGCGGGTGTCGGTGCGGCCGAGGGCGCCGTCCTTCACCCGGTAGGTGCGGGCGTCGCGGATCGGGCCGGTCTCGGGGAAGGCGAGGCTGTAGGTGTACGGGCTCCTGGCGGTGGCCCGCCAGGCGAGGGTGACCTCGCCGGCGGCGAGCCGTTCGGTCAGCCGGGCGGCCTCGTCCGCGGGCACGGAGAGGACGGGCAGGCCGAGGCCGGTGAAGCCGCCGGTCGGATACCAGCGGCCGGGGGCCTGGTGGTAGGTGAGGACGGCGAGCGCGCCGGCCGTCTTGGCGTTGCGGGCCAGGGTGCCCGCGGCGGTGCTGTCGTCGGGCAGCCGGACCAGCGCGATCCGGTCCTTGACCTGGGCGGCGGCGAGTTCGTCGGGGGTGCCGGTGCCCGCGTCGACGAGCCGGGCGGAGCCGGTGCCGTCGAGGTTGTCGGAGCCGGTGGACGCGGTCAGCGGATGCAGGTCGAGGCCGTCGGTGGTGCGCAGTTCGCCGATCTGCGGGGCGGCGGCGCGCCAGTAGCTGCCGAACTCGAAGCCGCCGTCCTCGGCGCGGCCTTCGACGGAGGCGTAGTAGCCGCGGATGGTGCGCGGTCCGGCGGCGGTGCCGGCGTGCAGCCAGGTGTCGTCCCAGGAGCGGGCGAACGCGAGGGTGGCGCCGCGGAGTTCGGTCGGCTGCTGGGTGCGCACGGTGAGGCGGTGGGCCTTGCGGGCGTCGAGGACGACCGTGGTGTCCCGGGTCAGGTTCAGCTGTGGCCGGGCCAGGTAGCTGATCGAGTCGTTGAGGACCGTGCTGCCCGCCGGGGCGTCCGCGTCGGGGGTGGTGACGAAGGAGGAGAGGAAGTAGCTGCCGGCGCGCAGACGGTAGACCTGGTCGCCTGCGCCCTCGTTGAAGCGGCGCTCGCCGGAGGCGTCGTCGGTGCCGATGACGTCGAGCGAGGACGCGCCGGCGGCGGGGTTGCCCTGACGGTCGATCAGTTTGACGCGCAGGGAGACGGTTTCGGCCTCGACGTACAGCGCGAACGGGGTGGAGACGTGCACGCCGCCGGGGCCGGTGGCGACCACGCGGCCGGTGACGTCGCCGTACTGGGCACGCTCCAGGCGGGCGGTGGGGTCGATGGCGAGGGGGACCTGGACGGTGGCACCGGCCGGGACGGTGACGGTGCCCTTGCCGAGGCGGGCGACGCCGGAGCGGACGGCGGAGCCGTCGTTGCCGGTGACCCGCTCGACGGCGAGGGAGAGGGTGACGGGCTTGTCGCCGGTGTTGGTGTAGGGGACGGAGACGGTGGTGCGGTCGCCCTTGATCTGCGGCCAGCCGTAGCTGCCGGCCTGGACGGCGGGGGCGCCGAGGACGGTCTGGCCGGTGGCGGCCTTGACGTCGAGGCGGCCGCCACCGGTCTCGCGGGCGTCGCCGGGGATGCCGCTGTCGGCGGAGGAGACCAGGGCGGCCTTGATCTGCCGGCCGGTCCAGTCGGGGTGGCGCTGCTTGACGATCGCGGCGGCGCCCGCGACGTGCGGGGTGGCCATCGACGTACCGGACATCGACTGGTAGGCGTAGACGCCCCGGCCGCCGGCCGCGGCGGCGGAGATGCCGACGCCGGGGGCGGTGATCTCCGGCTTGAGGGTGTGGGCGGCGTTGGCCGTGGGCCCGCGGCTGGAGAAGTACGCGGTGGAGTCGTCGCGGTCGACGGCGCCGACGGTGAGCACGCTCGGCGCGCAGCCCGGGGCGGAGACGGTGTTGTTGCCGGGGCCGGTGTTGCCGGCGGCTATGACGAACAACGTGCCCTTGCTCCGGGCGAGTTGTTCGGTGGCCTGGCTCATCGGGTCGGTGCAGTCGGTCTGCGAGGGGTCGCCGAGGCTCATGGACACGACGTCGGCGCCCTGCGCGACGGCCCATTCCATGCCGGCGATGATCCAGGAAGTGGCGCCGGAGCCGCCGTCGTTGAGCACCTTGCCGTTGAGGAGTTCCGCGCCGGGCGCGACGCCCTTCTTCTTGCCGCCGCTCGCGGCGCCCGTGCCGCCGACCGTGGACATGGTGTGGGTGCCGTGGCCCTGGCGGTCACCGACGGTGGCGGAGTCGGTGAAGTTCTCCTGGGCGACGATCCGGCCCTTCAGGTCGGGGTGTTCGGCGTCGGCGCCGGTGTCGAGGACGGCGACCTTCGTGCCGGAGCCGTCGTAGCCGGCGGCCCAGGCCTCGGGGGCGTGGACCTGGGTGGTGGAGCGTTCCAGGGTGGCCTGGACCTTGCGGTCGAGCCAGAGCTTCCGGAGACCGGTGGCGCTGCGGGCGGCCGGGGCCTCGACGTCCTTCCAGAACGCGGCGGCCTGCTTCTTGTCGGCCTTCAGCGCGACGCCGTCGACGGTCTTCAGGACCTGGCCGCGGGTGGCGCCGCGCGGTGCGGGCGGCGCGGAGCGGGCGGTCGCGAGGTCGGCGCCGTAGACGGCGATGAGCGGCAGGGTGGCGGAGGCGGTGTCGTCGTAACCCTGCCGGATCAGACCGGTGACGTTGAAGAGCTCCTCGTCGACGCGGCCGGCGGCGAGGGCGCTGGTGGCGCCCTCGGGGTAGACGTAGAGGTCCCGGCCCGAGCGGCGGGTCTGCACGAAGGGCACGGTGCCGTCCTCGCGAGGCAGCGCGGCGGCGGCCGGGGCGCCCGCGGCGTCCCGGGTCACCACGACCCGGTCGCCGGTGACGAGGGTGACCGTGACGGGCCGCTGCCCGGCCCGGGCGGCGGCCTCGCTGCCGACCAGCGGTCGCTCGCCGGAGCCGGTGCTGGAGCCGGTGCCGGTGCCGGTGCTGGTCGTCCGGGCGTCCTGCGGCGCTGCGGCCGCGGACGCCGCGACCGCGGTGACGGCCAGGACGGCGGCGGTCGCCGCCCCCAGGGCCGTACGCGAAATCGGGCGCATCGCTCTCCCCATCTGAATCCGGACATGCGGGCATCGGCGCATAAGCGCATAAGACGCCCATGTCCGGAGGCTGTTGGTGCTGCGGTGGCGCCACATTGGCAGAGGTGAGGGTGGTGCAGGCAGGATGGGCGAGGCGGGAATGCGCCGTGGCCGATTCCCGCCAGAGCACCGACGGAACGAACGCGTCCGGTGGACGTCCGGAAATTCCCGGGTCGTCCCGGGACGTCCGCGCGAGGGGTGGGACAGCGATGCTGGCAGCGATAGGTCTCGACGAACGGCAGGAATCCGCCTACCGCGCCCTGGTCGCCATGGGCGCGGCCGAGGTCTCCGACCTGGCCCACCGGCTCGCGCTGCCGGAGACCGACACCGAGCGGGCGCTGCGCCGCCTGGAGGCGCAGGGCCTTGCCGCGCAGTCCTCGGCCCGGATCGGGCGCTGGGTCGCCGCCCCGCCCGGGGTGGCCCTCGGCGCGCTGCTCACCCAGCAGCGGCACGAGCTGGACCAGGCCGAGCTGGCGGCGGCGCTGCTCGCCCAGGAGTACCGGGCGGAGGCCACGGAGCCGCCCGTGCACGACCTGGTCGAGGTGGTGACGGGCGCCGGGGCGGTCACCCACCGCTTCCTGCAGCTCCAGCTCGGCGCCACCCACGAGGTGTGCGCCCTGGTCACCGGAAAGCCGATCGCCGTGTCCGGGATGGAGAACGACGCCGAGGCGCTGGCCGCCGAGCGCGGGGTCCGCTACCGGGTGGTCATCGAGCGCGAGGTGCTCTCCCTGCCGACCGGCCTGGTGGAGCTGTCGGCGGCGCTCGGCCGCCACGAGCAGATCCGGGTGGTGGACCGGGTGCCGACCAAGCTGGTGGTGGCCGACCGCCAGCTCGCGATGGTCCCGCTCACCGGCCGGGGCGCCGAGCCGGCCGCGCTCGTGGTGCACGCGAGCGGGCTCCTGGAGTCGCTGATGGGCCTGTTCGAGTCGGTGTGGCGGGACGCCCTGCCGCTGCGCCTCGGCGCGGGCGCGCAGATCACCGAGGACGAGGTGCCCGGCCCGGACCCGACCGATCTGGAGATCCTCAGCCTGCTGCTGGCCGGGATGACCGACGCGAGCGTCGCCAAGCAGCTGGACCTCGGGCTTCGCACCGTGCAGCGGCGGGTGAAGGGCCTGATGGAGCTGACCGGGGTGAGCACCCGGCTGCAGCTCGGCTGGCACGCGTACGAGAAGGGGTGGGTGGCCCGCAGGTGAGCCGGGGCCGTATGGCAGGGTGAGCCCGGCCCGGCCGTGAGCGCCGGCCCGTCGCATCACCCCTCCCCCGCACGTCACCCCTCTGGAGTACCGCCCATGAACGGAAGGCGCCGTCGCGCCCTGCTGGCCACCGTCACCCCGGTCCTCGAGCCCGGGGAGCGGGTGGAGGTGACGGCGATCGTGGGCCTGAGCACCGTGTCCGTGCGGCGGACGGCGGCGTTCGGCATCGCGTCGGCGATCGCGAGCGGCGGGACGGTGTCGGTGATCCCGGCCCCGGTGCCGCACTATCTGGCGATGACCGACCGCCGGCTCTTCGTCTTCCGGGCGGACCCGACGTTCGCGGAGCCGGTGGAGCACACGATGACGATCCAGCGGGAGGGTCTGTTCCGGTCGGAGATCAAGGAGCGGATCCTGAACTCGTCGTTCGTGCTGTCGTCCCCGTACAGCGAGACGCAGCTGAAGCTGATCTTCCCGCTGATCAGCCGGAAGGAGCGGCAGCTCGTCGCGGCGGCGATCCCCGCGACCGGCACCGTGACCGGCTGACGTTCGGGTCCCTCGCCCCCGTCCCCCGTACGTATCGCTTGACCTGCGGGAACGCCGGGCCTCCGGCACCCTGGGCAAATGGGTGTGTGGCAGCTCCTGCTGATCGCGATGGTGATGCTGCTCGGCCTGTTCGGGGTGATGACGCCCGGCGTGCCGGGAACGTGGCTGGTGTGGGCGGCGATGCTGTGGTGGGCGCTGCACGAGCAGACCGGCCTCGCCTGGATCCTGCTCGTCTCCTCCACCGGCCTGCTGCTGCTCACCCAGGTGGTGGTCTGGCAGCTGCCGCCCCGCCGGTTCCGGGGCGTCGGCATCACGCGGCGGATGGTGGCGTACGCGGGGATCGGCGCCTTCCTGGGCTTCTTCCTGATCCCGGTGCTCGGCGCGATCCCCGGCTTCGTCGGCGGCGTCTACCTCTCGGAGCGCCTCCGCCTGGGCGGCCACGGCCAGGCCCGTGCCGCCACCCGCACGGTGATGCGGGCGGCGGGCACGAGCGTGCTGGTGGAGCTGTTCTCGTGTCTGCTGATCGTGGGAGCGTGGGCGGGGGCGGTGATCTGGGGCTGATGTCGAGGAGGTCGGGTGCGATGGCCGGCGGCATGCGGGACTTCGACGGTTTCACCGAGGCCGAGCGGGCCTATCTGCGCACCCAGCGCCTCGGGCGGCTGGCCACGGTCGACCCCTCCGGCCAGCCGCAGGCCAACCCGGTGGGCTTCTTCCCGCAGGAGGACGGCACGGTCCTGATCGGCGGCGCCGCGATGAGCCGCACGAAGAAGTGGCGCAACCTGCGGACGAACCCGCGGCTCGCCCTGGTCGTCGACGATCTGGCGACCGTCCGCCCCTGGCGGGTGCGGGGCGTGGAGATCCGGGGGGAGGCGGAGCTGCTCGTGGGGCCGTACTTCAGCGAGGAGGTGATCCGGATCCATCCGCGCCGGATTCACAGCTGGGGCCTTGAGGACTTCCAGGCGCGCTAGCCGCGCAGGTAGCGGGTGGCGTACGAGCGCCAGGGGCGCCATTCCGGGTGGTCCGGGAGGCCCGGGGACGGGACGTCGGGGTCGGCGAGGGCGCGGGTGCGGATGACGGCGACGGCCTCGGGGCCGACGCTGGGGACGGCGGCCAGGGCCGCGGCGGAGGCGTCGCGGTCGGCGCCCGGGTCGAGGCGGACCGTGCCGTCGGCGAGGGCGGTGGCCAGCGGGCCGGCGACCGGGTGGCCGGTGAGCGCGGCGGGCTCGGGGAAGACATGGGTGAGCGTGCCGCAGGGGGTCTCCAGGGGCGTGCCGTACGCCTCCACGAGCCGCGCGGCCTCGCCGGGGCCGACGAGGGTGCGCAGCGCGAACTCCTCCGGTTCGGCCGCGCCCGGGGACCGTACGCCGGGGCGGGCGGCGACCTCGGCGGCGAGGCGGGGGTCGGCGCCGAGGCGTTCGGCGACGGCGTACGGGTCGGCGTCCAGGTCGAGCAGCCGGCGCAGCCGCTGGACGGCGGTGGTGAGGTCGCGCAGTTCGGTGGGGTGGATCCGGGCCTCCAGCCACCGGCCGGCGCGGCCGGGGGCGCGCTCGTCGACGGAGACGATCCCGGTGCCGTACGGCAGGCGCAGGGTGCGCCGGTAGGTGCGGGCGCCGGGCGCGCCGACGACCTCCTCGACACCCGGCAGCGCCTCCGCGGCGAGCAGGTCGAAGACCTCCCCCGTCGCGTACGGCCCCCGGTGCGCGAGCCGCAGCGGCACCCCGGCGGCCAGCGCGGTGCGCGGCCCGGCGCCGGTCCCGGTGCCGGATTCGGCGCGCAGTTCGGTGGGGGTGCGGGCGTAGACGGCGCGGATGGTCTCGTTGAACTGGCGGACGCTCGCGAACCCGGACGCGAACGCGATCTCGGTGACCGGCAGGGCGGTGGTCTGCAGCAGCAGGCGCGCGGTGTGCGCCCGCTGCGCCCGGGCCAGCGCGACCGGCCCGGCGCCGAGCTCCGCGGTGAGCTGCCGCTGCACCTGCCGGGCGCTGTACCCGAGCCGCCCGGCCAGGCCGGGCACCCCCTCCCGGTCCACCACCCCGTCCCCGATCATCCGCACCGCCCGCCCGACCACGTCCGCGCGCACATTCCACTCGGCGGACCCCGGCACGGCATCCGGCCGGCATCGCCGGCAGGCCCGGAACCCGTGCCCCTGCGCGGCCGCGGCGGTCGGGAAGAAGCTCACGTTCCGCCGCTTCGGCGTGACGGCCGGGCAACTGGGCCGGCAGTAGATACCGGTGGTGGCCACCGCGAAGAAGAACACCCCGTCGAAGCGGGCGTCCCGGCTGCTGACCGCCTGGTAGCGGGTGTCCTCGTCCAGCTGCGCGAGCTGTCCGCCCTGCCCGAGCCGCCCGGTCTCCGTGTCCGTCATGTCCTCCAGTGTGCGGGACCGGGAGGCCCGTGACTGGCGGTTTTCGGACACGGAAACCGGGCCCCGGGCCGGCAGGCCCGGGCTCGGGCCTGGGCCCGTCAGCGCAGCTGGCCCCGCTTCGCGTCCATCGCCGCCCGGCCCTCCGCGCCCTTGCGCTTCCAGTCCTTGCGGATCTCGGCGCGGACGCGGGCGTCGGTCTTGGCGACCAGGCGCTGGTTCTCGCGGATGAGCTTGCGGTAGCTGTCGAGGCGCCGTTCCGGGAGGGTGCCGTCGGCGATGGCGGCGGTGACGGCGCAGCCGGGTTCGGACTCGTGGGCGCAGTCGTGGAAGCGGCACTCCGCCGCCAGGTCCTCGATCTCGGCGAAGACCTGGCCGACGCCGGCCTCGGCGTCCCACAGGCCGACGCCACGGAGGCCGGGCGTGTCGATGAGGACGCCGCCGCCGGGGAGCACCAGCAGATTGCGGGTGGTCGTGGTGTGGCGGCCCTTGCCGTCCATGTCGCGGATGGCCTGGACGTCCATGACGTCCGTGCCGAGCAAGGTGTTGGCGAGGGTCGACTTGCCGGCACCGGAGACGCCGAGCAGCACGCTCGTGCCGCCCGCCGTGACCGCGCGCAGCACGTCGAGGCCGTCCCCGGTCAGCGAGCTGACCGGCAGCACCTGCACCCCGGGGGCGACCGTCTCGACGTCCTCGACCAGGTACGACAGACCCACCGGGTCCGGCACCAGGTCGGCCTTGCTGAGGACGACGAGCGGCTGCGCGCCCGATTCCCAGGCGAGCGCCAGGAAGCGCTCGATCCGCCCGAGGTCGAGTTCGACGGCGAGCGACACCGTGATGATCGCGTGGTCCACGTTGGCGGCGAGGACCTGGCCCTCGGACCTCTTGGAGGAGGTGGAGCGGGCGAAGGTGGTGCGGCGCGGCAGATACGCCCGTACGTAGCGGGGGTCGCCGGCCCCGTCGGGGTCGACGGCCGCCCAGTCGCCGGTGCAGATCACCCGCAGCGGGTCGTGCGGCACGACGAACGCGGTGTCGGCGCGCACGACGCCCTCGGGCGTGACGACATCGCACTGGCCCCGGTCGACCCGGAGGACCCGGCCGGGCAGCAGACCCTGTGCCGCGTACGGCGCGAAGGCCGCGGCCCAGGCGTCGTCCCAGCCGTAGGCGAGCAGCGAGGAGAAAGAGAGAGAAGAAGAACGGAAAGAGGACGGGAGAGACAAGGGGGACCCTTCAAAGGGGTGGCCCCGGCGGCTGCCTACGGCAGCGCGTGAGAGAAGAGGTCAGCCGGTGGCCACGGAAGTGGGGTGGACGATCATCGGATTGAGGGCACGGCCCTTCGTGACGACAGCCATCGGTCACACCTCCTGGTCACAACACATGCTCGGCGGAAACGCACTTGAGCGCTCTTCGGCACCGCTCTCCCGAGCGGTGTGCACCACCGTAGCGGGCACCCTCGCGAGCGCGCCACGCATTTAACGCGCCACGCATTTAACGCGCCACGCGTTCAGCGCGCCGACACCCTCCGCGCCGCCGTGTCCGATCCGTACAAGACGCCGCTCCCCCGCCCCTCCTAGCCTGCGGCCATGGACACCAACCGAAGCCGCACCACCGACTCCCCCGCCTCCACCGGCTCCCCCTCCTCCCCCACGCCCCGGCTCGACGTGATCGGGATCGTCACCGCCGACATGGCCGCCTCCCTCGCCTTCTACCGGCTGCTCGGCCTGGACGTCCCGGCCGGTGCCGAGAGCGCGCCGCACGTGGAGGTCGCGCTGCCCGGCGGGATGCGGGTGCTGTGGGACACCGAGGACGTCATGCGGTCGTTCGACCCGGCGTGGACGCGGCCGCCGGGCGGCGGGGAGCGGGTCGCGCTCGCGTTCCGGTGCGCCGATCCGGCGCAGGTCGACGCGGTGTACGAGAGGCTGACCGGCGCCGGTCACCGCGGGCATCTGAAGCCGTGGGACGCGGTCTGGGGGCAGCGGTACGCGGTCGTGCTCGACCCGGACGGGACGGGCGTGTCGCTCTACGCGGACCGCAGCCCCGCCACGTAACCGCCGATCGTCAGTCCGGTCAGCGCCCGCATCTCGCGCGCGAGGTGCGCCTGGTCGACGCAGCCCGCGCGCGGGGCGGCCTCCGCCGCCGGGACGCCCGCCGTGACGAGGGCGAGCGCGCGCTGGAGGCGCAGGATCCGGGCGAGCGTCTTCGGGCCGTACCCGAAGGCGGCCAGGGAGCGGCGGTGCAACTGCCGTACCCCGATCCCGAGCTCGTCGGCCGCCGTCCCGACCGGGAGTCCGGCCCGCAGCCGGGCGACGACGGCCCGCAGCAGCGGGTCGGGCGCGGGCGCGTCGGCGGCCCGCCGCAGCACCAGGTCCTCCAGGGCGGCCGCCCGGTCCGCCGCCCCGCTCACCCGGTCGGCGAGCCGTCGCGCGACCCGCGGGCCCCACAACTCGGCCAGCTCCACCCGCTCGTCGCGCACCGCGCTCGCCTCGACGCCGAGGACGCCGGCCGCCTCGCCCGGCGCGAACCGCACTCCCGCGTACTGCGCGGCGGGGCTCCGGGGCACGTACGCCCGGGTGTCGGGCCCCGCGACGAGCAGCCGTCCGTCCGCCCAGATCAGGTCCATGCATCCGTCGGGCAGCACGGGCCGCGTCCCCGGGTCCGCGGCGTCGGCCGCCGCCCCGGGTTCCCGCCGCCAGACGACGGCTCCGGCGAGCCGCGCGGGCCGTTCCTCGTACACCTCACCAGGGTAGGCCGAGCCCGCCCTGCAGCGGCCGCTACTCCTTCTCCCACCCCGCATGCAGCCGGGACTTCACGTCGTCCGGCGGCAGGAACTTCGACCAGCGCTCCGGGAACTCCGAGGGCATGTCGGGGTCGTCCTCGTCCACGTCCTCGGCCTCCGCGCGCAGGCGGGCGACGAGGTCGGCGGCCTGGGCGGCGCGGGCGCGTTCGGTGGCCTCGCGGGCGCCGGCGGTGGCGACGGAGGGCCAGACGCGGTCGATGGCGGCGTTGACGGCGGCGCCGACGAGGACCGCGAAGGCGGAGATGCCGATCCAGAGGAGGACGGCGATGGGGGCGGCGAGGGAGCCGTAGATGGTGGGGCCCTCGACCTGGCTGGTGAGGTAGATGCGCAGCAGGAAGCTGCCGAGCACCCACATGGCGAGGGCGACGAGCGCGCCGGGGATGTCCTCGATCCAGGGGGAGCGGACGGGCACGGACACGTGGTACAGGGTCGTCAGGAAGGCGATGGAGAGCAGGATGACGGTGGGCCAGTAGAGGACCGAGACGACTTCCGTGCCCCAGGGGATCAGCTCGACGATGCGGTCGGGGCCGACGACCGCGAGCGGCAGCACGATGGCGCCGATGAGCAGCGCGATGATGTAGAGGAGCAGGGCGAGGAGCCGGGTCTTGACGATGCCGCGGTGCCCGTCGAGGCCGTACATCACGGTGATGGTGTCGATGAAGACGTTCACCGCGCGCGAGCCGGACCAGAGGGCGATGGCGAAGCCGAGGGAGATCAGCTCGGGCCGTTTGCCCTGGGTGATGTCGTCGAGGAGGGGTTCGGCGATCTCGCGGACGCCGCGGTCGGAGAGGACCGTGCCGGCGGCGTGCAGGATGTTCTCCCGGATGCTGGCGACGGTGTCGGTGTTGGTCCAGTCGTCGGCGTAGCCGAGGACGGCGATCAGGCCGAGGAGCAGCGGCGGCAGGGACAGCAGGGTGAAGAAGGCGGCTTCGGCGGCGAGGCCGAGGATGCGGTACTCGATGCACGAGTTGACCGTGTCCTTGAGGAGCAGCCAGACCATCTTCCGCTTGGAGACGTTGCGGTAGAGGACGCGCGCGCGGTGGAGCTTGCTCCAGGGCCGCCGCTCGGGCCGTTCGGGTGTTTCGTTTGCTGCCTGCACCTCCTTACCGTATCCGTATGGCACCCGGCACCCACACCGTGACCAACCAGGCTCCACCCCTGGTGGAATACGACATGTTCTCGTCCGACGCGGCCCTGGCGGAGGCCGTGGAGCGGCACCTGCCGCCGGAGGCGTACGGCGAGGCGCGCGAGGAGCTGACGGCCTTCGGGGTGTCGGCGGGTTCGGCGCAGGCGCAGGAGTGGGGGCGGCTCGCGAACGAGCATCCGCCGCGGCTGCGGACGCACGACCGCTACGGGCGCCGGATCGACGAGGTGGAGTTCCATCCGGCCTGGCACCGGCTGCTCGGCCGGGCGGTGGGCGCGGGGCTGACCGGCGCGTGGGGCCGGCCGGGTGGTCATGTGCGGCGGGCGGCGGGCTTCCTGCTGGCCTCGCAGGTGGAGGCGGGGCACGGCTGTCCGGTGTCGATGACGCACGCGGCGGTGCCGGCGCTGCGCGCCGAGCCGGAGCTCGCGGCGGCGTGGGAGCCGCTGATCGCCTCGCGGGTGTACGAGCAGGGGCTGCGGCCGCCGCTGGGGAAGACCGGTGTGCTGCTCGGGATGGGCATGACGGAGAAGCAGGGCGGCAGCGACGTCCGGGCCAACACGACCCGGGCGGAGCCCCTGGCGGCCGAAGGCGAGTACGTGCTGACCGGGCACAAGTGGTTCTGCTCGGCGCCGATGTCGGACGCCTTCCTGGTGCTCGCCCAGGCGCCCGGTGGTCTGTCCTGTCTCCTGGTGCCGCGGGTGCTGCCGGACGGGACGCGGAACGCCTTCGCGCTCCAGCGGCTGAAGGACAAGCTGGGGAATCACTCGAACGCGTCTGCCGAGGTGGAGTTCGACGGGTCGACGTGGGCCCGGCTGGTGGGCGAGGAGGGGCGCGGGCTGCGGACGGTCATGGGGATGGTGGCGGCGACCCGGCTCGACTGCGTGCTGGGCTCGGCGGCGCTGATGCGGCAGGCGGTCGCGCAGGCCGTGCACCACGCCTCGTACCGCCGCGCGTTCGGGGCTCTGCTCGTCGACAAGCCGCTGATGCGCAATGTCCTGGCCGATCTGGCGCTCGAGTCGGAGGCGGCGACCGTGCTCGGGATGCGGCTCGCGGCGGCGTACGACTCCGCCGACTCCGGTACGGAGGACGACCGGGCGCTGCTGCGGATCGCGGTGCCGGTGGCCAAGTACTGGGTGACGAAGCGGTGCACGCCGGTGGTGGCGGAGGCGCTGGAGTGCCTGGGCGGCAACGGGTACGTGGAGGAGTCGGGGCTGCCGCGGCTGCTGCGCGAGTCGCCGCTGAACTCGCTGTGGGAGGGCGCCGGGAACGTACAGGCACTGGACGTGCTGCGGGCCCTGCAGAGAGAACCGGCGGTGCTGAACGCGTTTCTGACGGAGGTGGGGCGGGCGCGCGGCGCGGATCACCGGCTCGACCGGGCGATCCGGGACCTGCTGACCGAACTGGCCGATCTGGAGGGCATCGAGGCGCGGGCGCGGCGGCTCGCGGAGCGGATGGCCCGGGTGCTCCAGGGTGCGCTGCTCGTGCGCTGGGCGCCGCCGGAGGTGGCGGACGCATTCTGCGCGTCGCGGCTCGGCGGGGACTGGGGGGCCTCGTTCGGGACGCTGCCGCACACCCTCGACCTGGGTGCGGTGGTGGAACGGGCCCGGCCGGTGGCCTGAACGCGTGTGCGGAGCGTCCCCCGGGCGGGTGAGTGTGGCGTTGTGCCGCGCGTGCCAGGGGTGGACCTGAGGGGGTCGGCACGCGCGGAAAAGCGGGGGGTGGTGCTGCGCCGACACGGCACCACCCTCCGCTTCGGCTCCACCCTCGTGCACGGGGGCGGGGGTTGCCAGAGTTGCATGAGGTTGCAGGATTACGGGAAGCAGCCCGCGCGTGACGCTGCGGAGCGGCACGATGGGCGCCGGGCCGCACGCCGTGCAGAACCGATACGGCACTGTGCGGCGGCGAAATGGCGACGACGGCACGACAGACGGAAAAGCGGATGGACGGCGAAGAGACAGCGGCATCGTGCGTGGCCGGGAGGGACCGATGAACCGAGCGCAGGTCGACCTGAACCGGCTCGCCGTGATGGACGCCGCCAAGGCGACCCGGCTGCTGCACAAGGTCCGTGAGGAGACCCTGGCCGGCCGGACCCCGCCGGTCGCACCCCGGGCGGTGATCGACGCGTCCTGGCAGCGCATGTTCCGGCTCGGCGTGAACCCGGACCAGAGCACCAGCACCGTGCTGCTCCAGCGCGACGAGCTGGAGGAGCGGCGCCGCTCCTCGGTGCTCGGCGAGGTCATGCGCACGCTGAGCGCCGGACTCGCCGGGATCGCCGACGCCTCCATGCAGATCATGGTGGTGACCGACGAGCTGGGCCGGGTGCTGTGGCGCGAGGGCAACCTGGCGGTGCTGCGGCAGGCCAACGGGATCTGTCTGGAGGAGGGCGCGGCCTGGAGCGAGCACACCACCGGTACGAACGCGGTGGGCACGGCGCTCGCCATGGGCAAGGCCGTGCAGGTGCACTCCGCCGAGCACTATGTGCACACGCTGCACAACTGGACCTGCGCCGCCGCCCCCGTCCACGACCCGCGCGATCACCGGCTGCTCGGGATCGTGGACGTCAGCGGCCCGGCGTCCAGCTTCCATCCGGCGACGCTGGCGCTGGTCGGCTCGGTGGCGCAGCTCGCGGAGGCCGAGATGCGCCAGCGGCATCTGCGCTCGATCGAGCGGCTGCGGTCGGTGGCGGCGCCGATCCTGTGCCGGGTGGGCGGGCGGGCCGTCGCCGTGGACACCCACGGCTGGACGGCGGCGGTGACCGGGATGGCGCCGGTGGACCGGCTTGCGCTGCCGAAGTCGTTCCGGGCCGGGCGGGTGTGGCTGCCCTCGCTGGGGATGTGCGCGGTGGAGCCGCTGCCGGGCGGCTGGCTGCTGCGGGTGGAGGAGGGTGCGCGGCCGGACGGGGACGGCGCCGCCGACGGGGCGGCGAGCCGGGTGGTGCTCGATCTGAGCCGGCCGCGCCGGGCGGCGGTGTCGGTGTCGGGTGCGGCCGGCAGCTGGTCGCAGGAGCTCAGCCCGCGCCACGCGGAGCTGCTCTATCTGCTCGCCCTCCACCCGGAGGGGCGGACGGCGGCGGAGCTGGCGCAGGACGTGTTCGGGGACCGGACGAGGACGGTGACGGTACGGGCGGAGCTGTCGCGGGTGCGGCGCAACCTGGCCGGCGTCCTTGCGCACCGCCCGTACCGCTTCAGCGAGGAGGTGGAGGTCGAGCTGCGGCACCCCGCGCACCCGGCGGATCTCCTCCCCCACTCCACGGCACCGGCCGTGCTCGCGGCGCGGAGCGCGACGAGCGCGTGAGGGGTGCACGGGCGGGGGCGGCGTGCGGGCGGCGGAGCGGTGGGTCCACGGGCCGGTCAACTGTCCACATGCCGGACAGGGGCCGCCCGATGTGACCGGCCCGGTGGGATCCGGCCTGGGAATCCGCGGCTCCGCATGATGCGATAAGCCCATGAGCAAGCCCACGAGCATCACCCTCACCACCTGGTCCCTGGAACAGACCTCGCCGTCCGACCTCCGGCCCGTGCCCGCTCCCGAGGGGCGCGACCTGAGGATCGTGCGGGCCGAGGTGCCCTCGGCGGAGTTCAGCCGCTTCCTCTATACGGCGGTCGGCGGCGACATCCGCTGGACCGACCGGCTGTCGCTGACGTACCCGCAGTGGCAGCAGCTCGTGGAGAAGCCGGGCGCCGAGATCTGGGTGGCGTACGAGCGGGGGACGCCCGCGGGCTACGTGGAGCTGGACCCGCAGGACGACGGCGCGGTGGAGATCGTCTACTTCGGCCTGATCCCCGGCTTCCGGGGCCGCGGGATCGGCGGGCACCTGCTTTCGTACGGGGTGGAGCGCGCCTGGGACCTGGCCGAGCGGTGGGCCGGGCGGACCCCGACCAAGCGGGTGTGGCTGCACACCTGCTCGCTGGACGGCGAGCACGCGATGGCCAACTACGAGCGGCGCGGCTTCCGGCTCTTCGACACCAAGGTGGAGCAGGTCGAGGAGCCGGCGAACCCGGGCCCGTGGCCGGGCGCCCACGCCTGACCCGTACACCGACCCGTACCCCTACCCCGTACGGCACCACCTCGTGAAAGGGGCCCTGAACTGGGCCCCTTTCACGTGACCCATGCCACATCGTCTCACTCAACGAGACAGTCGCGTCCACATCCTGGACGAAGCTGGACTGGGTCCAAACTCCCGTGACACGCTTCCGTCATGCCTGGAACTGGAATTGCCTTGGTGAGTCGGCGGCACGTCGACCTCGGCCGCATGTCCAGCGCCATCTGTTCGGCGCGCTGAGCAGTTCAGCACCGCCGCACATCTTTCCTGACGTCCTGTCTCTGCGCACTGCCGCGCCACCCTCCTATCCGAGCGCGAGTGTGCAGGTCAGAGCCGCCCTCTCGCAGTCCCGAAGGACATATCGCCATGGCCGCCACCCCGGAAAACCCCACTCCCGCCGCCGCCCGCCGCAAGGCCGGGCGCCACCGTGGCGAGGGTCAGTGGGCCGCGGGGCACTTCACCCCGCTGAACGGCAATGAGCAGTTCAAGAAGGATGACGACGGTCTCAATGTGCGGACACGTATTGAGACGATCTACTCGAAGCGCGGATTCGACTCCATCGACCCCAATGACCTGCGCGGACGCATGCGCTGGTGGGGCCTCTACACCCAGCGCCGCGAGGGTCTGGACGGCACCAAGACGGGCGTCCTGGAGCCGGAGGAGCTGGACGCCGAGTTCTTCATGCTGCGGGTCCGCATCGACGGCGGCCGGCTGACCACCGAGCAGCTCCGGGTCATCGGCGAGATCTCGCAGGAGTTCGCGCGCGGCACGGCCGACATCACCGACCGGCAGAACGTGCAGTTCCACTGGATCCGCATCGAGGACGTGCCGGAGATCTGGAACCGCCTGGAGGCGGTCGGCCTGTCCACCACCGAGGCCTGCGGTGACACCCCGCGCACCATCCTCGGCTCGCCGGTCGCCGGCATCGCCGCGGACGAGATCATCGACGGCACTCCCGCGATCGACGAGATCCACCGCCGGATCGTCGGCAACAAGGACTTCTCCAACCTGCCGCGCAAGTTCAAGACGGCGATCTCCGGCTCGCCGCTGCTCGACGTGGCGCACGAGATCAACGACATCGCCTTCGTCGGCGTGGTCCACCCGGAGCACGGCCCCGGCTTCGACGTGTGGGTCGGCGGCGGTCTGTCCACCAACCCCAAGCTCGGCGTCCGGCTCGGCACCTGGGTGCCGCTCGACGAGGTCGCCGACGTCCACGAGGGCGTCATCTCGATCTTCCGCGACTACGGCTACCGCCGGCTGCGCAACCGCGCCCGGCTGAAGTTCCTCGTCGCCGACTGGGGCCCGGAGAAGTTCCGCCAGGTCCTGGAGGACGAGTACCTCAAGCGCAAGCTGACCGACGGTCCCGCCCCGGCGGAGCCGGCCGGCCGCTGGCGCGACCACGTGGGCGTCCACAAGCAGCAGGACGGACGCTTCTACGTGGGCTTCGCCCCGCGCGTCGGCCGGGTCGACGGCGCCACCCTGACGAAGATCGCCGAGATCGCCGAGCAGCACGGCTCGGGCCGGGTGCGCACTACGACCGAGCAGAAGATGCTCGTCCTCGACGTCGAGGAGGCGCAGGTCGAGTCGATCGTCTCCGCCCTGGAGGCGCTGGACCTGCGGGTCACCCCGTCGACCTTCCGGCGCGGCACGATGGCCTGCACCGGCATCGAGTTCTGCAAGCTCGCCATCGTCGAGACCAAGGGCCGCGGCGCCTCGCTGATCGACGAACTGGAGCGCCGCATCCCGGAGTTCGACGAGCCGATCACCATCAACATCAACGGCTGCCCGAACGCCTGCGCCCGTATCCAGGTCGCGGACATCGGTCTCAAGGGCCAGCTGGTCCTGGACGACGAGGGCAACCGCGTCGAGGGCTACCAGGTGCACCTGGGCGGCGCGCTCGGCCTGGAGGCCGGCTTCGGCCGCAAGGTCCGCGGCCTGAAGGTCACCGCGGCCGAGCTGCCCGACTACGTCGAGCGGGTCCTCAAGCGCTTCCAGGCGGAGCGCGAGGACGGCGAGCGCTTCGCCGCCTGGACCGCCCGCGCCTCGGAAGAGGCCCTGTCGTGAGCGGGCGCGCGGCCCCGTTCCACTGCCCCTACTGCGGGGACGAGGACCTGCGTCCGGCAGAACAGGGACACGGCACGTGGGAATGCCACGCGTGCAGTCGAGCCTTCCAGCTGAAGTTCCTGGGGCTCCTCGCCCCGGCGACTTCGACCAACAGCTCTGGAGGGAACGAGAGATGACGACCACTCAGATCGCTCAGGACGCGACCGCGGCCGACCTGAAGGCACTCGCCGAGCAGGCCGGCCGTGAGCTGGAGGACGCCTCCGCGCTCGAGATCCTCCAGTGGGCCGCCGACACCTTCGGCGAGCGCTTCTGCGTCACCTCCTCCATGGAGGACGCGGTGGTCGCCCATCTCGCCTCGCGGGCCAGGCCCGGCGTGGACGTGGTCTTCCTCGACACCGGCTACCACTTCGAGGAGACCATCGGCACCCGGGACGCCGTCGACGCCGTCATGGACGTCAACGTCATCACTCTGACGCCGCGTCAGACGGTCGCCGAGCAGGACGCCGAGTACGGCCCCAAGCTGCACGACCGCGACCCCGACCTGTGCTGCGCGCTGCGCAAGGTCAAGCCGCTCGAAGAGGGCCTGACGAAGTACGCCGCCTGGGCCACCGGCCTGCGCCGCGACGAGTCCCCGACCCGGGCGAACACCCCGGTCGTCGGCTGGGACGAGAAGCGGCAGAAGGTGAAGGTCTCCCCCATCGCCCGCTGGACGCAGGACGACGTGGACGCCTACGTCGCCGAGCACGGGGTGCTCACCAACCCGCTCCTGATGGACGGTTACGCCTCCGTCGGCTGCGCCCCCTGCACCCGCCGGGTCCTCGAGGGCGAGGACGCGCGGGCCGGCCGCTGGGCCGGACGCGCCAAGACCGAATGCGGGCTGCACGGATGACGGCCGCCCAGGACACCCAGAACACCCAGACGCTTCAGGAGAATCACGTGACCGGTGCCACCATCTGGCTCACGGGCCTGCCCAGCGCCGGCAAGACCACCATCGCGTACGAGCTGGCCGGCCGGCTCCGCGAGCAGGGTCAGCGGGTCGAGATCCTCGACGGCGACGAGATCCGCGAGTTCCTCTCGGCGGGCCTCGGCTTCACCCGTGAGGACCGGCACACCAATGTGCAGCGGATCGGCTTCGTCGCCGAGCTGCTCGCCTCGCACGGCGTGACGGTGCTCGTGCCCGTCATCGCCCCGTACGCCGACAGCCGCGAGGCCGTCCGCAAGCGGCACGCCGCCGAGGGCACCGCCTATGTCGAGGTGCACGTCGCCACGCCGCTGGACGTGTGCTCGGTCCGTGACGTCAAGGGCCTGTACGCCAAGCAGGCGGCCGGCGAGATCAGCGGACTGACCGGCGTCGACGACCCGTACGAGGTCCCCGAGACGCCCGATCTGCGGATCGAGTCCCAGAACCAGACCGTGCAGGAGTCGGCAGCGGCCGTCCACGCGCTGCTCACCGAGAGGGGTCTCGCATGACGACCGTCGCCCATGCTCACGACACCACGGACAGTCCGTTCGCGCTGTCGCACCTCGACTCCCTGGAGTCCGAGGCCGTCCACATCTTCCGCGAGGTGGCGGGCGAGTTCGAGCGGCCGGTGATCCTCTTCTCCGGCGGCAAGGACTCCATCGTCATGCTGCACCTGGCGCTGAAGGCCTTCGCCCCGGCGCCGGTCCCCTTCACGCTGCTTCACGTCGACACCGGGCACAACTTCCCCGAGGTCCTGGAGTACCGCGACCGGGTGGTCGCCGAGCACGGCCTGCGGCTGCACGTCGCCTCCGTGCAGGAGTACATCGACGCCGGCAAGCTGCGCGAGCGCCCCGACGGCACCCGCAACCCGCTGCAGACCGTGCCGCTGACCGAGGCCATCCAGCAGCACCGCTTCGACGCCGTGTTCGGCGGCGGGCGGCGCGACGAGGAGAAGGCCCGGGCCAAGGAGCGGGTGTTCAGCCTCCGCGACGAGTTCTCCCAGTGGGACCCGCGCCGCCAGCGGCCCGAGCTGTGGCAGCTGTACAACGGCCGGCACGCCCCCGGTGAGCACGTGCGCGTCTTCCCGCTGTCCAACTGGACGGAGCTGGACGTCTGGCAGTACATCCAGCGCGAGAAGATCGACCTTCCGGAGATCTACTTCGCCCATGAGCGCGAGGTGTTCCAGCGCAACGGCATGTGGCTGACCGCCGGCGACTGGGGCGGCCCGAAGGACACCGAGTCGGTGGAGACGCGGCTGGTCCGCTACCGCACGGTCGGCGACATGTCCTGCACCGGCGCGGTGGACTCCGACGCCACCACGCTCGAGGCCGTGATCACCGAGATCGCCGCGTCCCGGCTCACCGAGCGGGGCGCCACCCGCGCCGACGACAAGATGTCCGAGGCCGCGATGGAAGACCGCAAGCGCGAAGGGTACTTCTAGTCATGACGACCTCCACCGAGCAGCAGCCCGCCGAGCTGGCGGCCACCACGCTGCTGCGCTTCGCCACCGCCGGTTCCGTCGACGACGGCAAGTCCACCCTGGTGGGCCGGCTCCTGCACGACTCCAAGTCGGTCCTCGCCGACCAGCTGGAGGCCGTCGAGCACGCCTCCCGGTCCCGCGGCCAGGAGGCCCCGGACCTGGCGCTGCTCACCGACGGCCTGCGGGCCGAGCGCGAGCAGGGCATCACCATCGACGTGGCCTACCGCTACTTCGCGACCCCGCGCCGCCGGTTCATCCTCGCCGACACCCCCGGGCACGTGCAGTACACCCGGAACATGGTCACCGGCGCCTCGACCGCCGAGCTGGCCGTGGTCCTGGTCGACGCCCGCAACGGCGTCGTCGAGCAGACCCGCCGGCACGCCGCCGTCGCCGCGCTGCTGCGCGTCCCGCACGTGGTGCTCGCCGTGAACAAGATGGACCTCGTCGACTACGCCGAGCCCGTCTTCGCCGCCATCGCCGAGGAGTTCACGACCTACGCCTCCGAGCTGGGCGTCCCGGAGATCACCGCGATCCCGATCTCCGCGCTCGCCGGCGACAACGTCGTGGAGCCGTCCGCCAACATGGACTGGTACGGCGGCCCGACGGTCCTGGAGCACCTGGAGACGGTGCCGGTCAGCCACGACCTGACCGCCTGCCACGCCCGCTTCCCGGTGCAGTACGTGATCCGTCCGCAGACCGCCGAGCACCCCGACTACCGGGGATACGCGGGCCAGATCGCGGCCGGCGCCTTCCGGGTCGGCGAGCAGATCACCGTACTGCCGTCCGGTAAGACGTCGACGATCACCGGGATCGACGCGCTGGGCGAGTCCGTGGACATCGCCTGGGCGCCGCAGTCGGTCACCATCCGGCTCGCCGACGACATCGACATCTCCCGCGGCGACCTGCTCGCGCCGGTCGCGGACGCGCCGGCCACCAGCCAGGACGTCGAGGCGACCGTCTGCCACGTCGCGGACCAGCCGCTCACCGTGGGCCAGCGGGTGCTGCTCAAGCACACCACCCGCACCGTCAAGGCCATCGTCAAGGAGATCCCGTCCCGGCTCACCCTGGACGACCTCTCCCAGCACCCCGATCCGGGGCAGCTGGTGGCCAACGACATCGGCCGGGTCAAGGTGCGCACCGCCGAGCCGCTCGCGCTCGACGCGTACGTGGACTCGCGCCGTACCGGTTCCTTCCTGCTGATCGATCCGGCCGACGGCACCACGCTGGCCGCCGGCATGGCGGGCGAGTCCTTCGCGACCGCCAAGGCCGTCCCCGCCGCGGCGGAGGACGAGGAGGGGTGGGACTTCTGATGAGCAGTCAGAACATCTACGGCACCTTCGCCAAGGAGGGCGGCCGGGTGGGCTCCGGCGCCCTCGGTGCGGGCCGGGGAGGTGTCGCGCGATGTGCGTGCTGACCTCCGGGCGCCGCTGTCGCGGCGCGCTGCCGCTCCACCCGCACCACCTCCCGCTCGGTCCCGGGCGGCGACATAAACGCAGACTTCGCAGAAGCTGAATCGAGGGGAACCACTCCCGTGCCTGCCACCACCCGTACCACCCTGCGCCGCGGCCTCGCGGCAGCCGTCGCACTCCCCCTGCTGATCGGGGTACTCGCCTCGTGCGGCTACGGCTCCCAGGCCAAGAACGACCAGAAGAAGGTGGCCGCGGAGGGCGAGAAGCTCTCCGTCGACGCCGTACGGCTCGGGTACTTCCCCAATCTGACGCACGCCACCGCGCTGGTGGGCGACCAGGAAGGCATCTTCCAGAAGGAGCTGGGCGGCACCCAGCTGAAGGTGTCGACCTTCAACGCCGGTCCGTCCGAGATCGAGGCGCTCAACGCCGGCTCGATCGACATCGGCTTCATCGGCCCCTCCCCGGCGATCAACGGCTACACCAAGTCCAAGGGCAACAACCTGCGGATCATCGGTGGTTCGGCCTCCGGCGGGGTGAAGCTGGTGGTGAACCCGGAGAAGATCAAGACCCTCGACGACGTCAAGGGCAAGCGGATCGCGACCCCGCAGCTCGGCAACACCCAGGACGTGGCCTTCCTCAACTGGGTCTCCGAGAAGGGCTGGAAGGTCGACGCCCAGAGCGGCAAGGGCGACGTGTCGGTGCTCCGCACCGACAACAAGATCACCCCCGACGCCTACAAGTCCGGCTCCATCGACGGCGCCTGGGTGCCGGAGCCGACCGCGTCGAAGCTGGTCAGCGAGGGCGCGAAGGTGCTCCTCGACGAGTCGGAGCTGTGGCCGGGCAAGCAGTTCGTCATCACCAACATCATCGTGTCGCAGACGTTCCTCAAGGAGCACCCCGACGTGGTCGAGGCGGTCCTGCGGGGCTCGGTGAAGACCAACGCGTGGATCAAGGCCCACTCGGAGCAGGCGAAGGCCTCGGCCAACAGCAAGCTCAAGGAGCTGTCCGGCAAGCCGCTCGGCGCGAAGGTGATCGACGGCGCCTGGCCGTCCATCCAGTTCGTCGACGACCCGCTCGCCGCGACGCTCCAGGCGCAGGCCGGCCACGCGGTGGAGGCCGGTCTCCTCAAGGAGCCCGACCTGGCCGGGATCTACGACCTGAAGCCGCTGAACAAGGTGCTCAAGGCCGCGGGCAAGCCCGAGGTGTCCGACGCCGGTCTCGGCGTGAAGTAACCCGAACCCCACTGGAGGTGACGAACATGGCCACGACCACCACGCTCGCCAAGGCCGAGGACCGCGTCGCCGCGGTCGGTCACGCCGCGCGCATCGAGCACGTCTCGAAGTCCTTCGGCGGCCCCGCCGGCGGACAGCTCGTCCTCGACGACATCTCGCTCGATGTCGCGCCCGGCGAGTTCGTCACCCTCCTGGGGGCCTCGGGCTGCGGCAAGTCCACGCTGCTCAACCTGGTCGCCGGGCTCGACCGGCCGTCCGCGGGGTCCATCGACACCCCGGGCGGCCGGCCGGCCCTGATGTTCCAGGAGCACGCCCTGTTCCCGTGGCTGTCCGCGGGCAAGAACATCGAACTCGCCCTGAAGCTGCGCGGGGTGCCGAAGGCCGAGCGCCGCACGGAGGCCGAACGGCTCCTGGACCTGGTCCGGCTCGGCGGCTCGTACGGCAAGCGGGTGCACGAACTGTCCGGCGGCATGCGGCAGCGCGTCGCCATGGCCCGGGCCCTCGCCCAGGCCAGCGACCTGCTCCTGATGGACGAGCCGTTCGCCGCGCTCGACGCCATCACCCGGGACGTGCTGCACGACGAGCTGACCCGGATCTGGCGCGAGACCAACGTGTCCGTCCTCTTCGTCACCCACAACGTGCGCGAGGCCGTGCGGCTCGCCGAGCGGGTCGTCCTGCTCTCGTCGCGCCCCGGCCGGATCGCCCGGGAGTGGACCATCGACATCCCGCAGCCGCGCCGGATCGAGGACGCCGCCGTGGCGGAGCTGTCCGTCGAGATCACCGAACAACTGCGTGGGGAGATCCGCCGCCATGGCCAGCACTGAGACGACCGCGGCCTCCGGGGTCGCCAAGGCCGACGACCTCGCGGGTCTGGAGGCCGGACTCGACGCCCTGGACAGCGTGCAGGTGCGCCGGGCCCCGGTGCGCGAGGTCCTCCTGAAGAAGGTCCTGCCGCCGGTCCTCGCGATCGTCCTGGTCGTGGTGGTGTGGCAGCTGCTCGTGTCTGCGCACGTCACCGACGAGGGCAAGCTGCCCTCGCCCGGCGCCGTGTGGGACAGCCTGAAGACCATGTGGCTGGAAGGCACGCTGCTCGACGTGCTCTGGACCAGCGTGTCCCGGGCCCTGCTCGGCTTCCTGCTCGCCCTCGCGATCGGCACCCCGCTGGGTCTGATCGTGGCCCGGGTGACGGTGATCCGGACGGCGATCGGCCCGATCCTGTCCGGTCTGCAGTCGCTGCCCTCGGTCGCCTGGGTGGCGCCCGCGGTGCTGTGGCTCGGCCTCAACGACTCGATGATGTTCGCGGTCATCCTGCTCGGCGCGGTGCCGTCCATCGCCAACGGTCTGGTGGCCGGCGTCGACCAGGTCCCGCCGCTGTTCCTGCGGGCCGGGCGGACGCTCGGCGCGACCGGCCTCAAGGGCGCCTGGCACATCGTGATGCCGGCCGCGCTGCCCGGCTACCTCGCCGGCCTGAAGCAGGGCTGGGCGTTCTCCTGGCGCTCGCTGATGGCGGCGGAGATCATCGCCTCCTCGCCGGACCTGGGCCTCGGCCTCGGCCAGCTCCTGGAGAACGGCCGCAACAACTTCGACATGCCGGGCATCTTCCTCGCGATCATCCTGATCCTGCTCGTCGGTGTCGCCATCGACCTGCTGATCTTCAGCCCGCTGGAGCGCACGGTGCTGCGCCGCCGCGGACTGCTCGTGAAGGCCTGATCCCGATGAGCGCCCCTGTCCTCCTCGTCATCGCGCACGGCAGCCGTGATCCGCGGCACGCGGCGACCGTCCAGGCCCTGGTGGCCCGGGCCGCCGCGCTGCGGCCGGGGCTGCGCGTGGAGACGGCGTTCCTGGACTTCAACCTGCCGTCCGTGACGGGGGTGCTCGACCGGCTCGCCGCCGAGGGGGTGCGGGAGGTGGTGGCGCTGCCGCTGCTGCTGACCCGCGCCTTCCACGCGAAGGCCGACATCCCCGCCGTACTGCGGCAGGCCCCGGCCTCGCTGCGGATCCGGCAGGCGGAGGTCCTGGGCCCGTCCCCGCTGCTCCTCGCGACGGTGGAACGGCGCCTGTACGAGGCGGGCCTGACGCCCGCCGACAAGAGCACCACCGGGGTCGTCCTGGCCTCGGCGGGCTCCACCGACCCGGAGGCGATCGCAGTGATCGCAGAAACGGCGCGGGAGCTGCGGAACACCGGTTGGTGCTCCGTGCGGCCTGCGTTCGCCTCCGCATCTCTTCCCCGGACCGAGGACGCGGTACGGGCGCTCCGCGCCGAGCCGGGCGTCCGCCGGGTGGCCGTGGCCCCGTACGTGATCGCCCCCGGCCGACTCCCGGACCGCATCGCGGCGGGCGCGGCCGAGGGCGGGGCGCTCCTCGCAGGCGTCCTGGGCCCCTCCCCCGAACTGGCCCGGCTGCTCCTGGAGCGGTACGAGCCGGCGGCTCAGGCCCTGCGGCCGCTGAGCGCGAGGGCCCTGGTGAAGGCCGGGGCGCCGTCCTCCGTGGCGGCGGGCGCGTCGAACCCCTCGTACTCCCGGTACATCTCCGCGTAGCGCCCGACGACCTCGAGCACGAACGCCCCGGTCTCCTCGGGCACCTGGTACTCCTGCCCGGTGCTGTGGGCCAGGTCCCAGCCGTGCAGGGCGAGCTCGAGGACGAGCATGGCGGCGATCTCCCCGGCCGGCATGCCGCTGCCCCCGAGGTCGATCTCCCCCTCCCAGGCCTCCGGCTTCTCCCAGGCGGCGAGCGCCCGGTCGAGCTGCGCCGCGTACCGCTCGGCCCAGTCGGCGTCGGCGGTGAAGTCGCGCTGCACGGTCTCCTCGGGGAGCTCGGTGCGCAGCGCGCGGTGCTCCAGGCCGTGGGCGCCGTAGAGGACGAGGTGGTTGGCGAGTTCGCGTACGGTCCAGTCGGTGCAGCGGGAGGGCGCGGCGAGCTGTTCGGCGGTGACGCCGCGGGTGACCCGGGCGGACTCGGCGGCGCAGGCGGTGAGGTGTCGGTGCATCGCGTTCATGATCCCTACGTTAGGGAGTGCGCCGTGGCCCGGTCTTGAAGTTTCGCGACACGGCTCAGGAGAAGTCCAGTCCGCCGGTGCGGGTGCGCTTGAGCTCGAAGAGGTCGGGGTCGCCGGCGAGGACGCGGAAGGCGTCGAAGAGTGCGGCGGCGCGCTCGCCGCGCGGGACGGCGCGCAGGACCGGGCCGAACCAGGCGGTGCCGTCGATGTGGAGGGTGGGGGTGCCGACGTAGGCGTCGGCGTCGGGGTCCTTGCCGGCGTCGTGGCTGCGGCGGACCGCCGGGTCCCACGCCGGGTCGTGGGCCGCGGCGGCGAGGTCGGCGGGCAGGCCCAGTTCGGCGAGCGACTCGGCGATCACGGCGTCGAAGTCCTCGTTCTTCTGCTCGTGGATGCGGGTGCCGTACGCGGTGTAGAGCGGGCGCAGGATGTCCTCGCCGTGCTGCTCGGCGGCCGCGGCGGCGACCCGGACCGGGCCGATGGAGGCGTCGACGAGGGTGCGGTACCAGTCGGGCAGTTCGTTGCCCTCGTTGTGGAAGTAGAGGCTCATGACGTGGAAGCGGACGTCGATGTCGCGCTGCCGCTCCACTTCGAGGATCCAGCGGGAGGTGATCCAGGCGAAGGGGCAGGCGGGGTCGAAGTAGAAGTCCACGGTGGGCGTACGGGTCGTCGTCATGGTCCCCAGCCTAGGACCGGGGTGGCCCGGCAGGGCGGGCCAATCACGACGCACCGGGCTGGGCCAATCAGGCCCGCAGGATCGCTCGTCAGTCCTCGTGCTCCGTCATCTCGACCAGCTTGCGGACCGTGTTCCAGTTGCGCGCGGTGACCGTGAGGCCCTTGAAGAGCGCGGGCCGGGAAAGCGCCTCGCCGAGCTTGGAGGTGCCGAGGCCGGCCGGGGCGTACAGGTAGAGCACGCGGTCGCCGAGGGCGAAGGCCTCGGGCAGGAAGGAGTCCCGGTCGAGGGCGGCGAAGCGCTTCTCGTCGACCCGCTCGGAGAGGTAGAAGGCGTGCAGCTGCTTGCCCTCCAGCTCCTCGGCCGGGTAGGGACAGTCGGCAGCGACGGCGGCGAGGTAGGCGTGGTCGCGGACCAGGCAGTCGACGGTGAAGCCGAAGTGCTTCTCGATCGCGGCCTCGACGGCTTCCCGGACGGCCTCGTCGGTGGTGTCGGGTGCGTCGGCGGCGGTGGTGAAGACCGCGTTCCCGCTCTGCAGATAGGTCTTCACGTCCCGGTGGCCGAGGCCTTCGAGGACGGAACGCAGCTCCGCCATGGGGACCTTGCGGTGCCCTCCGACGTTGATGCCGCGCAGCAGCAGGGCGTAGGTCTTCGTCATGGCCACACCATAGGACGACCGCCGTGCCCCGTGGGGGAGGGCACGGCGGTCGCCGGTCGTGCGGGGAGGGTTACTCGACGATCTTCAGGAGCTTGTTGGCGGTGCCGGGCGAGGCGTTGCCGATCTTGTCGGGGGTGGCTCCGCCGACCAGGGCCTCGGCGACCTGGTCCGGGGTGGCGTCGGGGTGGCCGGCCAGGTAGACGGCGGCGGCGCCGACCACGTGCGGGGTGGCCATCGACGTACCGGAGATGGTCTTGGTCCCGGTGTCGCTGTCGTTCCAGGCGGAGGTGATGTCCGAGCCCGGGGCGTAGAGGTCCACGACCGAGCCGAAGTTGGAGAAGCTGGACTGCTCGTCGTCCTTGGTGGAGGAGGCGACGGTGATCGCCTCCGGCACGCGGGACGGGGAGCCCTCGCCGGCGTCGGAGGACTCGTTGCCGGCGGCGACGCCGAAGGTCACGCCGGAGGCGATGGCCTTCTTGACCGCGTCGTCGAGGGCCGGGTCGGCCCCGCCGCCGAGGCTCATGTTGGCGACGGACGGGCCCTGGTGGTTCTTGGTGACCCAGTCGATGCCGGCGACGACCTGCTCGGTGGTGCCGGAGCCGTTGTCGTCGAGGACGCGGACGGCGACGATCTTCGCCTTCTTGGCGATGCCGTGGGAGGAGCCGGCGATGGTGCCCGCGACATGGGTGCCGTGGCCGTTGCCGTCCTGGGCCTCGTCGTCGTTCTCCACGGCGTCGAAGCCGTAGGAGGCCCGGCCGCCGAAGTCCTGGTGGCTGATGCGGACGCCGGTGTCGATGACGTACGCGGTGACGCCCTCGCCCGCACTGTCGGGGTACGTGTACTTGTCGTCGCCGGCGGTCTCGGTCTGGTCGACCCGGTCGAGGCCCCACGACGGCGGGTTCTCCTGGGTCTCCTTGATGCTGAACGTGCGGTTCTGCACCACCTTGGCGACGGACGGGTCGGCGGCGAGGCGCTTGGCCTCGGTCTCCGTGAGTCCGTTCACCGAGAAGCCGTTGACGGCGGAGTCGTAGCTGCGGCGCAGGGTGCCGCCGTACTCCCTCGCGAGGTCGGTCTTCCCGGCCTGGTTGGTCTTCTCGTCGAGCAGCACGACGTAGCTGCCGGCGACGGCGCCTTCGACACCGAGTCCGTAGACCGTTCCTTCGGCGGGCGCGGGGGCCGCACCGGCGAACGGGCCGTAGAGGACGGTGACTCCGGCGACGGCCGCGATCGCGGTCGTGACGGCGATGTAACGGGTCCGGCGGACACGCTTGTGTATTGCCATGAAGAGGGGTCTCCTCGTCAGGATTTGTGGGGGGTTGAGCCATCGGACGCAAACTCTCCGGTCGCTCGTTCGAAACCCTGTCCCATTGACGAGTGCAAATAAACCCCTTCTCGGACCTGTGACTTATCCAACAAGGCTTCTTAATGAGAAGGGTGGAAAATCTCCCCAACTCCCCCCTTGACTCGGGCGACTTGGACGACCTGGGGGCCGTCTCGGGAGGGGCGGGACGGGTGATCAGTCGCGCTGGTAGCGGGCCAACACCCTGTTTCCATCGGTAACCAGACGCCGCCTCAACTCCTCCGTGCCGATGGCCCCGCTGTAGTACTCCTGGAAGGCGGGGGTGGCCACCTTGTCCTTCCACTCCGGGTAGCCGCGCACCGACTGCGCGGGCGCCGGGCGCAGGGCCTGGGCGACGGCCGCGCCGGTGGCCCAGCCGAACTCCGGGGTGTGCAGGGCGGGATCGGCGAGCGCGGTGGTGGAGGTGGGCAGCATCCAGTCGCCGAGCGCGAGCCGCACGGTGTTGCGCGGCTGGAGGAAGAACTCCAGGAAGGCGGCGGCTTCCTTCTTGTGCGGGCTGTCGGCGGCGATGGAGAGCGTCTGCGGGCTGACGCCCTGCGCGAGTCCGCCCGCCCCGGCAGGGGCCGGGAGCACGGTCCAGTCGAAGCCCTCGGGCGCCTGCTGGACGATCTGCTGCCGGTACGAGAAGCCCAGCGGCACCATCGCGTACCGGCCGCCGAAGAAGCCGGGCAGGGTGTCGGAGCCGCCGCTGCCGAGGGTGGCCGGGGAGGCGGTGCGGTCGGTGCCGACCATGGCCCGGATGGTGCCGGGCACCACCGCGTCGGCGTCCTCGAAGCGAAGGGTCACCTTGTCGTCGGCGCCCCGGTGGAAGAGCCGCCCGCCGGCCGAGAGCCCCAGGTTGAGCGAGACGGACACCGGCTCCTTCAACGGCCAGGCGACCGCGTACCGGCCGCCGCCCATCATCTTCGTGAGGTCCTTGGCGACGCTGCGGAACTCCTCCCAGCTCCACGGCTGTTCGGCAGTCGGGACACGCACCCCGGCATCGGCGAGGAGCTTCCGGTTGGCCATGATCATGCGCGGTTCCTGGAGGAACGGCACGCCGTAGACGCCGTCGCCGAAGGTCGTGGTCCGCCAGCTCTCGGCGGGGATGTCGGCACGCAGCCGCACGGAGAGCAGCGGGCGCAGATCGGCCAGATAGCCGCCGTAGGCGAAGTCGGCGAGGTCGTCGGAGGCGTCGTGGACGAGGTCGGGGGCCTCGCCGCCCTCGAAGGAGGTGAGCAGCTGGTCGTGGACGGAGTCCCAGCTGCCCTGTACGTAGTCGACCTGGATGTCCGGGTGGGCGGCGTTCCACTCGGCGACGAGCTGCTTGTTGGCGTCGACGGACTCCTGCTGCCAGGCGAGGGACTGGAAGCGGAGCCGGACGACGCCTGAGCCGTCGTCGGGCCGCTGGTCCGCCGTGCACGCCGACCCGGTGAGCAGCAGGGCGGCCGCCGCGACGGCGGTCGCGAACCGACGCGCCCGCCCGAACCGCCGTGCCTGCGCCAACCGCCGTACCCGCCTCATGACTTCACCGCCCCGGCGAGCATGCCGCCGGTGATCCGGCGCTGGATGAGGGCGAAGACGACCAGGGACGGCAGGGTCGCGAGGAAGGCCGCGGCGGCGAGCGGGCCGAGGTCGGCGGCGCCCTCCGCGCCGAGGAAGTGGGTGAGGACCACGGGCAGGGTCTGTTTCTCCGGGGTCTTGAGGAGCACGAGGGCGAAGAAGAACTCGTTCCAGGCGGTGATGAAGGCGAAGAGCGCGGTGGCGACGAGGCCCGGCGCGAGCAGCGGCGCGGTCACCGAGACCAGGGTGCGCAGCCGGCCGGCGCCGTCGACGGCCGCGGCCTCTTCGAGCTCGGCCGGCACCGCCCGTACGTATCCGGTCAGCATCCACAGCGCGAACGGCAGCGACCACACCACGTACACCATGACCAGGCCCGGCAGGCTGTTGATCAGGTGCAGGTTCTTGAGGACGAGGAAGAGCGGGATGATCAGGAGGACGAAGGGGAAGGCCTGGCTGACCACGACCCAGCCGGTGGCGGCGGCGGTGAGCCGGGAGCGGTGCCGGGCCAGGACGTAGGCCATGGGCGTGGCCACGGCGACCGCGATCAGGGCGGCGGCGACCGCGGCGAGCAGGCTGTTCCCGGCGGCGCGGAGCAGCGGCTGTTCCTCGAAGGCCTGCCGGAAATTGGCGAGGGTGGGGTCCCGCGGGATCCAGGTGGGGTGCAGGGAGCCCAGTTCGGTGGCCGGTTTGAAGGCGGTGGAGACCAGCCACAGGAACGGGAAGGCGAGGAAGACCAGATACGCGAGGAGCGCGGCGTACTGGCCGGCGCGGGCGGCCCCGCGCGTACGGAAGGCGCTCACCGGTCCTGATCCCCCTTGAGGCGTCCGACGAGGTACAGCGCGAGCAGTACGGACACGACGGCGACCAGCACGCAGCCCATGGCGGCGGCGTAGCCGAACTGGCCGTAGCGGAAGGCCTCCTCGTAGGCGAAGAGCATGGGTAGACGGGTGCGGCCGCCGGGTCCGCCGTTGGTCAGGACGTAGACCAGGGCGAAGGAGTTGAAGTTCCAGATGAAGTTGAGGGAGGTGATGGCGAGGGCGACGGGGCGCAAGGCGGGCCAGGTGACCGTACGGAAGCGGCGCCAGGCGCCGGCGCCGTCGAGGGCGGCGGCCTCGTGGAGCTCGCGCGGGGTGTTCTGCACCCCGGCGAGCAGGGCGACCGTGGTCTGTGGCATGCCTGCCCAGACGCCGACCACGATCACGGCGGGCAGCGCGGTGCCGAGGCCGCTCAGCCAGGCGCGCCCGTCGCCGAGGCCGAGGTCGCGCAGGGTCTCGTTGAGGACGCCCGCGTCCGGGTTGTAGACGAGGCGCCACATGATGCCGACGACGACCTCGGGCATCGCCCAGGGGACGATCGCCAGCGCCCGGGCCAGCCAGCGCAGCTTCAGCTCCTGGTTCAGGAGCAGCGCGAGGCCGAGGGAGAGCAGGAACTGGGGGACGGTGACGCCGACCGCCCACAGCAGGCCGATGCGGAAGGACTCCCAGAAGAGGGTGTCGTGCAGCAGGTCCTGGAAGTTGAGGGTGCCGATCCAGCGGGTGGCCTGGGTGCGGCCGGACTGGGCGTCGGTGAAGGCGAGCCCGATGCCGTAGAGCAGCGGGCCGACGCTGAGGACCAGGATCGGCAGCAGGGCCGGCAGGACGAGGAACCAGGCGCCGAAGTCGCGGCCGGGACCCGGGGGCCGGGCGGGGGCGGTGCTGCGCGCCGCGGACCGCTTCGGCGCGGTCGTCACACTCACCGATCGACCCCCCTGTGCCCGGTTTGTCACCCTAAGGCCTGTCTGGGACTCGGTCATCGTCGTGACGGGCCGCCGGTTCGTCAAGGTGACCTGCACGGATGCGAGACTTTGGCGTATTCGCATCCGTCATGCGCAGCTGCTGTGGGGAGAGAACGATGGACGAGGCGCGGGCCCGGGAGATCCTGGCCGCCGCGGGACTGCGGGCGGCCGGCGCGACCCTGCTCGCGCTCGGCGAGAACGCGGTCTTCGCGCTCGGCGACCTGGTGGTGAAGGTGGGCAGGGACGCCGAGCTGCTGCCGCGCGCGGAGCGCGAGCTGGCCCTGGCCGGCTGGCTGGAATCGGCCGGTGTTCCCGCCGTACGGGCCGCGGAGCCCAAGCCGCTCCTTGCCGAGGGCCACCCGGTGACCATCTGGCACCGGCTGCCGGAGGCCGTACGGCCCAGTGAGCCGCGCGATCTGGCGCCGCTGCTGCGGGCGGTGCACGCGCTGCCCGAGCCGGCCGGGCTCGACCTGCCGCGGCGGGAACTCCTTGCCGGGGTGGAGCGCTGGCTGCGGCTCGCGGGCGACGCGATCGACCCGGCCGACGCCGCCTATCTGCGCGAGCGCCGGGACGCCTTCGCCCCGACCGCCGCCGCCCTCGTCCCGCACCTCACGCCCGGCCCGATCCACGGCGACGCGCTGCCCCGCAATGTGCACGTCGGCCCGGACGGTCCGGTCCTGGTGGACCTGGAGACCTTCTCCTCGGACCTGCGCGAGCACGATCTCGTGGTGCTCGCCCTCTCCCGGGACCGCTACGGCCTGGACCCGGCCGCCTACGACGCCTTCACCACCGCCTACGGCTGGGACGTGCGCGAGTGGGAGGGCTGCGCGGTGCTGCGCGGGGCGCGGGAGACCGCCAGCTGCGCCTGGGTGGCCCAGCACGCGCCGACGAACCCGAAGGCGCTGGCCGAGTTCGAGCGGCGGGTGGCCTCGCTGCGGGACGGCGACCCCGAGGTGCGCTGGTACCCCTTCTGACATCATCAGCCTTGTCGAACCTGCCGGTATCGAACGGGGTGTTGGGATGCGGATGGAACTGTCGGACGTCACGCTGGACGTCGAGGTGAGCGGCGAGGGACCGGTCGTGCTGCTCCTGCACGGCTTCCCCGACTCGCACCGGCTGTGGCGCCACCAGATCCCGGCCCTGAACGCGGCCGGGTTCCGGACGATCGCGCCGACCCTGCGCGGCTTCGGCGGCTCGGACCGGCCGGAGGGCGGCCCGGAGGCTTACCACCCGGCGAAGCACGTGGGCGACGTCCTCGAACTGCTGGCCCGGCTCGACGTCGACCGCTTCCACCTGGTCGGCCACGACTGGGGCTCGGGCATCGCCCAGGCCCTGGCTCAGGTCGCGCCGGAGCGGGTGGCGAGCCTGACGATCCTGTCGGTGGGCCACATCGGGGCCGTCCGCGGCGCGGGCTGGGAGCAGAAGCAGCGCTCCTGGTACATGCTCCTCTTCCAGCTCGCGGACGTCGCCGAGACCTGGCTGGCCCACGACGACTACGCGAACCTCCGCGAGATGCTCGCCGAGCACCCGGACGCGGAGGCCGTGCTGGAGCCCCTTCGCCGGCCCGGCGGCCTGACGGCCGCGCTGAACATCTACCGCTCGGGCCTTCCGGCCGAGGTGCAGTTCGCCCCGGAACTCCCGCTGTCACCGCTCCCGGAGCAGGTCCCCGTCCTGGGCGTGTGGTCCACCGGCGACCGCTTCCTCACCGAGCGGTCGATGACGGACTCCGCCGAGCACGTCGCCGGCTCCTGGCGCTACGAGCGGGTCGAGGACGCCGGCCACTGGCTCCAGTTCGACCAGCCGGAGAAGGTGAACGAACTGCTGCTCTCCTTCCTCAAGGAGAACGGCTGATCCCGGCCTAACCCGCCACCGGCGCCGGCTCCCGCAGCGGCCACACCGGGTTCACCACCGCCTCCGGGTCGCCCTTCCGCCTGAGGAAGGCCTGGAAGTCCTCGGCCCACTCCCGGTACCAGACGATCTGGCGCTCGTGGAGCCGGGCCGGGTCGAGGGCGGCGACCGAGGCGTGCCGCTCGGCTATCGCGATGGCCACCCGGACCGCGGCGAGCGCGTCGGCGGCGGCCTGGTGGGCGGCGGTGAGCTCCACCCCGTACTCCCCGCAGACCGCTTCCAGGGTCCGCTTTCCACGCCGGTAGCGGTCGACGGCGCGGTCGATGGTGTACGGGTCGAGGACCGGCCCCATGCCCTGGCCGCCGAGCCGCTCGTCGAGCGAGGGCAGTCCGTGCCGGCGCAGCTCGGCCGAGAGCAGGGTCAGGTCGAAGGACGCGTTGTAGGCGACGACCGGGACGCCGCGCCGCCAGTAGTCGGTCAGGGTGTCGGCGATCTCGTCGGCGACCTCCCGGACCGGCCGGCCCTCGGCCGCCGCGCGCTCGTTGCTGATGCCGTGGATCGCGGACGCCTGCGCCGGGATGCGGATGCCGGGGTCGGCGAGCCAGTCCTGCCGGCGCACCACCTCGCCCCCGTGGACGCCGACGACCGAGGCCGTGACGATGCGGGCCTCCAGCGGTTCCGTACCGGTCGTCTCCAGGTCGAAGCCGGCCAGCTCTTCCCCGTACCAAGCCATCGGGTCCTCCTTACGTGATCTCCCCCGTGGTGCTGAGAACCTTCGCACGCGCCACTGACAACGCGGTCGCCGGGCGTCGGGAGACCGGTCAGGACACCGGTCTGGGCACCGGTCAGGAGACCGGTCGGGAGTCGAGCCACACCGACTCGAATTCCTCCCGGTATGTCGAGAAAAGTCCGTGTTCGGCACCGGTGTCGGGGCCCTGTCCGGCCCGGACGACAGTCCGTCCGCCGCCGCGCAGCACGAAGACCGGGGCCTCCATGCCGCGCGCCTTGCGCAGATACGACTGGACGACCGCGACCCCGTCGGGGCCGTCCCCGTCGACCAGGTAGGCGGTGAAGCGCGGGGTCTCGTCGAAGACGTGGATCTGGAAGGCGCCGGGATCGCGCAGCCTGGAGCGCACCCGGCGCATGTGCAGGATGTTCATCTCGACCGAGCGGCTCAGCTCGCCCTTCTTCAGGCCGAGCTCGCGCTCGCGCCGCTTGACCGCGCTGCTCGCCGGGTTGAGGAAGAGCAGCCGTATGCGGCAGCCGGACTCGGCGAGGTGGACCATGCGCCGGCCGGAGAAGTTCTGCACGAGGAGGTTCAGGCCTATGCCGGTGGCGTCGAGCCGGCGGGCCCCGCCGAACAGGTCCTCGGCGGGCAGCTGCCGCTGCAGCCGCACCCGGTCGGGGTGCACGGACACCACGTCCGCGTAGCGGTCGCCGACCAGGTCCTCGACGGCGTCGACCGGCAGCCGGTCCGCCGAGGGCACCCCCGCCCCGCTCCCGAGGATCTCCAGGAGCCGGGCGGAGGCCCGTTCGGACTGGGCGAGCACGGTCAGCGACAGGGCCCGGTTGCGGGAGACGACGTTGCGCGTCACCTCCAGCTCGTCCAGGGCGAGTTCGACCTCGCGCCGGTCGTCGAAGTACGGCTCGAAGCAGGGCCAGTGCTGCACCATCAGCTCGCGCAGCTGCGGGAGGGTGAGGAAGCTCAGCACGTTGTCGTCGGCCGGGTCGAGCAGATAGCCCTTGCGGCGGGACACCTCGCGGACGGCGACCGCCCGCTGGACCCACTCCTGGCCGGCCGGCCCGGCTGCGGCCACCACCCACTCCTCGCCGTGCACCGGCTCGTACACCGGCCGGAGGACGGCCGCGACGACGGCCCGCAGCCGCTGTTCGACGAGATTCAGCCAGATGTAGGCGCGGCCGGCCCGCTGGGCCCGGGTGCGCACCTCGCTCCACGCCTCCGCGCCCCACTCCAGCTCGGCGCCGATCTCCACCGGCCGGGCGACGGAGACCGCGCCGGGCGGCACCTCGCCGGGGTCGGCCGGTCCCCCGTCGTGACCCGCCTCGCCTGGGGGCAGCTCCAGACCTCCCGAGCTCACCCGCGCACCGCCTTCTGCTCCCGACAACGATCAAGGAAGGGTACTCCGGAAGCGGAAGGCGGTGCAGCAGGATCGCCGGGCCGGTTGCTCAACTGCCCAGATTCGGGGCGCCGTTCTGACCGGCGAGATCGGCCGGAGTGAGCGGATTCATAGCGGTTACGTCCCTGGGCGCGAGCTGGAATCCCTGCCAGTGGACCGGCATCGGCTGCTGGTCCTCGTCCCGGGCGATGTGGTGGAACCCGATGTTGACCCAGACCGCCGGGTTGGTCAGAGTCTCCCCATTGACCCATTTGTCCACGCTGGTGGGCGCGTTCCGGCCACAGTCCAGGATGTTGTTGCTGGCGAACTGCTCACAGGCGCGCGCCTGGGTGAAGTAGACGTCGTGCTTCGTGAACGGGCGGCCGGCGTAGGTGTTGGTGTGGCCCGGCACGATCTCGTACGAACGGGCGTGGCCGTCCTTGTTCTTGCCGTTCTGGCTCACCACCCGCCACCAGCGCATGTTCTTCGCGTCGCCGGCGAGCTCCTTGGTGACGACGGTACGGGTGGTCTTCACGGTCGGGCTGCCGTCGCGGGCGGGCGGGGTGACCTTGGAGTCGAACTGCTCGACGCGGCCCTTGGAGTTGCCGTCGAGGCCGAAGTCGAGCTTCCAGAAGACGTTGTGGGCGTGGCTGGTGGCGTAGTCGCGGGCGCCCTTGCCGATCGGCCAGCCGCGCCCGTCGGTGGCGTTGTAGTCGACCGGCGAGAGGCTGCCGGTGGCGCCGACGTTGGCCGAGATCATTCCGTCGGAGGAGAACCGCCACTCGCTGATGTACTCGTACCAGCCGACCTTGTTGACGGTGTAGACGAGCAGGTCCTTGCCCTGCGCCTGCCACACCTTGCCGGGGCTGTCGGCGGCCATCCGGTAGGCGTGGCCGCGGGCCCGGGTGGTGGTGCACAGGCCGTTGACCTTGCCGACGTCGGGCACCTTGACCGAGGTGATGGTGCCGCCGGGGCACTCGCCGGGCTTGAGGCCCTGCAGGCCCCAGCCGAAGCCGGCGCCGGTGAGGTCGTCGTACTCGGCGTTGCCGTCGTCGTACGGGACGTGGATCTGGGCGAGCTTGGCGCTGTTGAGGACGCGGATCGGGGCGCGCTCGCCGGGCGGCTGGTAGGTGACCTTGTCCAGGATCAGGCCGGAGTCGGTCGAATAGCGCCAGCACATGCGCCAGACGGTGCCGCCGTCGAGCTTCTGCTCGACGCGGTACGCGGCGGAACAGTCGGCCGCCGGCGGCGGGGCGGGGGCGGCCGGGGCGGCCGGGGCCGCGCTCGCCGGGGTGGCGGTGGCGGTGGCGGCGCCGAGCAGGGCGCCGGCGGCGAGAACGGCGCCCGTGGTGCGGGCTGTGCGGGCGTGCCGGAGTCGCGAAGAGGACATGCGGACGTACTCCCTCGGTACGGTCATGCGGGGACGTGATGCCGGGCCGGTGGTCGGCCGACCCGGTCCGGGCCGGTGGTCAGCCGACGCGGGTGACGGTGCGGGCGCTGAGGTCGACGATCAGGCCGCGGGTGTCGATCCAGGCGCCGTTGAGCACCTTGGTGACGAGCCGGACGCAGCGGTGTTCGCCGCACTTCGCGAGCTGCGGCGGCACGTCCTTCTCCCGGTAGGTGCGGTAGACGTCGCCGTTGAACCACAGCTGGTCCGGTCCGGTGAGCTCCTTGCCGGTGGCGTCCTTGTAGTCGTCCTTGACGCCCTTGCCGAGCGGGCTGTCGAGGATGAGCCGCAGCGCGGCCTTCAGTTCCTCGGGGTGGGCGGAGGGCTGGACGCCGCGCTGCGCGCCGGAGGCCTCCACCTTCCCCGTGTCGAGGTTCACGGTCTTCGTGACGAGCTCGTCGCGGCCGTAGTCGTAGAGGCGGACCACGGCGCGACGCGGTCCGCCGGTCTCCTCGCCGGGCCGCGGGTCGGCCAGCTCGGTGCCGAGGCGCTGCGGTCCCCGGCCGCCCCCGGTGTTGCGCTGGGCGGAGGCGGCCGGCGGGGTCAGCGCCAGCGCCTCGGCCCGCTTCAGCTCGTCGTCGGTGAGCGGGTCGGTGCCCACTCCCTTCGCCCCCTCGGGCGGTGCCGCGGCGAGCGCGGCGGGCCCGGGCGCGGGGCCGTCGGCGGCCGGTTCCCCCGGCGTGCCCGTGCCGCCGGCGGCGGTCGGGCCCGTGGCGGCGGCCGTGCCGCGCGGTGCCTCGTCGGCTCCCGCGCTCCCCGGCAGGGTGACGGCCACGGCGACCGCGGTGCCGGTCACCGCCATCGCGGCGCCGGCCACCACCTTCCCCAGGTGGCGGCGCACTATCTCGTACACTCTTCCCCCCACTTGCACAAGTCTTCCGCATATCCCCCGATTCGCGGTGTGGTCACCCGTTAGGACGGGCCGAAGTCCTAGGAGGTTGCGCCTCTTTCGGGCAGGATCTGGCCGAGTTGGACCCCTCTTGCCCCCGGACAGAAGTGGAAGAGTTCGTCTATGCAGGTCTGGCCGGGACAGGCGTATCCCCTGGGCGCCACCTATGACGGCGCCGGTACCAATTTCGCGGTCTTCTCGGAGGCCGCGCACCGCATCGAGCTGTGTCTGCTCGACGACGACGGCGGCGAGACGTCCGTGGAGCTGCGCGAGACCGACGCCTTCGTGCGGCACGCCTATCTGCCGGGCGTGATGCCCGGACAGCGCTACGGCTTCCGGGTGCACGGGCCGTACGCGCCGGAGCGCGGCCTTCGCTGCAACCCCGCGAAGCTGCTCCTCGATCCGTACGCGCGGGCGGTCGCGGGCGCGGTGGAGTGGCACGAGGCGGTATACGGGTACCCCTTCGGGCGGCCCGACGCGCGCAACGACCTGGACTCCGCCCCGCACACGATGACGTCCGTGGTCGTCAACCCGTACTTCGACTGGGGCGACGACCGGCGGCCGCGCACCGAGTACCACCACACGGTGATCTACGAGGCCCATGTGAAGGGCCTGACCATGCTCCACCCGGACCTGCCGGAGGAGCTGCGCGGCACGTACGCGGGGCTCGCGCACCCGGCGGTCATCAACCACCTCAAGGAACTGGGCGTCACCGCCCTTGAGTTGATGCCGGTGCACCAGTTCGTGAACGACCACCGGCTCGCCGACGCGGGCCTGTCGAACTACTGGGGCTACAACACCATCGGCTTCTTCGCCCCGCACAACGCCTATGCCTCGTGGGGCGACCGGGGCCAGCAGGTCCTGGAGTTCAAGTCGGCGGTGCGGGCCCTGCACCAGGCCGGCATCGAAGTGATCCTCGACGTGGTCTACAACCACACCGCCGAGGGCAACCACCTGGGCCCGACGCTCTCGTTCCGAGGCCTGGACAACCCCTCATACTACCGGCTCGGCGACGACCCGCGGTACTACACGGACACCACCGGCACCGGGAACTCGCTGCTCATGCGGTCCCCGCACGTGCTGCAGATGATCATGGACAGTCTGCGCTACTGGGTGACCGAGATGCATGTGGACGGCTTCCGCTTCGATCTGGCGGCCACCCTGGCCCGCCAGTTCCACGAGGTGGACCGGCTGTCCTCGTTCTTCGACCTGGTGCAGCAGGACCCGGTGGTCAGCCAGGTGAAGCTGATCGCCGAGCCGTGGGACCTGGGCGAGGGCGGCTACCAGGTGGGCAACTTCCCGCCGCAGTGGGCCGAATGGAACGGCAAGTACCGGGACTGCGTGCGCGATCTGTGGCGCGGCGAGCCGCGCACCCTCGCCGAGTTCGCCTCCCGGCTCACCGGCTCCTCCGACCTCTACCAGGACGACGGGCGCCGCCCGCTCGCCTCGGTCAACTTCGTGACCTGCCATGACGGTTTCACGCTGCGCGACCTCGTCTCGTACAACGAGAAACACAACGAGGCCAACGGGGAAGGGAATCGGGACGGCGAGAGCCACAACCGGTCCTGGAACTGCGGCGCCGAGGGCGACACCGACGACATCGGCATCCGCGAGCTGCGCCAGCGCCAGATGCGCAACTTCCTGGCCACGCTGATGCTGTCGCAGGGCGTGCCGATGCTGGCCCACGGCGACGAGTTCGGGCGCACCCAGGGCGGCAACAACAACGCGTACTGCCAGGACAGCGAGGTGTCCTGGGTGCGCTGGCCCAAGCCGGGCACCGAACCGGAGTCCACGCTCCTGGAGTTCACCCGGGCGATGGTGCGGCTGCGCCGCGAGCACCCGGTGTTCCGGCGCCGCCGCTTCTTCCACGGGCGGCCGGTGGAGGGCACCCACGACGAGCTCACCGACATCGCCTGGTTCACGCCGGAGGGCGAGGAGATGACGGCCCGGGACTGGCAGGCCGCGCACGCGCAGGCGCTCACCGTCTTCCTCAACGGCAACGCGATCTCCGAGCCGGGGCCGCAGGGCGAGCGGATCTCCGACGACTCCTTCCTGCTGATGTTCAACGCCTCGTCGCAGGAGCTGGAGTTCGAGGTGCCGGACAGCCACGGCGAGTGCTGGAAGGTGGTCGTGGACACCTCCCACCCGGAGGGCATGCCGCCGCAGGAGGGCCCGCGGATGGCCGCCGGTGAGCGGGTCACCCTCGCCCCGCTCACGCTGACGGTGCTGCGGCGCCCGGCCTGAGCCCGTCCTGAGCCGCTTGGTCCGGCCCGAGCTGCTTGGTCCGGGAGGCGCGGACGGTCCAGGACAGCACCGCGCACCCCACGGCCGCCCCGGCCGCCACTCCGAAGGCGGCCGGGGCGCCGTGCGTCTCGGCCAGCCGGCCGGACAGGGCGAGCGCCACGGCCTGTCCGCCGACCACCCCGCTGGTGAGGAAGGCCATGCACTCGGCGAGCCGGGCCGGCGGCGCGGTGCGCTCGGTGAGCCCGAACACGGTGATCAGGTGCGGGGCGTAGGCGACGCCGAGAACGACGACCGCCGCGTACAGCCATCCGAGGGTGTCGACGAGGACGAGCGGTACGGCGAGCACGACGAGTGCGGCGGTGGCCGCGCGCCAGCGGGTGTGCAGTCCGATCCGGGCGGGCACGGCGGCCATGGCGAAGCCGGCGGCGGCGCTGGTGACGCCCATCGCCGCGTAGACGAGCCCGGCCTGGTCGGGCACGCCGAGCCGTTCGGTGAGGGCGGTGATCCCGGCCTGCGAGGCCCCGAACATGGCGCCCTGGAGGACCATCGCGCCGCGCAGCGCGTACGTGGACGCGGGGAGTGCGGAGACCCGGAGGCGCGTCCGTTCGGCGGCACTCGATCGGGTGGCTCCGGGGCCGGGGCTGGGGGCGAGGGTGCGGGCGCTCGGGTGGAGGGCGAAGGCGGTGCCGCAGCCGGCGAGGAGCGCGGCGGCGGTGAGCAGGGCGGCGGCCGGGTGGGCGACGGTGGCGGCGAGGCCGACCAGGGCCGGGCCGAGGACGAAGGACACCTCGTCGAGGGTGCCCTCGAAGGAGAGCACGGTCGCCACCGTCCGGTCGTCGGCCCCGGCCCGGCGGGCCAGGGTCACCGAGCGGCTCCTGGCCAGCGGGCCGATCTGCGGGACGGTGGCCCCGGCGAGCGCGCCCAGCGGCATCAGCAGGCCGGTGGTGGCGTGGCCGAGGGCGGCGAGCACCAGGGCGGTGACGGCGGCGGCGTTGGCGAGGGCGGCGGCGAGGACGACGGGCCGCTGCCCGTGCCGGTCGGCGAGCCGTCCGATCAGCGGCCCGGCGACGGTCTGGCCGGCCGCGAGCGCCCCGCCGACCAGGCCGGCGGTGGCGAGCGAGCCGCTGGTCTCGGCGACCAGAAGGAGGCTGCCGAGCTGGCACATGGCGGTCGGCAGCCGGCCCAGGAAGGAGACGGCGGGCAGGACCGGACCGAGCAGACGGAGGGTGTCGCGATACATCCGGAGCATCACGCGAACGTAACGCGGCTCACCCGAACGGACGCATGGGGCGATGACACGGAACCCTCCGCGCGGGGTACGTACGTTCGCATGACGTCCTTCTCGCTGCCCTCAGCCCTGGAACGGGCGCTGCCCACCGCGACCTACCGGATCCAGTTGCAGCCGGAGTTCCCGTTCGCCGCCGCCGAGGCGGCCGTGCCACGGCTCGCCGCGCTCGGGGTCTCGCATCTGCATCTGTCGCCGGTCCTGGAGGCGGTGCCGGGTTCCACCCATGGGTACGACGTGACCGATCCGGGCCGGGTACGGGGCGAACTGGGCGGCGAGGAGGGGCTGCGGGCGCTCGCGGCGACGGCCCGCGCGCACGGCCTGGGCCTGGTCCTCGATCTGGTGCCCAACCACATGGCGGCCTCGCCCCGGCACAACCGGGCCCTGCGGGAGGTGCTGCGGGAGGGCCCGGAGTCGCCGTACGCGCGCTGGTTCGACATCGACTGGGCGGCGGGCGACGGCCGGATGCTGCTGCCGGTGCTTCCGGCCCGGCTGCCCGAGGTGCGCGACCGGCTGCGGGTCGCGGACGGTGTCCTCGTCCTCGACGGGCAGGAGTTCCCGCTGCGGGCCGGCACCGAGGAGCTGCCGTTGGACGAGCTGCTCGACGCCCAGTGGTACCGGCTCGCCTGGTGGCGGCTCGCCCGCACCGAGCTCAACTACCGCCGCTTCTTCACCATTTCGGATCTGATCGGGGTGCGGGTCGAGGATCCGGAGGTGTTCGCCGCGACCCATGCCAAGGTCCTGGAGCTGGTCGCCGACGGTGTCGTCGACGGGCTGCGGATCGACCACCCGGACGGGCTCGCCGACCCGGAGGGCTATCTGGAGCGGCTCGCCGAGGCGACCGGCGGACGCTGCTGGACGGTGGTGGAGAAGATCCTCACCGGCACCGAACCGCTGCCCGCCTCCTGGCCGGTGGCCGGCACCACCGGCTACGACGCCCTGCGGTACGTGGACGGGCTCTTCACCGACCCGGTGGGCGCCGACGAACTCGCCGACGTGTACCGGGAGTTCGCCGGTCGGGCCGGGGACCGGGGCGGCTACTGGGCGGCGACCGCGCGCCGCGCCGCGTACAAGGTCGTCACCCATGAACTGGCCTCGGAGACCGCCGCCCTGACCCGCCTGGCCGAACGGATCTGCGCCGCCGACCCCGCGCTGCGCGACCACGCGCCGTGGGCGCTGCACACCGCGATCCGCGAACTCCTCGTCCGCGTCCCGGTGTACCGCACCTACCGCACCGGCGGCGAGCACTTCCTCACCACGGAGGCGGCGCGCGGCGCCAAGGCCGCGTTCGCGGTGCCGGAGGAGGCGACGGCGGTGGACGTGGTGCGCGACCTCGCGCTCGGCACCGCCCACGGCGACGGGCCCGAACACCGGGCGTTCCGGGCCCGGTTCGCGCAGACCTCGTCCGCGCTGCGCGCCAAGTCCGTGGAGGACACGGCCTTCTACCGCTACACCCCGTTGCTCTCGGCGAACGAGGTGGGCGGCGACCCGGGCCGCCCGGCGGTCACCCCCGACGAGTTCCACGCCTTCTGCGCCCGGCTCGCCCGCGACTGGCCGGGCACCGGCACGGTGCTCACCACCCATGACACCAAGCGCAGCGCGGACGTACGGGCCGGGATCGCGGTCCTGTCGCAGTGCCCGCAGCGCTGGGCGGAGCTCCTGGAGGAGGTCGCCGGGGTGCCCGCGCCCGATCCGCACCTGGCGTGGACGGCCTGGCAGACCGCCTTCGGCTTCGGCGCCCCCGACGCGGCGCGGCTCGGGCCGGCCGTCCTCAAGTCGGTGCGCGAGGCGGGTCTGCACACCAGCTGGACGGAGCCGGATCCGGCGTACGAGCGGGCGGTGACCGAGTTCGTGGCGGCCGGCCCGGGCCGGATCCCGCTCCGTACCGCCTCCGAGGCGGCCTTCGGACTCGAACCCCACATCCGCGCCCAGGTCCTGGGCGCGGCGCTGGTGCAGCTGACCATGCCGGGCGTGCCCGAGCTCTACCAGAACACCGAGCGGGAGTACCGGGCCCTTGTCGACCCGGACAACCGGGCGCCGTACGCGCCGGGCCCGGACGACGACAAGACGGCGCTCGTCCGGGCGGCCCTCGGCCTGCGCCGTACGCACCCCGAGTACTTCGGCCCGGCCGGCCACTACACGGCGCTGCCGGCGACGGGCCCGACGGCCCCGCACTGTCTGGCGTTCACCCGCGCGGACCGGGTCCTGACGGCGGTGACCCGGCTGTCGCTCCGCCTCGCGGAGGCGGGCGGCTGGCAGGACACGGCGCTCGCGCTGCCGGACGGCCGGTGGCTCGATGTCCTCGACGGCGTACGGGAGTTCAGCGGCGGGGCGCAGACCCCGGTGAAGCTGGCGGAACTGTTCGAGTCGCGGCCGGTGGCACTGTTGGTGCGCCCGTAGAAAAGAAAAGGGGCGAGGAAAGCGAAGGGACTACTGGCGTCGATTGAATTCGAGTGAGAAGGAAGCCCCTTCATGGCCTCGCCTTGGAAAGAACCTAGCACTCAGGCGGGGATCAGGTCGCGCAGATTTTCCGGCGTGATCACCCGCGAGCCCGGGGCGAGCCCCTCGGGGCGCTCCAGACCGATGTAGGTGACCGGCTCCTCGGGCGCCGGGGTGCGGCCGTCCCACAGTTCGGTGCGGGCGCCCGCCGCGGTCATCAGGTCGGTGAGGTGCCGGACGGTGAGCGGGGTCCGCTCGACCAGGCCGCGGACGAGGACGGCGAAGGTCACCTTGTTCTCCTCGACCCGGTTCCCGTGCGGCTCGCCCTTGAGGTAGAGGTGCAGCCAGCGGGCGTGCCAGCCGCCCTCGGCGTCGCGCTGGAAGGCGAGCGGCAGGGCGATCCGGCCGGGGCCGCGCAGGTCCGACTTCATGCGCACGGTGCGCGGTTCGAAGGGCCGGCCGCCCTGGTCGGCCTCGCGCAGCATGAAGCCGAAGAACGACTCCTCGACGCGGTCGAAGCCCTCGCCGCTGTAGACGTGCACCTGCGGGACGATGAAGTCGCCGCGCACCGCGCCGAGCCGCAGGTCGATGAACTCCGTGGCGCCGTCGGGCGCGTTGGTGACATCGCCGGAGTGGGTGCCCTCGACAGACGTGAGGGCGGTGTACGAGAGCCAGGTGACGGCGTCGTAGCCGGCGTCCAGGACCAGGGCTGACAGGTCGTGGTCGGTGGTGGCCCGGGCCTGCTTCCAGTACGTGAAGAAGCGCAGCAGCTCGCCCTCGATCCGCGACACGGAGCCGCGCGGCAGCGTGCCGAGGCCGGCCGCGGCGGCCCGGCCGCTCAACGGCAGTGCCACGGACAGGACTTCGGGGTCGACGAGGAGCCGTTCGGGGACCGTGAGCCGGCGCCGGGTCTCGGCGTCGAGCAGGGCGGTGAGCCGGTCCCGTACGGCCTCGGGCAGCGGCCCGCGGGTGTCCTCGGTGACCCAGGCGCCGCCGGACCGGTTCACGAACACCCGGCGCGGTGCGCCGGACTCGGCCGCTCCTGTGGCCTCCGTGCGGTTCTGCACGTGCTCGCGCAGGGACAGCACGACACGCCCCGACACCCGGGCTGCGGCACGCTCGGCGGCGGTGAGGACGGCGTCGAGTTCCGGGCCTTCCTGCGCGGTGCGGACGAACCGGTCGAGCCCGCGGAACAGCGCGCCGGGCGCGGTGGTCGCGAGCAGGTCGGCGGCGCTGGCGACGTCGCCGCCGGCGAGCAGCGCCTCGGCCCGCCCGGCGAGCGAGGGCGCCTTGCGCTCGCCGCGCGCGACGGCGAACACCTCGGCCGCGTGCGGCCACTGCGGGTACTCGTGCGGGTGCAGCCGCTCCCCGAGCCGCTTCCACGCCTCGCGGTGCCGGGTGACGTCGACGAGCTTGGCGGGCTGCGCGGCGACGACCGCGTCGAGGGCGGCGAGCAGCGCGCGACGGTGCGCCCGGGACGGCGCGCGGAACCGGGTGGGCTCGCGCAGGCCCACATCGCCGACCGACAGCGCGCAGGCGAGCCGCAGCACATCGGTGACGGTGTCGACGAGCAGGGCGGCCCCGGCCTTCAGGCGGGCCCGGTTGACCACGGCCCGGACCTCCCGGACCGGGATCCTCTCCGGCTGCGGCCCGTGCGCCTGGTTCCCGGCGAGCACGGCCAGGTCGGCGAGGTGCTCCTCGCCGAGCGGGGTGCGGCTGCCGGCGAGGGCGAGGTAGAGCGCGCTCACCTCGTCGAGGAGGGCGCCGCCGGGGTGCAGGAGGGTGACCCGGTCGCCGGCCGCCGCGACCAGTTCGCCGTGAGCGGCGAGCAGGTCCTCGTACGCGTGCTGGTACCGCCCGTACGTGGGCAGGGTCAGCAGGTCGAGTGTCCCGGTGCTGAGCTGTCCGAGCACCAGGGGCCGCGCCGTCTCGTCGCCGAGTGCCTTGACCAGGCACTCGGCCCAGAAGGCTGCGGTGTCGGGGACGCCGGCCGGGAAGCGGAGGAAGTACGGGTTGTGCCGGACGTGGTCCCCGACGAGTTCCCGGACGGTGTCCAGGGTGCGGGCGGCGAGGGCGGCGACCGTCTTCTCCTCGCACCCGGACAGGGCGGTGAACAGCTCGCCCGACAGCTTGAACCCGACGGACATCAGCGCGATGTCGAACTGCCGTGCGGCGGCGGCCCCTTGGCCGGTCCCGGAGGGGACGGGGACGCGGAGGGTGTGCCGTACGACCAGGCGTTCGAGGGTGTGGACCATGCCGGCATGGTTCCAGGGCGGGGCGGGCCGGCGCACACGGATTTCGTACGGGAGGCATGGGCGCGCCGCCAGCGGTAAGGCGAAGGTCGGGAACAGGTGAAGCAGCGGAGGAGAGCGACATGTCCGAAGCACGGCGACCCGACGACCGGGCGGCGGCCCTCGTGGCACCCTGGCGGACGAGCGGCCGACGGCAGGTGCACGCGGATCTGGAGATCCCGATCGACGTCACCTTCTCCTACGATCCGGGCGACCCCTGGGCGGTCCGGGTGTCGTTCGCGCATCTCGCCCGGGCGACCGACTGGACCCTCTCCCGCGAACTGCTCCGCTCCGGCATCCGCACCTCGTGCGGCGTCGGCGACGTCCGGCTCTGGCCGGTCCGGCTCGGCGGCCGCGGCGGCCGGCTCCGGATCCGCCTCGGCGGCATCGGCCCCCCGGTCCTGGTGGACGTCGACCGCCGCGAGCTCCGCGCCTGGCTGGCCACCACCTTCGAGGCGGTCCCGCCGGGCACGGAACCGGACCACGTCGACTGGGCGGCGGAGGTACGGAATCTGGGCGCGGGGTCCTGACGCCACGGCTACGGCTACGGGTGGGGGTACGGCTACGCCTCCGGCGTCCAGGGCGCGGAGAGGAGGTCGGCGACGCTGCGCCGGTCGCGGCCCTCCGGCGGCTCCTCGGCCGCCCTGCCCAGAGCGATCATGGAGATGATCTCCCACCCCGGCAGCGGGCGCAGCTCCTCGGTGAGCCCCTCCAGGTCGAAGGCCCGGAACTGGTGCGAGGCCAGCCCCAACGCCTCGGCCTGCAGCGTCATGTGGGCGACGGCCTGACCGAGGTCGTAGTCCGCGAACTCCGAGTACAGCAGCGGCGTGTCGTCCACGTAACGGCGCGCCGAGGTGACGACGAGCAGCCCCGCGTCCGTCGCCCACCGCGCCGAACTCGCCGCCAGATGCCGCACCACCCGACCGTGCCCCGGCTCCCCGCGCCGGCTCACGAAGAACCCCCACGGCTGCGAGTTCCCCGCGGACGGCGCCCACCGCGCGGCCTCCAGGAGCAGCCCGAGCGCGCCGTCGTCCACGACGGCGTCCGGATCGAACCGCGAGGGACTGAACCGCCCCGCCAGAAGCGGGTGTATGCCCCCGCCGGTCCGCACGCCCGCTTCCGGCCCAGCTTGATCACGTCGCATGTCCGGCTGCAACCGGCGGCCGGGGCGGCGTATTCCGCCGGGGTCCCGGCGGGGGCCTGGGTGGAGACCCGGGGCGGGCGCCTGGGTGGGGGCCTCCCCGAGCGGGCCTAGCCGCCGGGGCGGACGATCAGGGCGCGCGGGGCGCGGGTGATGACTCCGGTGCGTTCGGGGCGGCGGAAGCCGTCGGCGAGGCGGAGCCGGGGCATGGCCTGGAAGAGGGCGCGGAGGGCGTATTCGGCCTCCAGGGCGGCGAGGGTGACGGCGGGGCACGGCCCGGGGCCGTAGGTGAGCTGGCCGGGGTCGTCGCGGAACAGGTCGAAGCGGTCCGGGTCGCGGAAGCGGTCGGGGTCGCGGCCCGCGGCGCCGAGGAGCAGGGCGACCGGGGCGCCGGCCGGGAGGGTGCCGCCGCTGACCGTGATCTCGCCGCGGGTGCGGCGCATCATGATCTGCACCGGCGGCTCGCGCCGCAGCGACTCGGTCCAGGCGCGGGCGACGAGCCCGGCAGGCGCGTCGCGCAGCGCCTCGACGCGGTCGGCGTCGCTGAGCACGTCCGCGAGGAACCCGGCAAGGGCCTTCTCCCGTACGGCGATCTGCCCGGTGCACTGCCCGGCGAGCGCGGACGCGGCCCGGCCGCGCACGAGGCGCATCATGTCCCGGTACGGCACCCCCACCGCGGCGGCCACAGTCCCGGCGGGCAGCCAGTGGCAGAAGTCCGCCACCAGATCGGCCCGCGGCCGGTCGGCGATCCGGCGGGCGAGCACGAACGCGGTGCGTTCAGCGACGGCCCGCAGTTCGCCCTCGTCCACGTCCGTGTGCGTCTCAGCGCACGGCGGGTCGCCGGGCCGGTGCCCGTGCGTGAACCGGGCGTCGGTGAGCGCCCCGGCCACGTCCGCGTACCGGCTGAGCACCCAGGCCCGCAGCAGCGGATCGTGGGTGAGCGGGAACTCCTCGCGGAGCACCCGGTACGTCCGGTAGGGGTCCCGCCCGGACCCCGGCTCCAGGGGGCTCGGCGCGACCCGGCGCGGGCGGTCCGCCGCGGCTGCGGCGGCCTGCGAACCGGCGGGCGCCATCGGGGGCAGCACGGCCCAGTGCTCGCGCCACCCACCCTGCCTCCGGTGCGGCTCGTGGCTCATCTGACCCCCTCGGTGGTCGGCCGGCCCGCCTGTTGCGGTCCCCTCAGCACACCACCGATCGAGTGACATCGCAGCACGTACACCGCCGAACGGGTGGAATTCGGCACGAATCAGCCATCGGAACCGGTCCGGCCGCGGCTCAGTTCAGCGACAGCCGGAACGACATCTGCCCGAACCCCACCGCGTCCCCCGCCCGCACCACCACCGCGCCGGTGACCCGCCGCCCGTTGACCGTCGTGCCGTTCGTCGAGCCGAGGTCGCGCAGGATCCAGGTGCCGGCCTGGGAGGAGAGCTCCGCGTGGAGCCGGGAGACCGTCTCGTGGCTGAGCCGGAGTCCGTTCACCGGGTCGCGGCCGATGCGCAGCGGATACGGGCCGGGCACGGGCAGCAGGAGCTTCGGGAGGCGCTCGGTGTGCCAGGCGCGGCCGAGGCGGGCCGTGAACGCGGACATCTTGCCGACGGCGCCCACCACCCGGCGGGTCCAGGTCGACTCGGTGGCCAGGTCCGCCGTCAGCAGGGCGAGTTCGTCGGAGCGGCGGGCGACGAGCGCCCGCTCCATCCGGAAGAGGAACGTGTCGTGCGACAGACGTCCCTGTGCCGCACCCTCGCGGAGCACCGCGAGCGCGCGTTCCCGCTCGGCGTCGGTCAGCCGAGGGGCGTCCGGCGGTCCGGCCGGCAGCTCGTAAGGGGTCGTCACATCGTGATTGTCCGACGCGAGGCACCGGGGTGTCCAGAAGGGCCGTCGGCGGCCGGCGGGCGGGGCGATAACTCACGTGCCGCGGCGCCCGATCGTTGCTACGGTCGGCCGCCGATCGCACGCCGGCCGCACCACCAGTCGCACACCGGTCGCACGCCGATCGGATCACCTCACACATTCTGGGAGAACCCCTATATGCAGCTTGACCCTGCGCTCGTCATCCGTCCGCTCGCCGGACCGCAGGAGCTCGACCTCTTCGACCGCCTCGACTACGTCCTCGACCACGAACTCCCCGACGACCTCGCCACCGGCCGCCGCCTCCCCGAGTGGATGTGGGTGGCGCTGCGCGGCGACCGGCTCGTCGGCCGGATCGGCTGGTGGACCGGGCGGCCCGGCAACGCCCCGCAGGCGCTCGACTTCTTCGACCTGGACCCGGAGCTGTCCGCCGAGGACGCCGCGGACATCGGTCTGCGGCTCCTGGAGACGGCGACCGCGGCCGTCGTCCCGGCGGGTGCGCCCCGCCCCGAGTACGGCCGGTTCATGCCGGCGGACTGGCGCGAGGTCGCCGGGACCCGCACCCAGCTGGAACGTCTCTTCGGCGTCCTTGAGGCGTCCGGCGCCCGCCCGCTCGTGGAGCGGCTGCGCCTGGAGTGGCGGGCCGGGACCGCCGTGCCCGCGCCCGCCGGGCGGCTCGCCTTCCGCCCCGTACGCGACCGCGAGGACCTGCTCGCGCTGATGACCCCGGTCATGGAGGGCACCCTCGACGCCCACGGTCAGGCCGACCTCGCCACCGGGCTCTCCCCGCGCGAGGCCGCCGAGCTGCACTACGACGAGGAGCTGGCGCACTACACCACGCCCCGCGACTGGTGGCGGATCGCCGAGCTGCCGGAGACCGGCGAGCCGGTCGGCTTCGTCGTGCCCGCGCGCAACAACTACCACCCGATCATCGCGTACATCGGCGTGCTGCCCGCCCACCGCGGCCGCGGCCACGTCGACGAGATCCTCGCCGAGGGCACCCGGGTGCTCGCCGCCGAGGACGTGCCGAACATCCGGGCGGCGACCGACGTCGGGAACGTGCCCATGGCGAAGTCCTTCGCGCGGGCCGGTTACGTGAACTTCGAGCGCTCGATCAACTTCGTGTGGGACGCGCCGGGCGCGGCGGGCTCCTGACTGCCAGGATGGTCCCCGTAACCGTTGATCACTCGACGGTCGACCAGTCGACGAGGGGACCTTCGCGTGCTGTTCGAGGTGTGGGCGCCGCACGCCCGTGACCGGGTGACGCTGGAGCTGAACGGCGTCCGGCATCCGCTGGAGCGGGACGCCGAGCGGGCCGGCTGGTGGAGCGGCGTCTTCCCGGCCGCCGACGGCGACCGCTACGGCTACGCCCTCGACGCCGGGCCCGTGGTCCCCGACCCGCGTTCCCGCCGTCTCCCGGACGGCCCGGACGGGCTCACGGCGGTCGTCGACCACGACACGTACGCCTGGCGGCACGAGACCCCGAGGCTTCGGCTGCGCAGCGGCGTCGTGTACGAGCTGCACATCGGCACGTACACCCCCGAGGGCACCCTCGACGCGGCGGCCGGCCGGCTCGGGGAGCTCGCGGGGCTCGGCGTCACCCATGTGGAGCTGATGCCGCTGTGCCCGTTCCCGGGGGTGCGCGGCTGGGGGTACGACGGGGTGGCGCCGTGGGCGGTGCACGAGCCGTACGGCGGTCCGGCCGCGCTGAAGCGGTTCGTGGACACGGCGCACGGCCTCGGGCTCGGCGTGATCCTGGACGTGGTGCACAACCACCTGGGCCCGGACGGCAACCATCTGCCGTCCTTCGGGCCGTACTTCACCGACACCCACCACACGCCGTGGGGCGCGGCGGTGAACCTGGACGCGCCGGGCTCGGACGAGGTCCGCGCGTACTTCCTGGGCAGCGCGCTCGCCTGGCTGCGGGACTACCGGATCGACGGGCTCCGGCTCGACGCGGTCCACGCGCTGGCCGACACCCGGGCGCTGACCTTCCTGGAGGAGCTGTCGGCGGCCGTCGACGAACTGGCCAGGGAGCAGGGCCGGCAGCACTTCCTGATCGCCGAGTCGGACCTGGCCGACCCGCGCACCACCACCCCGCGCACGGTCGGCGGGCTCGGCGTCCACGCGCAGTGGAACGACGACTTCCACCACGCCCTGCACACGGCGCTCACCGGCGAGTCCCAGGGCTACTACGCGGACTTCGCCCGGGCCCCGATGGCCGCGCTCGCCAAGACCCTCACCCGGGTCTTCTTCCACGACGGCACCTGGTCCTCCTTCCGCGGCCGGCACCACGGGCGCCCGGTGGACCGCGAGCGCACCCCCGCGCACCGCTTCCTCGGCTACGCCCAGACCCACGACCAGATCGGCAACCGCGCCACCGGCGACCGCCTCTCGGCCACCTGCTCCCCCGGGCTGCTCGCCTGCGCGGCGGCCCTCGTCCTGACCGGCCCGTCGGTGCCGATGCTGTTCATGGGCGAGGAGTGGGGGGCGACGACCCCATGGATGTACTTCACCGACCACACCGACCCGGAGCTCGCCGAGGCCGTACGGCGTGGCCGGCGCCGTGAGTTCGCGGCCCACGGCTGGGCCGAGGAGGACGTCCCCGACCCCCAGGAACCGGCCACCCGCGACCGCTCGGTCCTCGACCGCGCCGAACGCGACCGCGACCCCCACAAACGCCTCCTCGCCTGGCACCGCGAACTCATCGCCCTCCGCCGCACCCTCCCCGACCTCACCGACCCGGACCTCGCCGGCGTCAAGGTCGCCTACGACGAGGAGGCCCGCTGGCTCGTCTTCCGCCGCGGCGACATCCGCGTCGCCGTCAACCTCGGCAAGTCCCCCGCCTCGATCGCCCTCGGCTCCAACGGCCGCGACCGCGTCCTCGCCACCTGGGACCCCACCGCCGACGCCCCGGGCCGCGACGGCCTGCTGTCACTGCCGGCGGAGTCGGCGGTGGTCCTGACGGACGGCTGAGCACGGCCCCTCCACAGCAGACGCCGACGCTTCGAAACCGTCCGCCCCCACCGGCACGAGAGCTCCCGCCGATCACGCCCGGGGCGGTTCGGTCGGGCGGGACAGGCCGCCAGCAGCCCGGTCCCGAACGCGGCGCGGCCCCCTACCCACTGACAACGCCGGGGTAGGTTGCGCGGCATGACCAGTGGACCGCCCCTCTGCCCCGAGTGCGACAAGCCGATGGCTTCGAGCGCGTTTGCCCTCTTCCTGCGAGAGGAGGATCAGCGGCGTACCTGCCGCATGGTGTGGCGGTGCCCCGACCGGCACCTTTGGTGGCACTGGGCTGATCGGCCGGAGGACCCCCTGGAACCATGCCCCTACCCGCAGTTCGGCAAGTGAGGCCCGACCGAAAGCCTCAGGCTGGTGTCACTCCACGATGGCCATCTCGTGCGGGGTGTTGTTGAAGCGGCGGCCCGTGCCGGCGTCCGTGAGGGTGACGATGTCCTCGATGCGGACGCCGAAGCGGCCGGGGAGGTAGACGCCGGGTTCGATGGAGAAGCACATGCCGGGGACGATGGGGCGTGCCTCGCCCTCGATCATGTAGGGGGGTTCGTGGGTGGTGACGCCGATGCCGTGGCCGGTGCGGTGGATGAAGTACTCGCCGTAGCCGGCGTCGGTGATGACCTTGCGGGCGGCGCGGTCCACGTCCTGGCAGGCCGCTCCGGTCCGTACGGCCTCGAAGCCGGCCTGCTGGGCCTCGCGGACGAGGTCGTGGACGCGGCGTTCCTCGTCGGTGGGGGCGCCGACGTGGACGGTGCGGGTGGTGTCGGAGCCGTAGCCGTGCTTGAGGCCGCCGAAGTCGAGGACGACCATGTCGCCGGGCTCGATGGTGCGGTCGCCGGCCTCGTGGTGGGGGTTGGCGCCGTTGGGGCCGGAGCCGACGACGGTGAAGTCGACCTGGGAGTGCCCGAAGCGCATGAGGAGCGCGGCGAGGTCGGCGGCGACGTCGGTCTCCTTGCGGCCCGCGAAGCGCACCTTGAGGATCTCGCCGTACGCCCGGTCGGCGGCGGCCCCGGCGGCCTCGACCCGGGCCAGTTCGTGGGCGTCCTTGACGGCGCGGAGCATCGGCAGGGCCTCGGTGAGGGAGACGTACGAGGTGCCGGGCAGGGCCTGCTGGAGGCCGAGCAGGTGCATGGCCCAGGCGTTGTCGCTGACGCCGAAGCGGCCCGAGACGTCGAGGAGGGGCGCGGTGACGGCGTACGGGTCCTTCCCGTCGGTCCAGTCCCGCAGGGACAGCGCGGCGGCACCCGCGGCCTTCTCGGCGTCCGGCGCCTCCAGGGTCGGCACGACGAGCACCGGGTCCTGGCCGGGGGCGATGACGAGCACGGTGAGCCGCTCGGTGATCGCGGTGGGCTGGTACCCGGTCAGATAGACCAGATCGGGCCCGGGCGCGACCAGCACCCCGGCGAGCCCCGCCGCGGCGGCGGACTCGGCGGCCCGGGCCATCCGGGCCCGGTAGTCGTCGGCGGTGAAGGGGGCGGGGGCGGTGCCGCCGTCGGACGCGGATTCGGACTCGGATGCGGTGCTCTCGGGCATGGGTGATCTCCTCCTCGACGTACAGCATCCTGCCGGGAGCCGCCGGGTCCGGCTACCCGGCTACTCCGCCCGCCTACTCCGGCTCGCGCACGATGAGGCGTTCGAGGAGGGCCTGGAAGTCGTCGCCGACGACGATGCGGAGCTGGCCGTCGTCCTCGGCGTGCTCGCTGAGCTGGGTGAGGGTGCCGGCGCGCCACCAGAAGACGTACGGACTGATGGCGCCCGGCGTGTCCTCGTAGCCGGACGCGGCGAAGGAGGCCATCGCGCCGAGGGCGGGGACGATGGTGGTGTCGCGGATGGGGTGGAAGGCCAGCTGGTGGCGGAAGGGCATGGCGACCAGCGCGCCGTCCTCCGTGAGCGGGCGGCCGGTGACGCGGCGGACGACCGCGTCGAGGTCGAGGACCCGGCTCGCCGTGTAGAAGGAGTCGCCGAGGATGACCTCGAAGCGCATGCCGTCCGCGTCCTTGACGGTCTCGTGGCCCTCGACCGGCAGCCCGCGCAGGTTGTCGATGGCGCGCTCGCGCAGCCGGACGGGGTCGCCGAGGCGTTCCAGGGCCTCGTCGGTGAGGGTCATGACGCTCTCCGGCAGGTCGAGCGCGAGCACCTCGTACAGCCCGGGGGCGACCGTACGGGCGTAGCCGAAGGCCCCGGGGTCGATGCCCTCGCCGCTGACGACCCGCGGATAGAGCTGGGCGCGGATCTGCTCGGGCGGCAGGGTCTCCAGGGCGGAGGGCCCTTCGAGGGCGCGGACGACGAGCCGGACGTGGCGCTCGATGAGCCGCGGCCAGATGCGGGTGCCGCGCGGGTCCTGGTGGCAGACGGCGGCGAGGTTGCCGAGGCCGAAGCGGCGGCCGGAGTCGTCGGTGACGGAGTCGGCGTACACGGTCACTTCGAGGCCGAGTTCGGCGAAGACCGCTCGCACCTCCCTGCGAAAGAGCGCGGCCTCGCGCTCGGAGAAGTACGTGAACTCCGGGTCCCGCGGCGCGTCGTCGCCGTCCCGCCTGGGCCCCCGCCGGAACCACCCCACGCCGTCCCGCCTTTCGTCGCCTGTTCCCGCCGTCCGTGCACGGCGTTCACTTCCGCCGTACCCGCCAGATTAGCGAGCGGCCGTCTCCCGGTGGCCGAGACGGCCGAGCAACTCCGCAGCCGGACCGTCCGGTTCGCCGCCGTGCGGCAGGCCGCCGTGCAGAAGCTCGGTGCGGTGTACGAGGCGGGGCGCGGCAAGCGGCACGAGCACCGCACCGGGGCCGGAGGCGGCCGCGGACCGGGGCAGCAGGGCGAGCCCGTGCCCGGCGGCGGCGAGCGCGGCGACCGTACGGACGTCGGTGCCCTCGTACCGCAGCGACGGCCGGAAGCCGTGCCCGCCCGGCGCCCCTTGCGCGGCGCGCAGCCGGTCGAGCGGCAGCCCCGCGCCGGGGGCGTCGAGCCAGCGCGCGTCGACGAGGTCGCCGAGGTCGAGCCCGTCACGCCGCCCGGCGAGCGGATGGCCGGCGGGCAGGACGACGACCAGGGGTTCCTCGGCGACCACGAGCGCGGTGAGCGGGGCGGCGGCCAGCGTAAGGGTGCGGCGCGGCGGGGCCGCGTACCGGGCGAGGTCGGCGCGCGCCGCGTCGAGCCGCAACAGCAGCGAACCGGCGTGTTCGAGGAGCCGTTCGCCGGCCGGGGTGGGCGCGACCGGCCGCCGGCCGAGCAGCGCCAGGCCGAGGTCGGCCTCCAGGGCGGCGATGTGCTGGGAGACGGCGGACTGGGTGTAGCCGAGTTCCCGGGCCGCCGCCGAGAAGGAGCCGAGCCGGGCGACGGTCACGTACGTACGGAGGAGGTGCGGGTCCATCGGCGGTGCTGCCTGCCTGTCCTTGCCTCAGGACGGCCCGGCGGTCTTGAGCAGATCGCGGGCGTAGTACGCGAGGGAGCGGTTGTAGCGCGGCAGCAGCGGGGCCAGCGCGCCGAGCGCGAGCGAGGCGGCTTCGCGCTCGCGGCCGGTGTCGGCGAGCGCGAGGGCGAGGAAGCCGTCGACGGCGGCGGACAGCGCGGTCTCGTCGGCGTCGAGCCGGTCGGCGGGGATGGCGCGCTCCTCGGTGAGGAGTTCGACGCTGAGGTCGGGGCGGCCGAGGTTGCGCAGGCTGCTGGCGAGCTGGATGACGGCACGGCGGCGGCGCAGGCCGGTGAGCCCGCCGTCGAGGGCCCGCCGGTAGAACCGGACGGCCTGCTCGGGCTCGCCCGTCGAGTCGTGGGCGGCGCCCTGCTCGAACAGGGCGACCGGGTCGTCCTCGGGGAGCTCGGCGGCGAGTTCGGCGATCCGGGCGCGGAAACCGGCCGGGTCCTGGTCCTTCTCGTACGCGTCGAGTTCGGCCCAGCGGTCGGCGAGGCGCTGCTCCCAGTCGTCGTTGTTCATGGCGGCACCCTATCCGGCGGGCCGGGGGGAAGGCCCATAAGCATCCGTGATGGAGAGTGCAGGAATCATCGTTGGACGTGAACGGCGGGACCCGGCCAGCATGAACTCCATGAACTCCATGAACGCCGCATACGACGCCCCGTACGACGCCCCCGCCCGCACGCCCCGGATCGCCCTGGTCGGCGACCGCTCCCCGCACGTCAAGTCCCATGTCCGCATCCCGCTCCTCCTCGACGCGCTCGCCGAGCAGGACGGCCTCGTCCTCGACGCGTACTGGATCCGCAGCGGCGACGCGGCCGAGCCCGGCGCGGTGTCGGGTTTCGACGCGGTGTGGCTGCTGCCGGGCAGCCCGTACGAGAGCGAGGAGGGTGCGCTGGCCGCGATCCGCACGGCGCGCGAGGAGGGCGTTCCGTTCCTCGGAACCTGCGCGGGCTTCCAGCACGCGCTGATCGAGTACGCGCGGGACGTCTGCGGCCTGCCCCGCGCCGCGCACGCCGAGAACGACCCGGCGGCCGACACCGGCGACCTGCTGATCGCGCCGCTCGCCTGCTCGCTCGTCGGGCACGAGGGCGCGGTACGGGTGACGCCCGGCTCGCTCGCGGAGTCGGTGCTCGGCGCCGAGCGGTCCACCGAGCGCTACCACTGCAACTACGGTCCGGACAGCCGCCATCTGGACACCCTGGAGGCGCACGGGATGCGCTTCACGGGCGTGGACGACGACGGTCAGGTCCGGATCGCGGAACTCCCCGGCCACCCCTTCTTCCTGGCCACCCTCTTCCAGCCGGAGCTGGCCGGCGACGGCTCGCGCCCGCACCCGATCGTCCGAGCCCTGGCGCGGGCGGCCGTCAGCCGCGCGATGTCCCTGCAGACGGCGGGCTGAAGTCCACGTCGGCGGCGGCCAGGACGCGTACGGACCGGCCGGGGAAGTCCAGGTGGCGGAAGATCTCGTTGTGGTGGGCGACGGACGCGTCGGGCGCGGCGTACGGCCCCGAGCCCGGCTCCCGCACGGAGGTGGTGTGGCCGTCGGCGACGAGCACGAGGTCGTAGCGGCGGCTGAGGGCCTGGCGGGCGGTGGTGTCGACGCAGATCTCGGTGGCGAAGCCGGTGACGAGCAGTTCAGTGGTGCCGAGGGCGCGCAGGGCCGCGTCGAGGCCGGTGTCGAGGAAGCTGTCGGCGCTGGTCTTGGCGATCACCGTCTCGCCGTCCGCCGGGGCGAGTTCGGGGACGATCCGCCAGCCCTCCGTGCCGGGTTCGAGGTCGCCGCCGCGGTGCTGGACGGTGATCACGGGGACGCCGGCGGCCCGCGCCCGGGCCCGGAGGCCGGCGATGACGGCGACGGTCTCGTCCGCGCGGTGGGCGATGGCGGCGAGGGCGTTCTGCATGTCGATGACGAGGAGCGCCGGGGCGTGGGTCACCCGCCGAGGATAACCAGACGCTGGGGTACGGGAGTTCACTCCATCCGTACGACGAGATGGGCGCGGTCCCGGCCGCGCGCGACGAGCCGGGCGTTGGCCTCGTCGGACTCGGCGACCCAGCGTTCGGCGTGGGCCTGCTCCTTGCCGAAGCGCACGTGCCGGGCGACCAGCCGCGGCACCCGGCGCCGGTCGTCCAGGTCCAGGTACCAGGCCTCGTCGAGGAGCGGGCGTACGGCGGCCCACGGGCCCTCGTCATGCAGCAGGTAGTTGCCCTCGGTGATGACGAGGGGCACCTCGGGCGGTACGGCTATCGCTCCCGCGACCGGCTCCTCCAGACCCCGGTCGAAGGCGGGCGCGTACACGGTGACACCGGGTTCGGCCGCCCGGATCCTGGCGAGCAGCGCCACGTACCCGGCGGCATCGAACGTGTCGGGCGCCCCCTTCCGCCCGGCCCGCCCGAGCCGCTCCAGCTCGGCCTGCGCCAGATGGAACCCGTCCATGGGCACCAGCACGGCCAGCCCGTCGAGCCGGGCGATCAGCCGCCCGGCCAGCGTCGACTTCCCGACCCCGGGCGGCCCGACAATCCCAAGCACCCGCCGCCGCCCGTCCCGACCCCCGCCCTCGGCGAGCCGCCGCGCCCGCCCGGCGAGCCGTTCGAGTTCCCGCGCGTCCATGCGGGGCATTGTCCCATCGGGGGGCGGAGCCACTAGGGCCTGTCCTGGCGATCTTTTGACGTCAGTACGCTCTCCGGAAGACCTGGACCTGAGACCGCAGGTCGGTGAACAACGGGGAAGGCCGGTCATGCGGGTCACATACGACGCATCAGCGAATATGGCGTACATCTACCTTGTCGACAGCATCGCCCCAGGTGAGGCCGTCCGGCAGGTACCTGCCGAGGACGACACGGCGATTCTCGACTACGACTCACACGGACGACTTCTGGGCATCGAGCTGTTCAGCGCCAGACGCCGGCTGCACCCGGAGCTGCTGGCGGGCGCCGAGCGGATCGATCGAGAGCCGCGTCCGCCGAGCGCGTGATTCGTTGAGACAGCCATGGGGAGTCGGGGCGATCTGACCGATGTACCGGCCGCCGGGCCGGCCAGGTCACGGCCGACGGGCTGAGGCCGCCAGCCTGGCCGGGGTCGCCGGGTCTGGCGCGCCGGCGCGCCTCCGACCCGCGCCCGCCGCCCCCCGAGCGGGAGAATCCCTCCGTGACGCACTCCCCCGAAACCCCCGGGACCCCTGGGACCCCCACCCCGCCCGTCCCTCCCCGCTACCTCCTCGACAACGCGCAGCCCGAGGCCGGTGACCGCTTCGACGCGCTCGGGGCGCTCTTCGACTCGACGACCTTCCGGCACATCGCGGAACTGGGGATCGCGCCCGGGTGGCGGTGCTGGGAGGTCGGGGCGGGCGGGACCTCGGTGGTGAAGTGGCTGGCGGGGCGGGTAGGGGCGCGGGGGCGGGTCGTCGCGACCGACATCGACACGTCGTGGACGGCGGCCGCACCCATGCCCGCCCAGGTCGAGGTGCTGCGGCATGACGTGGGCCGGGACGCCCCGCCCGGCGGGGGCTTCGACCTGGTTCACGCGCGGCTCGTCCTGGTGCATGTGGCCGACCGGGACCGGGCGTTGCGTGCGATGGTCGGGGCGCTGCGGCCGGGCGGTTGGCTGCTCGTGGAGGACGCGGACCCGGCCGCCCAGCCGCTGATCTGCCTGGACGAGTATGGCCCCGAGCAGGCGCTCGCCAACAAGCTGCGGCGCGGATTCCGCACGCTGCTGGCGGAGCGCGGCGCCGACCTGGCGTACGGCAGGAAGCTCCCCCGGCTGCTGCGCGAGGCGGGCCTGACGGACGTGGCCGCCGACGCGTACTTCCCGGTCACCTCGCCCGTCTGCGACGCCCTGGAGGCGGCGACCGTACGCCAGGTGCGCGCCCGGCTCGTGGCGGCGGGCCTCGCGACCGACGAGGAGGTCGACCGGCATCTCGCGAGCGTCACCGCGGGCCGGCTCGACCTGACCACCTCGCCGCTGATCTCCGCCTGGGGCCGGAAGACCGCCTGACGCGCGGGCGCGTGCGCCCACAGAAGCGGCATCATACGTATAACCTGCCCCCATGGACGCCACGCTGCCCGCCCTCGCCCTCGTCACCCTCGTCGTCCGCGACTACGACGAGGCCGTCGACTTCTACACCCGCGCCCTCGGCTTCGAGCTCGCCGAGGACACCGACCGCGGCGACGGCACCCGCTGGGTCGTCGTACGGCCCCGGGGCGCGGGCGCGCACGGCACCGGGCTGCTGCTCGCCCGCGCCAAGGGCGAGGCGCAGGCCGCGGCGGTCGGCGCGCAGACGGGCGGCCGGGTCGGGTTCTTCCTGCACACCGACGACTTCGCCCGCGACCACGCGCGGATGACCGCCGCCGGGGTGCGCTTCCTGGAGGAGCCGCGCCACGAGCCGTACGGCTCGGTCGCCGTCTTCGAGGACCTGTACGGCAACCGCTGGGACCTCCTGCAGCCGGCCGGTGCAGGCTCCTGAAAGCCCCCACCGGGCCCGAAACCCGGTGGCTCCCACCGCGCCCGCCCCGATACGGTCACGGCTCCCCCTCCCGTATCGAACCGAGAGCGACACCATGACCAGCCGCCGCGCGACCACCACCCTCTGGCGCCCCACCGGCCCCGAAGAGCTGGATCTCGTGCGCGCCCTCGACTGGAAGGCGTGGCCGCCCCGGCTCCCGGAGCAGCCGATCTTCTACCCCGTCCTCAACGAGGACTACGCGATCCGGATCGCCCGCGACTGGAACGTGAAGCACAGCGGCGTCGGTCACGTGACCCGCTTCGAGGTCGACACCGCCTTCCTGGCCCGCTACCCGGTGCAGCAGGCCGGCGGGCGGACGATCCTGGAGCTGTGGGTGCCGGCGGAGGAGCTGGACGAGTTCAACGCGCACATCGTCGGCGCGATCGAGCTCGTCCACACCTTCCGCTGAGCTGAGGGAAACCCCTGCCTACGCCTTCCTCCTCGCCGCCAGGAAGTCCTCGAACGTCCCCTTCCCCACCGCCCGTTCCGGCGTCAGGTGCCCACCCGCGGCGAACGCCCGGTACGTCTTCCCCGGGAGCCGTACGGGCAGCAGCGCACGCCTCCGCCCACTCGCCGCCAGGTAGGCGCGGGCCAGGTCGGCGAAGGTGCGCACCTCGGGGCCGCCCATCTCCGGCACCAGTCCGGCGGGCGGGCCGGCGGCCAGTTCGGCGAGGCGGTCGGCGACCTCGGCCACCTCGATCGGCTGGTCGGAGATCCCGGAGAAGTACGGCATGACCGGCGACTTCGCGAGGGCGGCGAGCACCTGGTGGACCAGGTCGTGGAACTGGGTGGTGCGCAGGACCGTCCAGCCGAGTCCGGACTGCTCGACGATCCTCTCGACCGCGAACTTGGTGCGGTAGTAGGGGAACGGCACGCGGTCGACGCCGACGATCGAGATGTAGACCAGATGGCGGACGCCGGCCCGGCCGGCCGCCGCCACCAGGTTGCGGGCCGCGTCCTCGTCGCCGCCGCGCGGGCTGCTGGCGCAGTGCACGACGGTGTCGACGCCGTCCAGGGCCGCGTCAAGACCGGGCCCGCCCTCGCGCAGGTCGACGGCGAAGGGCCGGGAGTGCCGGCTGAGCACCCGCACCTGGTGTCCGGCCGTCCGCAGCCGCTCGGTGACGATCCGGCCCAGGGTGCCGGTACCGCCGGTGACCAGGATGGTGTGCGGCACGTTCCGCGAAACGTTCTGCGACACGTTCTCCGTGCTCATCGCGATGAACCTCTCTGTCTCTCTCTGCATCGTCCGACAGAAAGGGGACGGATCGCGACCGCAGAGATGTGACATCGGGCCCGCTCGGGCCCGCTCGGGCCGCTCCGCGGTTCGTGGAGGCCGTTCGTAGAGGACGCCTGCCGACCGCCCGCATCTTCGTGCTTTCCGCCCGTACGGACACGGGCCGCGCCTTGGAGAGACTGCCGAACGCGTCACAGTCCATCACCGAGCACGAACGAGCACGGGGAGGCGGCACGATGAGCGTGCGGCAGCAGTACGACGAGATCGGCGAGGCGTTCGAGGGGTTCAAGTCCCTGCCCCTGACACGGTACGGGGAGGTGCCGAGCTTCCTCGCCCTGGTCGGGGACGTCCGGGGGAAGTCGGTCCTCGATCTCGCCTCCGGCACCGGCTTCTATAGCCGGGAGTTGAAGCGGCGCGGGGCGGCGGAGGTGTTCGGCGTCGACATCTCGACCGAAATGGTCGCGGCATCACGGGCGTTCGAGGACGCCGAGCCGTTGGGCGTGCGCTACGCGGTGGGTGATGTCGCCGAACTCGGGGACCTGGAGCATAAGTTCGACATCGCACTGGGGGTCCAGCTACTCAACTACGCCCCGGACGTGGCCGCGATGGAGCGCATGTGCCGGAGCGTGCACCGCAACCTCACCCCGGGCGGGGAGTTCTTCGTCCTCGCCCAGTCGCCGGACTTCCGCTTCGACGGCCCGCCCCTCGCCAAGTACGGCTTCCTGTGCGAGCCGACCGGCGAGGAGATCGAGACCGGGCCGCGGGTGCGGATCACGGCGCTGCTCGACCCGCCGATCTCCTTCGTCGGTGCCGCCCCGCGCCGCGAGGTGTACGAGCAGTCGCTGCGGGCGGCGGGCTTCGGTGGCCTGGAGTGGGTGCCGTTGGAGGTGTCGGAGGCCGGCCGCCGCGCGTACGACGCGGAGTTCTGGGCCGACCTGACCGGCAACCCGCCGCTGGAGATGCTGCGCTGCCGGGCCGAGGAGCGCTAGAAGCGCCCGGCGGCCACGACCACCAGCAGCACCAGATAGACCAGGTCGACGCCCACCAGGGAGTACTCGCGGCGCCGCAACCGCAGCGCCGCGGCCCCGACCATGATCAGCCCGAGTCCTACGGCCGCGAACGGCACAAGCCCCGGCGCGATGTCGAGCGCGGCCGGCAGGACGAGGCCCAGGGCGCCGAGCATCTCCAGGGCGCCGATGCCCTTGACGCCCGCCGCCGGGAAGTCCTCCACCCAGGCCCCGCTGTGGCCGAGGGCGGCTATCTTCTCCTTCGGCGTGATCAGCTTGAAGCCGCCGCCGAGGAAGTAGGCGGTGGCGAGCAGTCCGGTCACGATCCACAGCGCGATGTTCATGGGGTTCACTCTCTTCCGGTGAGTCGGTGGATTCGGTGTCGCCCTCTTGGACAGAGGACGTCCCCGCGCTGTGACACGGAGGGGGAAATAAGTTGGCGGAGATGACGGACCGGACCCCGGACCGGAACCCGGCGGGGGCCGCGGCGGCGAGCTACCGGCCGCTGCTCTTCTCGATCGCGTACGGCATGACGGGCTCCGTCGGCGACGCCGAGGACCTGGTGCAGGACGCGTTCCTCGGCATGACCAAGGCCCAGCGGGCGGGCACGGTGATCGACGCGCCCAAGGCGTATCTGACAACGGCGGTCACCCGCCTCGGCATCAACCATCTCGGCTCGGCCCGGGTGCGCCGCGAGACCTACGTCGGGGACTGGCTCCCCGAACCCCTCGTCACCCATGACGACGGCCCCGCCGGCAGCCCCGCCGAGCACGCCGAGCTCACCGACGCGCTCTCCATGGCCCTCCTCGTCCTCCTCGAAGCGCTCTCGCCCATGGAGCGGGCGGTGTTCGTGCTCCGCGAGGTCTTCGGCCACGACTACCCGGACATCGCCCGGAGTACCGGCAAGACCGAGGCGAACTGCCGCCAGATCTTCGCCCGCGCCCGCCGCCGCATCCCCGCCGACGCCACCGCCCGACTCCCCCGCGAGCGCCGCGCCGAGGGCGCCGAACTCGCCCGCCGCTTCTTCACGGCCGCCGACGGCGGCGACCTCGACGCCCTGCTCGGCATGCTCGCGCCGGACGTCGTCTTCCACGGCGACGGCGGCGGCAAGGCCCAGGCCATCAGCCGTACGGTCCACGACCCGCACCAGACCGCCGCGCTCCTCGTCGCGGGCTTCCGCCGCCTCCGCACCCTCGGCGCGACCCTCCGCCCGGCGCAGGTCAACGGCGCCCCGGGGATCGTCCTGTACGACGCCGAGGGCCGCGTCCTCAGCGTCGTCGAACTCCACCTCCAGGACGGCACGGTCGGCGCGATCCACTCCCTCACCAACCCCGACAAGCTCACCCACCTGGGCCCGGTCTCCGACCAGGGCCTGCTCCCCCGGTTCCGCTGAGCCGACCCCACGCCCGTCATGGCCGGGGAGTCAGTGGGTCGTTCTACGCTTCCCGTCATGAACGTGGACGATCTTGACTGGCAGGCGAGCAACTACGGCGGCATCGCCCCGGGAAGCGTGCGCCTCCTGTTGGAGCACGGTCACCTGGGCCTGATAATCCAGACGGCGGCGGAACGCGGCGAGTGGTTCTGCGCGGAGGGCGCGGCAGAGGAGTTGTGCCGGGCGGGGGAGTTCGGACGGGCGCTTGAGGTGGTGGAGCCGTTCGTCGCGAGCGGGTGGCGGGCGGCTCTGTGGGCGAAGGCCGACGTCGTGCTCCAGGCAGGCCGGACGCAGGAAGCGCTGGATCTGGTACGTCCGGATGAAGCCGGTGGGACAGCCAAGGTCCATCGATTCGCCAGGCTGCTTACCAGGGCAGGCCGCATCGACCAAGCCATCGCGCTACTCGTCCCGCACCTCGACGGAGGGTGGGCCCGGTTCCTTTTGGTGGAGATCACCGAAGGCCAGGGCCGCGACGAACAGGTCCTTGAGCTGATCGCCCCGCACGCCGAGAGCGCGCGGCAGGCTCGGGGAGAGGGCCGATGGAACAGCGACCTCTCCAACGCGCAGGAGCTCCAGGCCCAGGTGATGGAGCGCGCCGGTCGTGCCGACGAGGCGATCCGGACCCTCGGCGAGGACATAGCCGAGCGCCGGTTCCTCACCCAGAACACCCTCATCGCCTACGCCGAGCTGCTGGCGCGCCATGGTCGGCTCGACGAGCTGCGCGAGCTGGCCGTCCAGAACGCGCACGAGCTCCTGGACGTCTATGCCGACGCCCTTCGCACCGGCGGCCGGGCCAAGGAGGCCGAGACCGTGATGTGCGAAGCCATCGCCGCCGACGACTGGGTCGGGTACCGAGCCTGGCTCTCCTCGGCCTTGCTGCAGGACGGGCGGCTCGACGACGCGGTCGCGGTCGCCGAACCCGGCTTCAGCTGGTACGACTGCTCCAACCTCCTGGCGCCACTCGTCCACCAGCTTCACGACCGCCCCGAGGAACTGCTCCGGCTCCTGGAGCACCCCCTTACCGTGCCCCACCACGGCCACGAGGAGTTCCAGCACAACTGGCGAGCTTGGGCCCTCGCCGAGCTCGGCCGCATCGACGAGGCGATCGCCGTGGCCGAAGCCGACCCGGCCCCTTGGAAGGACCCCCGTATCGTCAAGGCCGGCCTCCTCGCCACCGCCGGCCACCTCGACGCCGCCGCCACCGAACTGCGCGCCCTCGGCACGATCGAGGCACGGCAGGAACTGTTCGACGTCCTGGTCCGGCAGGGCCGAGCGGCCGAGGCGGTGGCCGTCCATCCCACCGTGGCCGAGCAACGGGCTGCCAAGCCGAAGCCCGTCCCGCTGGACGAAAACGGGTACTCCTCGGAACCTCCCTTCTAGTCCGCGACGGCGGTGCCCTCCAGTTCGACCAAGAGGCCGGGGACCGCGAGGCGCGTGACGCCGAGCATGGTGCTGGGCGGTGCGACGCCGGCGGCGGCCAGGCGGGCCGCGAGCAGGCCGTAGTGGGGGAAGAGGGCGTCGACGTCGGTCGTGTAGACGTTGAGGCGGACGAGGTTCGCGAGGGTCATGTCGGCGGCGGTGAGGACGGACTCCAGGTTGTCGAGGCTCAGGGCCAACTGGGCTGCCATGTCGGCCTCGTGCTCGGGCTTGCCGTCGGGGTTCGTCGCTGTCTGGCCCGAGATGTACAGGGTGCGGGTGGGGCCGGAGACGAGTTCGGCCTGGTTGAAGCCCAGTTCCACCGACCAGGGCACCGGGTTGATCGCCGTGCGTTCGACTGTCACGTCAGCTCCGTTCCGTTCGATTCGGATGTCGTGGGGACGAGGCTCGCAAGGAATCACGACACCCTTCGTCAGGTATTCCGTTACGGTTCCGGGATGCGCGCCGACCGGTTGGTCTCCCTGGTACTCCTGCTGCGGCAGCGCGGGCGGATGACCGCCGACGCGCTCGCCCGGGAGCTGGAGGTGTCGACCCGAACCGTGCTCCGGGACATCGAGGCGCTGTCCGCGGCCGGCGTCCCCGTGTACGCCGAGCGCGGCCGGCACGGTGGCTTCGGGCTGCTTCCCGGCTTCCGGACCGAGCTCACCGGCCTGAACCATGACGAGGCGTTGGCCCTGCTGACCGCCGGATCGGGGCGCGGGGAGCAGGCGTTCGGGCTCGGGGCGGCGCTCGCGTCAGCGATGAGGAAGGTGGTGGACGCGCTGCCGGAGGGCCCTCGGGGGACCGCGAGCGATGCGGTGCAGCGCATCCTGATCGAGCCGGAGACCGATCTGCTCTCCCGCCGGACTACGACGGACGACGAGGACATCCCCGGCCCCGCGATGGCCGAGGTCCGGCGCGCGGTGCTCGCCGGACGCAAGCTGCGCATCCTGTACGCGGCCACGGACCAGGACCCGCGGTGGCGCACGGTGGACCCGATCGGGCTCGTCACCGTACGGGACAAGGCGTATCTGCTGGCCACGCGGTCCGGCAAGGACCGCACGTACCGCCTGTCGCGGGTGCGGGCCGCCGAGGAGCTTCCCGAAGCGGCGGAGCGGCCGGGCGAGATCGATCTGGACCGGATCTGGCGGGAGCGCTCGGCGCGCTTCCTCGCCGACGGCGACCACGTCACCGTACGGATGCGGCTCGCCCCGGCGCGCCGGGAGGAGCTGCTCAACACCGCGCTCGCCGTACGGATGGAGGAGCCCGGCACCGACGACTGGCTGCGGCTCGAAGTGACCTTCCAGGACGCCCGGCACGCCGAGTGGGCGCTGTGGCAGCTCGGTACGGACGCGAAAGCGATAAGCCCGGAGTCGCTGCGGGCCGCGCTGCGGGACCGGGCCGGCGCGCTGGCCGCGCACTACGATGCCGTGCATGGCCTGCCGCATCAGTGAACTGATCCTTGACTGTGCCGATCCCGAGCGGCTCGCCGCGTTCTGGAGCGAGGTGCTCGGGTACGTGGAGATCGAACGGGAGGAGGACGGCAGCATCGCGATCGGGCCGCCCGATGCCGGGTTCGGCGGCCCGCAGCCGACGTTGATCCTCAGCCCGAGCGACACCCCGAAGGCGGGGAAGCTGCCGCTGCATCTCGACGTGAACCCCACCGACCGCGACCAGGACGCCGAGTTGGAGCGCCTGCTGGCGCTCGGTGCCCGGCACGCGGATGTCGGGCAGACAGGTGAGGAGAGCTGGTACGTGCTCGCGGACCCGGAGGGCAACGAATTCTGTCTCCTGAGGACCCGGCTCAAGCCGGTCTCATAGATCAAGCTCGGCGCGGACCGTCTTGCCGATGGGCAGGCGGTCCAGGATGTCCCAGCGGGTGGCGAGCGCGTCGACGAGGAGCAGGCCGCGGCCCGAGTCGGAGAGCGGCAGCGGGGCGACGAGGCCGGGCCGGCGTTCGGTGCGGGTGTCGGAGACGTCGACGACCAGACGTCGTTCCGGCGTGTACGAGAGCGTGAGCTCGAAGTCCCGGCCGGGCACCCGCCCGTGGGTGACCGCGTTCGCGGCGAGCTCGGCGACGATCTGGGCGACGGTGTCGGAGAGTGGCGTTCCGTAGGCGTGCCCCCAGCGGTCGAGCTGGTGGAGAGCGAGCCGGCGGGCGAGGCGGGCGCCGCGCGGGGTCGAGCTGAAGCGCTGGGTGAACACACGTACGGTAACCGGCACTTCGCGGGTCTGAGGGGGAGTCATGAGGCCAATGTGGCGACTTCCAGGCCGCTCCCCCAGGTCAGAAACTCGTACGCTCCGCAAGCGTACGACCTCGGAGGGTAGACAGTACTCATCACGGCCCGTGACGATGTGCGCACCAAGCATGAAGGAGGTGCGTGATGACAGACAGCGACGCGGAACCGGAGACCTCGGACAGCCTGAAGGCCTTCGGAGAGGTGATCAAGGCATTCCGCAAGCGGGCGGGGCTCACCCAGGAACAGTACGCCCCGCAGGTGGGGTACTCGGTGGAGACGGTCTCGTCCGTCGAACAGGGACGGCGGTTCCCGTCGCCGAAGTTCGTGGACCGGTCGGAGGAGTTCTTCGACGCCTTCGGGGCGATCAAGGGTCCGGCGAAGCACCTGTCGCGGGAGCCCCTGGCCAACTGGTTCCGGCGGTGGGCGGCGCTTGAGGCGAAGGCGCTCTGCCTCTACACGTACGAGAACCGATTCGTACCCGGACTGCTCCAGATCGAGGAGTACCAACGCGTCCTCTTCGAGGAGCAGTTGCCGCCGTTGGGCGACGAGGAGATCGAGGAGAACCTCGTCGCCCGCGTGAAGCGGCAGAAGCTGCTCACCGAGCGGCCCAACACCGCGTACAGCTTCATCATCGAGGAGAACGTGCTGCGGAGGGAGACCGGCGGACCTGCAGTCCACCGCGCGCAGATCGAGCACATCCTGCGGATGTCCGAGCGGCGCAACATCGAGATCCAGGTGATGGAGCAGAGGCGGGGCAACCACGCGGGGCTCGCCGGAGCTATGCGGTTACTTGAGACCCCCGAGAACCGCTGGTACGGGTACGTCGAGGGCCAGGAGAGCGGGGTGCTCATCTCCGACGCCAAAGTCGTCGGCATCCTCCAGATGCGGTATGCCAGGATGCGGTCACAGGCTCTTACGCTGGAAGACTCCCAGAGCCTGTTGCGGCAGATGCGAGGAGCGACATGAGCACCACTGACCTGTCCTGGTCTAAGAGCAGTTACAGCAGCAGCGGCGACGGCGACTGCGTGGAAGTCGCCCTCGCCTGGCACAAGTCGACCTACAGCAGCGGATCGGGCGACGACTGCGTCGAGGTCGCCACCTGCCCCACCACCGTCCACGTCCGTGACTCCAAGCGGCCCGAGGACGCCCAGCTCGCGCTCGCGCCCGGCGCCTGGAGCGCGTTCGTCGGCGGCTGCGAGCAGCTGTAGTGGCGTACCTGGACCAGCTGTTCTCCCTCTCCGGGCGCAAGGCCCTCGTCACCGGCGGCAGTTCGGGCATCGGGCGGGCCATCGCGCGCGCCCTTGCCCGGGCCGGGGCGTCCGTGGTGGTCGTGGCGCGGCGTGAGGCGGAGCTGAAGGAGACGGTGGACGAGCTCACCGGGCTCGGCGGCACGGCGACGTGGGTGAGCGGGGATCTCGGGAGCCGCGAGGGCGTACGGGCGGCGGCCGAGGCCGCCGTGGAGGCGCTCGGCGGCGAGCCGGACATCGTCGTGAACTCCGCCGGGATCAATCTGCGGCCACCGCTGTCCGACCTCACCGACGAGGTGTGGGACCGGACGATGGCGGTGAACCTGGAGGCGCCGTTCCTGCTCGGGCAGCGCTTCGGGCCCGGCATGGCCGAGCGGGGCTTCGGGCGGATCATCCATGTGACGTCCCAGCAGGCGCACCGGGCGTTTGTTCAGTCCGGGGCGTACGGGGTGTCGAAGGGCGCCCTGGAGTCGCTGGCGCGTTCGCAGGCCGAGGCCTGGTCGCCGTACGGCGTCACCGTGAACACCCTCGTACCCGGGTTCGTGATGACCCCGCTGAACGAGCGCCTGTCCGCCGACCCGGACCGGGTCGCGGATCTCGCGGCCCGCACCCTGGTCGGGCGCAACGGTCTGCCGGAGGACTTCGAGGGCGCCGCCGTCTTTCTGGCGAGCCCTGCCTCCGCGTACGTCACGGGGCAGGCGGTGTTCGTGGACGGCGGGTTCTCCGTCCACTGAGTCCGCAGCGCGGCGCCCCGAGGAGGGCCGGTGGCGTTACTGCCCCGGCTCTCCCTGGCCCTGCCCGCCCGAGAACCACTGCTCGCCGGCGGGGTCGGCGGGGTCGGCGACGGGGGCGGCCTCGACCGGCATCTCGACCGGCATCTCCTGGGGCGGCACGGTCGCACCCGCAGGAACGGGGGCCGTCAGGCGCGCCGTCAGGTCGGCGTTCTCGGCCTCCAGGTTCGCTATGCGCTTGCGCGCGAAGTAGAGCTCGACGACTGCGTCCTGGAACTCGGCGACCAGCTGGTCCGGGGTGAGCTGCACCATCGGTGGGTTTCCTCTCCTGTGTCCTATGCGGGGGCGATACGAGTGGGGGTTCCGGCGGGGCCGCGCCACCACAGCTCGCCGTTCTGGGCGTAGAGGGTGCCGCCGCCGTGAGAGGAGACGGTGCCGGTGGGCGGGGTGGTGACGTTGCCGATCTCGACGGTGCCGTCGACGAGCAGGCCCGGCTTCTCCGTCCGCTGGACGATGTGGACCTGGGCGCGCGGGGTGGCGCCGCGGTCGATGCCGATGCCGATGAGGCCGGTGCCCTTGACGGTCAGGTCTTCCAGGCCCGCGTTGTTGCGCAGGACGATCAGGGCTCCGGTGGTGGGGCCGTTGGTCGCGGTGACATAGATGCCCTGCGAGGCGGTGCCCTGGGTCTGGAGGTCGATGGACAGGGCGGAGGCGCCGCTGTCGGAGCCGTCGGCGTAGCCGACGTGCGCGATCTTCAGGGTGCCGCGGCTGTTGCGCTCCTTGCCGCTGAGGTACATGGCCGAGCTGTCGGCGTTGTAGGAGCTGACGTTGAGCGCGGAGCCGCCGCCGGAGGTGGCGGCCAGGAAGACGGTGGCCGCGTTGTCGACGGTGTTCGTCGACTTCACGTACAGGCCCTCGCCGTCCGTCGTGGCGTAGAAGCGGGGTGCGGTCACCTGGCCCTGGGCGACGACCGGGCCGGGGAAGTTCGTGGTCTCCCCCACCGCCTCGGCGGCCCCCGCCTCCCCCGCGGTCGCTCCGACGGCCACGGTCACGGCTCCGGCCGTGAATCCGCCCATGAACAGTCTGCGTGTGACAGTCATGCCCCCTCCTTCGATCGATTCGGGTGATCGATTCGGGCGCCATTCTGTCAGGGCGACGCGACCGGGCCCCGGGCGGAGGAACCGCCCGGGGCCCGTCGGCTACCGAGAGCCGGTCATGCTCAGCGCAGGTCGAACCGGTCCAGGTCCATGACCTTGGCCCAGGCCGCGACGAAGTCCGTCACGAACTTGTCCTTGGCGTCGTCCGAGGCGTACACCTCGGCGACGGCGCGGAGTTCGGCGTTGGCGCCGAAGACCAGGTCGGCGCGGGTGCCGGTCCACTTGACGTTGCCGTCGGCGTCGCGGGCCTCGAAGGTGGACTGGTCGTCGCTGGTGGACTTCCACTCGGTGTCCAGGTCGAGCAGGTTGACGAAGAAGTCGTTCGTCAGCTTGCCGGGGGTCTCGGTGAGGACACCGAGGGAGGTCTGCGGCTGGGTGACCCCGAGCGCGCGCAGACCGCCGACCAGGACGGTCATCTCCGGGGCGGAGAGGGTGAGCAGGTTCGCCTTGTCGACGAGCAGGTACTCGGCGGGGAGGCGCTGGCCCTTGCCCAGGTAGTTGCGGAAGCCGTCCGCGGCGGGCTCCAGGTTGGCGAAGGAGTGGACGTCCGTCTGCTCCTGCGAGGCGTCGACGCGGCCCGGGGAGAACGGCACCTCCACCGTCACGCCGGCGTCCTCGGCGGCCTTCTCGACGCCCGCGGTGCCCGCGAGGACGACGAGGTCGGCGAGGGAGACCTGCGTGCCGCCCTTGGCGTTGAAGGACTCCTGGACGCCTTCGAGGACGCGCAGGACCTGGGCGAGCTCGTCGGGGTTGTTGGCCTCCCAGTTGCGCTGCGGCTCCAGACGGATACGGCCGCCGTTGGCGCCACCGCGCTTGTCGCTGCCGCGGAAGGAGGAGGCGGCGGCCCAGGCGGCGGAGACCAGCTGGGTCACCGTGAGCTCCGAGCCGAGGATCTGCTCCTTGAGGGCGGCGATGTCCGCGGCGCCGAGGGTCTCACCGGTGGCCTGCGGCAGCGGGTCCTGCCACAGCAGCTCCTCGCTCGGGACCTCGGGGCCGAGGTAGCGGACGACCGGGCCCATGTCGCGGTGGGTGAGCTTGTACCAGGCGCGGGCGAAGGCGTCCGCGAACTGGTCGGGGTTCTCGTAGAAGCGGCGCGAGATCGGCCCGTAGATCGGGTCGAGCTTCAGCGAGAGGTCGGTGGTGAGCATCGTCGGGCGGTGCTTCTTCTCCGGGTCGAAGGCGTCCGGGATGGTCTCCGGGGCACCCTTGGCCACCCACTGCTTGGCGCCGGCCGGGCTCTCGGTGAGCTCGTACTCGTAACCGAACAGGTTCCAGAAGAAGTTGTTCGACCAGCGGGTGGGCGTGCTGGTCCAGGTGACCTCAAGACCCGAGGTGATCGCGTCCTTGCCGACACCCGTGTTGAACGAGCTCTTCCAGCCGAGGCCCATCTGCTCCATCGGCGCGGCCTCCGGGTCGGCGCCCACGTGGTCGGCCGGGCCGGCGCCGTGGGTCTTGCCGAAGGTGTGGCCGCCGGCGATGAGGGCGACGGTCTCCTCGTCGTTCATCGCCATCCGGGCGAAGGTCTCGCGGATGTCGCGGGCCGCGGCGATCGGGTCCGGGTTGCCGTTGGGGCCCTCGGGGTTGACGTAGATGAGGCCCATCTGGACGGCGGCGAGCGGGTTCTCCAGGTCGCGGTCGCCGGTGTAGCGGGCGTCGCCCAGCCACTCGGTCTCCGGGCCCCAGTAGACGTCCTCGTCCGGCTCCCAGGCGTCGACGCGGCCGCCGCCGAAGCCGAAGGTCTCGAAGCCCATGGTCTCCAGGGCCACGTTTCCGGTGAGGACCATCAGGTCGGCCCAGGAGATCGACTTGCCGTACTTCTTCTTCACCGGCCACAGCAGACGGCGGGCCTTGTCCAGGCTCGCGTTGTCGGGCCAGCTGCTCAGCGGGGCGAAGCGCTGCTGGCCGGTGCCGGCGCCGCCGCGGCCGTCGCTGACGCGGTAGGTGCCGGCGGCGTGCCAGGCCATGCGGATCATCAGCGGGCCGTAGTTGCCGAAGTCGGCCGGCCACCAGTCCTGCGAGGTGGTGAGGACCTCGGCGATGTCCCGCTTGACGGCCGGGAGGTCGAGGGCCTCGAAGGCCTCGGCGTAGTCGAACTCCTCGCCGAGGGGGTTCGCCACCGCCGGGTTCTTGGCGAGGATCTTCAGGTTCAGCCGGTCCGGCCACCACTGCCGGTTTCCGCCGCCCTGGGTGGGGTGCGGGGCGCGGCCGTGCGCGACCGGGCAGCCGCCGGCGCCTTCCGACGCCGCCGGGTCCTCGCTGACAAGGGGTTCGTGCTTCTGCTCAGACATCGGTCTTTCCTTCCGAACCATTCCGGCTGTTCCGGCTGTACACCCTCTTGGCTACTACTGGAGTCGATCCTATGCTGGACGCAGTCCAAGTCAATACGACAGCCGGACTCCTACGGATGACGCGCGCCGCCATCACTCGCGCAGCAAGGCTGGTGACCATGAGCAACCTGCTGGAACGGCTTCGCCGACGCGGCTGGCGGATGACCGCCCAGCGGCGCGTGGTCGCCGAGGTCCTCGACGGCGAGCACATCCACCTCACCGCGGACGAGGTGCTCGCGCGCGCCACCGCGAGACTGCCCGAGATCTCGCGTGCGACCGTGTACAACACGCTGGGCGAGCTGGTCTCGCTCGGCGAGGTGATCGAGGTGTCCGGCGTCGGCCGCGCCAAGCGTTACGACCCGAACGCGCACCGGGACCACCAGCACCTGGTCTGCGCGGGCTGCGGCACGGTGCGCGACGTGCACCCGGAGGGCGACCTCCTGGAGGGGCTGCCGGCGGCGGAGCGCTTCGGCTTCACGGTGACGGGGGTGGAGATCACGTACCGCGGGCTCTGCCCGGTGTGCGGGGCGGAGGAGGCCGTGGAGTCGGCCACGGAATAGCGCCCCGAAAGCAGCTGAGCCGACCGGCGCGGGTCGCGCCGATCGGCTCAGGTGCTGGTGGTGCTGGAGCATCTCGCTCAGCTCTCGTCCTCCGCAGGCTCCAGGCGGAGCGAGATCGAGTTGATGCAGTACCGCTGGTCGGTCGGGGTGGGATAGCCCTCCCCCTCGAAGACATGTCCGAGGTGGGAACCGCAGCGTGCGCAGCGGACCTCGGTGCGGATCATGCCGTGCGAGGTGTCGGAGACCAGCTCGACCGCCTCGCTGTCCTTCGGGTCGTAGAAGGACGGCCAGCCGCAGTGCGACTCGAACTTCTCGGTGGACGTGAAGAGCTCGGCGCCGCACGCCCGGCAGGAGTAGACGCCCTTGGTCTTGGTGTCCGTGTACTCACCGCGGAAGGCCGGCTCGGTGCCGGCGAGCCGCAGCACCTGGTACTCGGACGGCGTCAGCTCGGCCTGCCATTCCTCGTCGGTCTTCTCGACCTCGTACGCCATGAGTGCGCTCCTCAGTTCGTGGCCAGCCGGTCCAGGATCTTCGGGCCCAGGTCGGTGACGTCGCCCGCGCCCATGGTCAGAACCAGGTCGCCGGGCTTCGCCATTCCCGCCACGACCTCCGGGACGGCTTCCTTCTCGTGCACGGGCGTGACGTCGGCGCCGGCCGTACGGGCCGCGGCGACGATCAGCTCGCTGGTGATGCCCGGGATCGGGTCCTCGCGGGCCGGGTAGATGTCGAGCACGACCGAGGCGTCCGCGAGGGCGAGCGCGTCGCCCATCTCCTTGCCCAGTTCCTGGGTGCGGGAGAAGAGGTGCGGCTGGAAGACGACGAGGAGGCGGGAGGCTCCGGCGGCGCCGCGCATGGCCTCCAGGTCGGCGGTCATCTCGGTGGGGTGGTGCGCGTACGAGTCGATGACCTGCACGCCCGCGGCCTCGCCCTTGAGCTGGAGGCGGCGGCCGACGCCGGTGTAGGCGGTGAGCGCCTGGGCGAGGGCGGCCGGGTCGACGCCGGCGCGGGAGCCGGCGGCGAGGGCGGCGGCGGCGTTGTGGGCGTAGTGGCGGCCGGGCACGGAGACGGTGAAGATGTGCTCGGCGCCGTCGAGGGCGACCGTGACCTCGCTCTTCATCCCGTTCGGGACGATCTTCAGGATGCGGGCGTCGGCGCCCTCGTCCTCGCCGACGGTGAGGACGGTCAGGCCCTCGCGGCCGGCGACCCGGCGGGCCAGCTCTCGGGCGCCCGCGTGCTCGCCGACGACCAGGGTGCCGCCGGGGCGGATCTTGGCGGCGAAGGCCTCGAAGGACTCGTAGATCTCGTCCATGGAGGCGTAGTTGGCGTGGTGGTCCAGCTCCACGTTGAGGACGATCGCCACGCTCGGGTCGTACTTCTGGAAGCTGCGGTCGCTTTCGTCGGCCTCGGCGACGAAGACCTCCCCCTCGCCGTGCCGGGCGTTGGTGCCGGGGCCCGCGAGGTCGCCGCCGATGGCGTACGACGGGTCGAGGCCGAGCTCGGTGAGCGCGACGGCCAGCATGGAGGTGGTGGTCGTCTTGCCGTGCGTACCGGCGACGGCGATCGCACGCAGGCCGTCCATGAGGGAGGCGAGCGCGTCGGAGCGGTGCACGACCGGGATGCCGAGCTCGGCGGCGCGCGCCAGCTCCGGGTTGTCGGCGCGGATGGCGCTGGAGACGACGACGGCGGAGGCGTCGTCGGCCAGGTGCTCGGCCGCGTGGCCGATGTGCACGGTGACGCCCAGGGCACGCAGGGCCTCGGCGGTCGCGGACTCCTTGGCGTCGCTGCCGGCGACCTTGGCGCCGCGCTGGGCGAGGATCTTCGCGATGCCCGACATGCCGGCACCGCCGATGCCGATGAAGTGCGGCCGTTCCATGGCGGCAGGGATGGCGGGTGCCATGCGGTTCTCTCCCCGAGTGCGTGTCGCTGTCGTACGTGTCGTTGCCTGAGAGTGCTTGAAAAGCCAAGCCTAGTGGTTCGGGGTGGGCGGGCCGGGCGGCGAGCCCGGCCCTCCCACCCCGTGAGGAATCAGTCGCTGTGCGTCAGTCGCTGTGTGCGAACAGCTTCAGGACCGGCACCCCCACCTTGTGGCGGGCCCGGGACGCCCAGTCGCGGTGGAAGAACTCCTCCACGTAGTGCGGGGCGGTCAGCACGATCACCTCGTCGGCCTCGGACTCGTCGACCACCGATTTCATCTTGTTCAGGGGGTGGTCCTCGACCACCTGTCCGACGGCCTCGCAACCCGCGGCCCGCAACGCCTGGAGCGAGGCCTCCAGGGCCTGCTCGGCGAGCGGCCGGGCCTCCTTGCCCTCGGGCTCGTCGCCCTCGCGGGTCGCCTCTTTCAGTTCGCCCATCGCCACGTCGTCGATGGCGCGCAGCAGTAGATCGGCCTGGTCACCACGCGGCTGCATCAGAACGATGAACGAGACGACCTCGTCACCGTGGAGCGTGGTGACGAAGTCCACGTCGGTGGACGTGAGGGGCTTCTCGATCATCAGAACGCTTGTGAACACCTCAGGAGCCCTTCTGCGGAAACCATCCTTCCCCGTGGCCCCACGGGGATTGCGAGAGTGATTCTGCCCAGCGGACGCTAAGCGGAACGACAAATTCCGCCGATTGTCAGATCCGACGGTAGCGGGTGAAGAGGAAGCCGTCCTGCTCCAGCACCGACGCCACGGCGAAGCGTTTCGGAACCGCGACGGACGGGCCCCCGGCGATCCGCTGCGCGGCGCCCGCCGTCATGGTCGGGGAGAGGGTCAGACACAGCTCGTCGAGCACCCCGGCGGCCACGAACTGCCCGAGCAGGCGCGGCCCGCCCTCGGTCAGCTGGCGCCGCAGTCCGCGCTCCGCGAGGGCCGTCACCGCGCGCTCCGGATCGATGCCGCGGTCGTCGCCGGCGATCACCACCTCGGCGCCCGCGCGCTCGGCCTCGGCACGGCGTTCGGCGGAGGAGCCGGCGCCGGTGAGGACGAGGGTGGGGACGAGCGGCTCGGTGAAAAGCGGAAGCGAGAAATCCAGGTCGAGCGAGGCGGTCACGACCGCGATCACCGGCGCCGGGCCCTGGCCCGCCGCCGCCCGCCGCGCCGCGAACGCGTCCCGCGCCCGGGCCGGGCGGTAGCCCTCGCTCCGTACCGTCTCCGCGCCGACGACCACGACGTCCGCCAGACCCCGCAGGGTGCCGAAGATCCGCATGTCGGCCTCGGAGGACAACGGCTGCGAGCGGCCGTCGTGCTGGCCGGCGCCGTCGAGCGAGGAGACCATGTTGGCCCGCAGCCAGCGCCCGGTCGCCGCCTCGGGCGGGTACGCGTAGGCGTCGGCGAGCTCGTCGAGCGACCAGTCGTGGACCGAGGGGCCGGCATGGTCGGTACGGGCGGTGCGGTCGGCGCTGGGAGCGGCAACGGTGTCGGGGGCTGTCGCTGTCATGTCCGTCACAGGAAGCAAGCGTCGCATCCCGGCAGTCTGACACGGCGCTTACAGTGGATAACTGTGTCGACCCGTGCCATGACAGAAGCCGCTTCCCTCGATTCCACCGAGGCGGCCCCGCTCTCGCTCTGCTCCCGGGAGCCCCGCGTGCCCGCCGACCGCCTTGTGGCGGAGATGGTGCCGCCGCCGCGGTTCGACTCGGTGCGCTTCGACACGTACATCCCGGACCCGAACCAGCCCAGCCAGATCGAGGCGGTCAAGGTCCTGAGCGGCTTCGCCGAGGGCCTGGGCGGCGCGCACGCCACCGGCGCCGGCAAGCGCCGCTGGTTCTCCCGCGCCCCCAAGGCCACGGCCCCGGCCGGACCGCGCGGTGTCTACCTGGACGGCGGCTACGGCGTCGGCAAGACCCACCTGCTCGCCTCCCTCTGGCACGCCACCCCGGCGGAGCCCGCGCTCAAGGCCTTCGGCACCTTCGTGGAGCTGACAAACCTTGTGGGCGCGCTGGGCTTCCAGCAGACCGTGCAGACGCTGAGCGGGCACCGACTGCTGTGCATCGACGAGTTCGAGCTGGACGACCCGGGCGACACCGTCCTGGTCTCCTCCCTGCTCAGCCGGCTCGTGGAGCACGGCGTGGCGCTCGCCGCGACCTCCAACACCCTGCCCGGCAAGCTCGGCGAGGGCCGCTTCGCCGCCGCCGACTTCCTGCGCGAGATCCAGGGCCTGTCGGCGCACTTCCGCCCGCTGCGGATCGACGGCGAGGACTACCGCCACCGCGGCCTGCCGGAGGCCCCCGCGCCGTACGACGACGAGACCGTGACCCGGACCGCGTACGCCACCCCCGGCGCCTCGCTCGACGACTTCCCGCACCTGCTCGAACACCTGGCCAGGGTTCACCCGAGCCGGTACGGGGCGCTGACGGACGAGCTGACCGCGGTCTGCCTCACCGACGTGCAGGCGGTCCCCGACCAGTCGACCGCGCTGCGGCTCGTCGTCCTCGCCGACCGGCTCTACGACCGCGAGATACCCGTGCTCGCCTCCGGACTCCCCTTCGACAAGCTGTTCAGCGACGAGATGCTGAACGGCGGGTACAAGAAGAAGTACTTCCGGGCGATCTCCCGGCTCACCGCCCTCGCGCGGGACGCGAAGGGGCTCGTGGCGCAGTAGCTTGGGGGCCATACCCGATCGAAAGGGACACACCATGGCCGCTACGCGTACCGCCCACAACGTCTGGGAGGGCGACCTGCTCAGCGGGAAGGGCGTCGTGACGCTCGACTCGTCCGGTCTCGGCACGTACGACGTCTCCTGGCCGGCTCGCACCGACGAGGCGGCCAACGGGAGGACCAGCCCCGAGGAGCTGATCGCCGCCGCGCACTCCTCCTGCTACAACATGGCGTTCTCCAACGTCCTCGCCAAGAACGGCACCCCGCCCACCCGTCTGGAGACCAGGGCCGACGTCACCTTCGTGCCGGGCAAGGGCATCACGGGCATCCACCTCACCGTGCGCGGCGAGGTGCCGAGCCTGGACGCGGACCGGTTCCAGGAGCTGGCGGAGGACGCGAAGAAGAACTGCCCGGTGAGCCAGGCGCTGACGGGCACGACGATCACGCTGACGGCCGAACTGGCGTAAGCGTTCCTCGTTCTCACGAGGCGACGTGCGGCCCGCGTGGTTCACGTGTCACCACTGTGCGTGGTACACACATGCGGGTCGCACGTCATTTCCTGTACCGCCAGACAGGAGTTGCCTCATGTCCGCAACACGACGTCAGATCCTCACCGGAACCGGCGCGTCCGTCGCCGGGATCGTCTTCTCCGGCGCGCTGTCGGAACTCTTCGCCGGCACGGCCGTCGCCGCGCCGCCCCTCCGCTCCAGCGGCTACGGCCCGCTGGTCCCCGACCCGGCCGGGCTGCTCGATCTGCCGGCCGGCTTCTCGTACCGGGTCCTCTCCCGGGAGGGCGATCGGCTCCGCTCCGGCGAGGGGCCGGTGCCGAGCAACCACGACGGGATGGGCGCCTTCGCGGGGCGCCGCGGCCGGGTGCATCTGGTCCGCAACCACGAGAACCGGGTCACCGGGAGGATCGGCGTGCCGGTCGTCGACGGCCTGACCTACGACCCGGCCGCCAAGGGCGGCTGCACGGCCCTCACCCTCGACGGGCGGAAGGACACCGTGCTCGACGAGCGGGTCGCCATCGCCGGCACCGCCGTCAACTGCGCGGGCGGGCCCACCCCTTGGCGTACCTGGCTGACCTGCGAGGAGACCGAGGACCGGGCCGGCACCAACGGCTACACCAAGGACCACGGCTTCATCTTCGAGGTCGACGGCGCCGATCCGCGCCGTACGGGCGCGGTGCCGCTGACCGCGATGGGCCGCTTCCAGCACGAGGCCGTCGCCGTCGACCCGCACAGCGGCATCGTCTACGAGACGGAGGACGCCTTCGAGCGCCCCTTCGGGCTCTTCTACCGCTTCCTGCCCAAGAAGCCGCTGGGCGGTACGGGTTCGCTGCGCGCGGGCGGCGCCCTTGAGGCGATGCGGGTGCCGGGGGTGCCCGATCTGTCGGTGGTGCAGGAGCCGGGCACGCGGTTCGAGCGCGTCGAGTGGGTGCCCGTACCGGATCCGCTGGCGGCCGGGACGCCGATCCGGCTGCAGGACTTCGGCCCGAGAGGGATCACGCACGCGCAGAAGCTGGAGGGCTGCTACTGGGGCGGGGGCGAACGCTCCGGAGGCGCCGTCTACTTCGTGTCGTCGTTCGCGCGGACCAAGGACGGCTCGGCGGGCGCCCACTTCGGGCAGGTGTGGAAGTACGAGCCGGGGCGGCGCCGGCTCACCCTCGTCGTCGTCTTCGGCCCGGACACGGATGTGCAGCTGCCGGGCGAGTCGCCCGACAACATCTGTCTGTCGCCGACCGGCGGTCTGATGGTGTGCGAGGACGGCAACGGCGCGCAGCACGTGTTCGGCGTGAGCCGGCGCGGCGAGGTGTACGCGGTGGCGCGCGGCGCGCAGGCCGTGACATCAGCCGCTACCGCGGCGGGCGGCACTCCGGATGCCCCGGAGTGGGGCGAGTTCGCGGGGGTGACGTTCTCGCCGGACGGCTCGACCATGTACGTGAACTGCTACACGCCGGGGACGACGTTCGCGGTGCGCGGTCCTTGGTGCTGATCAGGCGGGGTCGTACCGGACGCCGGTGAGGCGTTCGGACAGCTCCCACAGGCGGCGGCCGTTCTCCGGATCGGTCGCCGCCGGCGCGTAGGCGACCGGCTTGGGCGCGCCGCGCAGTTCGCCGGGGCCGTCGGGCCCGTAGAAAGCGCCGCTCTCCATGTCCGGGGCGGTCGCCACGTACAGCTGCGGCAGCGCGCCGCGCTCCGGCGCCTGGGCGAGCAGCGGGCCGAGGACCCGGCCGTACAGCCAGCGGACGAGGGCGACCGGGGTGTCGTTCTGGAGGTTGGTGGCGGTGTAGCCGGGGTGGGCGAGGACGCTGCGGACGGGGCTGCCGGCGGCGGTGAGCCGCCGGTGCAGTTCATGGCCGAAAACAGTGTTCGCCAGCTTGGACTGGTTGTAGTGGCCCATGGGCGAGTATCGGCGTTCGCCGTCGATGTCGGCGAAGTCGAGGGTGCCCTTGCGGTGCTGGAGGCTGCTGACGGTGACGACCCGGGGGTCGCGGCCGGTGGCGGCGAGGCGGTCGAGCAGCAGCCCGGTGAGCGCGAAGTGGCCGAGGTGGTTGGCGGCGAACTGGAGTTCGTGGCCCTGGGCGCTGAGGGTGCGGGGCGGGGCCATGACGCCCGCGTTGTTGACGAGGACGTCGAGGCGGGGGCGCTCGGCGCGCAGCTTGGCGGCGAACTCGCGTACGGAGTCGAGGTCGGCGAGGTCGATCCGGCGGACGTCGAGCCGCTCCCGGGCGCCGGGGAGCCGGCGGGCGATCTGTTCGGCGGCGGTGTGCCCCTTCGCCTCGTCGCGGACGGCGAGGACGACGTCGGCGCCGTGGCGGGCGAGGGCGCGGGTGGTGGCGAGGCCGAGGCCGCTGTTGGCCCCGGTGACGACGAAGGTCCGGCCGGTGAGGTCGGGGATGCGGGCGGCGGTCCACTTCGAGGGTTCGGTCTTGGACTGTTCGGTCATGCGGCACACGTTGCCGCTGGTGTCACTCGGTGTCAAGCTTTTCGCGGAGTGACAGGGGTGTCGCTAGGATGCGTTCCATGACCTCCGACTCCCCTCTCTCGCTGGCCGAGCGCAAGCGCCTCCTCGTCGCGACCGAGCTCTCCGAGGCGGCGCTCCAGCTCCTCGCCCTGCGCGGCTTCGACGCGGTCACCGTGGACGAGATCGCGGCCGAGGCGGGGGTGTCGAAGCGGACCTTCTTCCGCTACTTCGCGTCCAAGGAGGACGTGGTCGTCCAGTTCCTGTCCGGGATGGGCGGCGACATCCACGCGGCCCTCGCCGCCCGCCCGGCGGACGAGCCCGCGTCCGCGGCGCTGCGCCACGCCCTCGCCGTACCCCTCCTCGCCTGCACCGACCAGCACCCCGACCACGCGGCCCGCGCCCTGCGGGTGGTCCAGCTGATCCTGCGCACCCCCGCGCTGCTCGCCCGCTTCCTGGAGCGCCAGGCCGAGTGGCGCGAGGCGCTCGCGGCGGAGCTGGCCCGCCGCCGGGGCCTCGACCCGGCCGCCGACCTCTACCCACGGCTCGCGGCCGGCACCGCGCTCGTCGCCTTCCACACGGCGCTGCAGCGCTGGGGCGACAGCGACGCGGCGGACGACCCGCTCGACCTGCTCGACCGGGCCTTCGCGGTGGTGCGACCGGCGCTCGACGCGCAGGATCGGTGACAGGACCGAGAAGGGCGGGCGGGCGTATGCCGAAGAAGAAGCGGGATCAGCGGGACGAGCAGGACCAGCGGGACCGGTCCGTGCGGGAGCTGCTGCGGCTCCCCGTCGGCGAGCGGATCGACCTCTCCGCGTACGACGCGGGCGGGACGCCGGGCGGCCCGGACGGCAAGAAGGCCGGCGCCGCCGCCACCGCCGCGCTCGGCCCGCGCCTCGCCGAACTCCAGGAACGCCTGTACGCGGCGAGCACCGCGGGCGACGGGCGCCGGCTGCTCCTCGTCCTCCAGGGCATGGACACCAGCGGCAAGGGCGGCACCGTCAAGCACGTCATCGGCCACTTCAACCCCTCCGGCTGCCGCATCCGCGCCTTCAAGGCCCCGACGGAGGAGGAGCGCGCCCACCCCTTCCTCTGGCGCATCACCCGCGCCCTCCCCGTCGCCGGCGAGATCGGCATCTTCGACCGCTCCCACTACGAGGACGTCCTCATCGCCCGGGTCCGCGAGCTGGCCGCGCGTGAGGTGATCGAGGACCGCTACGGCGAGATCGACCGCTTCGAGAAGTCCCTCGCCGACGAGGGCGTCACCGTCATCAAGGTCTTCCTCCACATCTCCTACGAGGAGCAGCGCGCCCGCCTCCTGGAGCGCCTGGACAACCCCGACAAGCACTGGAAGTTCAACCCGGGCGACATCGAGGAGCGCGCGCTGTGGCCCGCGTACCAGGAGGCGTACGGCATCGCGCTGGAACGCTGCGCCACCGACCGCACCCCCTGGTACCTGGTCCCGGCGGACCACAAGTGGTACCGGAACTGGGCGATCAGCTCGCTGCTGCTCGAGCATTTGGAGGAGCTGGACCCGAGGTATCCGGAGGCGGATTTTGATGTGGCGGGGTGCCGGGCGAGGCTAGTCGCCTCGTGAGCGGCGCCATTTCCTGATGCGGCGCGCAAGGTCGCGCGGGACCTGCTCTTCGAGCGGGTCGAGCCCGCCGTGTGCCTCGACGGCGGCGAGGAAGCGGTCGAGGAGGGCGGTGTCGTCGGCGGCGGCAAGGACCTGGGCGGCGGTGCCGGTGCCGCGTCCGGGTTCGAGACCGGCCATGACGTCGAGCAGGGTTCCGACCCGGGCCTCGGGCAGCTCCATGAGCGCCTGGACGGTCCGTTCGAGCGTGTACCGCGAGTGCCGCCGCACCAGGTAATCGGCCATGACGAGTACCGCGACATCGGTGCGTCCCGCCTCGGCGAGGCCGGCCATGGCGGGGAAGGAGAATACTCTGGCCGACCTCGAAGGCCCTCCCAGGGCACGCAACGTCCGCGGGAGCCGGTCGGGTGACGGCTCGTGCGCCAGTGCGCTCACCACGAGACCGGTCACCCGATCGGTCTCCCGGAGGCGTCGCACCGCCGTGGCCAGCACCCAGTCCGCGTAGGTACTCGAACCCGCCTCGCACCTCTTCAGCCCGTCGTAAAGGACAGCCGCATTACGTTCGGTCATCCTTGACGCGAGAGCGAAGGCCCAGGCCTCCGCGACGGCCGGCCGAACCCGCTCGCCGGCGAGTTGCGGGGCGAAGCACAGCAGATCGTCCAGGGGCCTCAGCCGCCCGACATCGGACACGAAGTGCTGCGTCACGTCGGCACGGCCGCTGCTCCGCAGCCACTCCAGCAACGCCCCCACCTCCTCCAGCGGCCGCGCCCACGCCGCCTCCGTCAGCTCCCGCCCCGCCTCCGCGAACTCCTCCGCCTCCCACAGCGCCTCCAGCTGCTCCTGGAACACCGCCAGCGGAAGCCGCCCCGCCGCGCCGCCCTCCGGGTTCCGCCGCGACAGCTCGCCCTCCAGGCGCAGGACCTCCTCCCGCAGCTCCTCGCCACGGCGCTCCGCGTCCCGGCGCAGGTCCTCCGCGTCCGCGAGGTCCTGGCGGAGGGCGGCGATCTCGGCGCCCCAGTCGAGGCGGAGGCGGTCGAGCTCGTCGGTGGCCGCGCGGGCCTCCGCCTCCTTCTTCTCCAGGAGCGCGTGCAGGGCCTCGACGTTCCGGTCGGCGCGTTCGGCGTCGCGCCGCGAGCGGGCCAGCTCGCCGCGGAGCTTCTCCAGGCGGAACTCGTCCGGGTCGGTGACGCTCAGCGCCTTCAGACGCTGAGCCTTGACGACTTCCTTGGCCTCCAGTTTCACCGGGGCGCCAAGGTGGGCCTCCACCTCGGAGAAGAGCCTGTCGATGAACTCCTGCGAGGCAAGCCGCCGGCCACTGAGGAAGCGGGAGACCACCGACTTGTCGAGGTGGACACGGTGGGCATACTGACTCTGGGAGATGCCGAGCTTGTTGAACAGCTCCCTCAACACGTTGCCGAGCTCCGCAACTTCGGGCACGACCCCGCGTTCGATCTCGGACGTGTTGACCCGCGCACGGGCGACTTCGGTCATGGTGCGATCCCCCGGTGGTATTGACTCCGAACCGGCAACGGTTGCGGCTTCCGCATCATCCCTCAGACGGCCGAGCCTCTCCCCATGCGAACTCTCCGCTGGGCCCAGCGCGCCCTCATCGTCCTCGTGTCCACCCTCCCCCTGCTCCTCGTGACGCTCGCCTTCCTCCCTGCCCTGCTCGTCCTCCCCTTCCGCCGCGACCGCGCGGCGCACGCGCAGGCCATGGTGCGTCAGCTCACCGCGTGGACTCGGGCGCTGCTGCTGTCGAGCCGCGAACGATAGGGGCATCTGATCGGATATTTTCCGGGTGTGACCATTCCTGTACGAAGACTGTCGGCACTCGCCCTGTTGGGTGCCGTACTCGTCGGCTGCGGCGGGGGCGCGGCCGACACTCCGGCGCCCGCGAAACCCTCCACGCCAGCCACCCAGTCGGCCAACCCGGCCGCCGCGCCCGCCCCGCCCGTCCGCAAGGCACCCGCCCGCAAGGCCCCGCCGACGCTCGCGCCGGCGGCGGGCGGGCTCGCGGCCGTGTACACGCACCGCGCCAAGAGCCCGGAGAAGGTCGTCGCGCTCACCTTCGACGCCGACATGACGGCCGACCAGGGCCCGCGCGCGGCGCGCGGGGAGCACTTCGACAACCCGCAGCTCATCGCCACGCTCCGCCGCCTGAAGGTGGACGCGACCGTCTTCATGACGGGCCGCTGGGCCGAGGAGTACCCGGAGCAGGCGAAGTCCATCGGCAACGATCCGCGGTTCGAGATCGCCAACCACTCCTACAGCCACTACGCCTTCGCGGAGCCCTGCTACGGCCTGCCGACCGTCGCCCGCCCCGACATGGCCGCCGACGTCCAGCGCGCCTTCGACGCCTTCCGCGACGCCGGGGCCACCAACGTCGTCCCGTACTTCCGCTTCCCCGGCGGCTGCTACGACGACACCGCCCGCCGCGCCCTCGCCCCGACCGGCGTCACGGCGGTCCAGTGGGACGTGGTCAGCGGCGACGCCTTCGCCAAGGACCCGGACGCCGTCGCCGACCAGGTCCTCGACGGCGTCAAGCCGGGCTCCCTGGTCGTCATGCACTGCACCCGCAGCGCCGCCCCGGTCACCGAGCAGGCCATCCGCCGCATCGTCCCGGAGCTGCGGGCGAAGGGCTACCGCTTCGTGAAGGTGTCGGAGCTGATGAGCCGGTAGCGACCGGCTACCCCGAGCAGGCCGTGCGCTGGGCCTCCTGCCACTCGCACACCGGGCAGAGCACGATGCCCTTGGTCGACTCGGGGTACTCGGTCGGTTCCTGGCACAGGACGCAGGCCGCGAAGGGGCCGTCGGCGGCCGTGGGCGTGGCCGGCGGGGTGGGTCCGTCCGCCGGGGCGCAGTACGAGGTGTCCTCGGTCATGTCTTCGAGCGTACTCACTCGCGCCAGGCCGTGGCCTTGCATGCCAGGGTCACGGCCGCCGCCGTGAGGGCCACGGCACCCGCCAGGGCCGGCCAGGGGTACGGGACCGCGCCCGGGGTCGAGGCGGCGACCAGGGACGAGACCGCCGAGGCGGCCGGGGAGCCCGTCGTCACCAGGCCGAGGAGCGAGGCGAGGAGCAGGGTCGTCAGGGACCAGCCGCGGGCCCGGATCAGGGGGCGGGTGGTCAGGGCGCCGATCGCGGTGCCCGTCAGGACGCACACGGTCGCGCCCACGATGCCCGCCACGGCTGCCGGAAGCGGGGCGACCACACGGTGGTCGCTCATCCCGGTGACCGCGAGGACGGCGGTGACGCCGACGAGGAACGTGGCGCCGGCGGCGGTCAGGACCGCCGCCAGATGGGCGCGGGCCCGGCCGGAGGCCGCCGCGATGACGGTGCGGGCGGCGGGCGGCTCCTGGTTGAGGCAGATGCGGACCGCCCAGGCCGCGACCGGGACCAGGCCGGCCACCGCGTAACCGAGGGCGCCGAGCACCGGCTCGCCCGCCTGGATGCCGACGCCCACGAAGGCCGCGTACAGGAGGAAGGGCGCGAGCCAGCGCTGGGAGCGCAGGAGCAGCGCGGCCTGGTAGCGGAGCAGCGCGCTCATGGCCGTACCCCTTCGATGTGCCAGCCGGTGTCGAGCAGCGTCCGCAGCACCTTGTCGGAGTGTTCGGCTGCGACGGTGAGGGTCAGCCGTCCGTCCCGGGTGTCCTCCACCGTGCCGTCGGCCGGGAGCTCGGTGCCTCCGGACGCGGTGATACGGAGCCGGGGAGGCGGCACCGGCGCGGGTTCCGCGCGCCGGACCCGGCCCTGCGTCACCTCGTACGCCGCGTCCGGCTCGCCCGCGAGGCGGCGCGGGTCGTGGTCGACGAAGACGACCCGGGCGCCGGCGGCGACGCGTTCGCGCACCGCGCGGTCGAGTTCGGTGCGGGCGGCGGCGTCGAGGCCGGTCCAGGCCTCGTCGAGGACGAGGAGGCCCGGCTCGGCGAGCAGGGCCTGCGCGACGGCCACCTTCTGGCTGGTGCCCTTGGAGAGTTCGGCGAGCGGGGTGTCGCGGTAGCCTGCCGCGCCGAAGCGTTCCAGCCACTCCCCCGCCCGGGCCCGGGCGGTCCGCCGGTCCAGGCCCTGGATGCGGCCGAGGTGGACGAGGTAGCCGGCCGCGGTGAGCGGGAGGGCGGCGGGGAAACGCTCGGGGACGTACGCGGTACGGGCCGGGCGGCCGGTGATCCGGCCCTCGCCGGGCGCGTCGATGCCCGCGACGAGCCGCAGCAGGGTCGACTTGCCGCTGCCGTTGCCGCCGCCGATCCGGACCAGGGTGCCCGCGGGCAGCGCGAACCCGACCCCGCGCAGCACCCAGGGTCCGCGCGGCCCGTACCGCCGCCCGACGCCTTCGAACCTCACGCCGCCATAATCCCTGGTGTCAGTTGGACACCTTCGGCGGGGTGGCCTCGCTCGGGCGGACGACGACGAAGCCCTGGCCGTCCAGGCGCAGTTGCACCGCCTCGCCCGAGCCGCCGCGGATCATCGAGCCGAAGGACTGCGAGCGGTGCAGCGAGGTCTGCAGATCGGCGCTCCAGCCGACGACGGCGTCGGTGTCGACGAAGACGGGCGCCTGCGGGGTGACCGGGATGACGATCGGGTTGCCCTCGCACATCAGGGCGAGCTTGCCGTAGCCGGTGAAGACGCTGTTGAACAGGCCGCCGCCGGTCATGCCGGCGCCCTTCACCGTCTTGATCTCGTAGTGCAGCGTGGCGTCGAAGCACAGCACGTTGCGGCCGTTGACGGTGAGCGCGTCGCCCTGCTCGATCTCGACGATGAAGCAGTTCTGCGCCTCGTGCGCGAACCACGCCTCGCCCTGGCCGCGTACGGCCATCAGCGCCAGGCCCTCGCCGGTCACGGCGCGCTTGAGCAGCCCGCCGAGGCCCTGGCTCTTGTGCTCGAACTGCAGGTTCCCCCGGAAGGCGACCATCGAGCCCTGCCGGGCGTGCATCTCCCCGTTGACGGTGTACTTGACCGACTTGGCGTTCTGGAGGGTCATCCCCGGTATCTGCGCCGCCTCGGCGAGGTGTTCCTTGCTGAAAAGGTCGCTCTTCATGGCAGGCATCCTGTCCCGGAACGTCCCGTTCCCACAAGGAACCCTCCCTCGGGGCAGGCTTCCGCCGCGCGGTGGCAGACTTGCCGGGTGAGCAGCAACGACCTCCCTGACAACGATCCCCGTGACGAGAAGCCGCAGTTCGTCCTCCCCCTCGTGGTGCGCATCGAGCGCGCCGCGCCCCCGGCCCGTACCGACGCCCTGGAGACCTCGGCCCGCGCGGTCCTGGAGATCCTGGCGGACGAGCGCTCGCAGGGCGAGGGCGAGTGGGCGCGGGCCATCGAGGACTGGCAGGACGCCCGGATCCGCAAGGTGGTGCGCCGGGCGCGCGGTGCGGAGTGGCGCCGCGCGGAGGCCCTGCCGGGTCTGACGGTGACGAGTGCTCAGGGCACGGAGGTACGGGTCTTCCCGCCGGTCCCGCTGGACGGCTGGCCCAAGGACCTGGCCCGGCTCCAGGTCTCGGGCACCGACCTGGAGGACCCGGCGGCGCCGGGCCCGGCCCCGGCGGAGTGGCCCGTGCTGTGGCTCAACCCCGAGCTCGACATGTCGGCCGGCAAGACGATGGCCCAGACCGGCCACGGCGCGCAGCTCCTCTGGTGGCGTCTGTCCGACGCCGACCGCAAGGCCTGGCGCGCCGCCGGCTTCCCCCTCTCCGTCCGCACCGCCGACCCGGCCCGCTGGCCGCACCTCACGTCGGGCGAGCTCCCGGTGGTCCAGGACGCGGGCTTCACCGAGATCGCGCCGGGCTCGTGCACGGTGGTGTCCGAGTACCCGGCGCTCGGGATCCGGGCGGCCGACGGCGCCTGATCGGCGGAAGGACGGTCAGTCGCCGAGCCGGCTCGCGGCATGGGCCTCGATGGCGTCCCGCTGGTACGCGGCCAGGCCGGGCGCGACGGCCTCGTAGGCCGCGCGCCAGGCGGGGTTGTCGACGCAGGAGCGGCCGATCGCGCGGTACTCCTCGGCGGTCACCGGGCGCAGCGCGATCAGGGCCCGGTACTGGGCGTCGATCTCGGCCCGCACGGGCTCGGCGTCGGCGGGGTGGCCCGCGGCCATGAGTTCGGCGAGGCGGATCATCTGGGCCGTGCGCTCGCGCTGCCCGGCCTCGATGTCCTCGGGGGTCATCGCGGCGACCCGGCGGGCGACCGCTTCGGCGTGCTCGGGGAAGTCGCGCAGGGACTCCTCGTACTGCGCGGGCCGGACGCCGTCGAACAGGTTCTCGGGGCGGTTGACGGTCATGGGCGCGTCGTCCTTCCTGGACTGCTCCAGTTCGGCGATCGTGCAGGAGACGGTGGCGGCCAGGGTGTCGAGCCGGTCCCGTTCGGCGAGCAGCCGCCGGTGGTGCCCGCGCAGGGCCGCCACCTCGTCGACCTGCTCGGCCAGGACCCGGCCGATGTCATCGAGGCCGAGGCCGAGCCCGCGCAGGACGAGGATCTGCTGCAGGAGCAGCAGCTGGCGCTCGCCGTAGTAGCGGTGGCCGTTGGAGCCGATCCGCGCGGGCGGCAGCAGGCCGATCTCGTCGTAGTGCCGCAGGGTCCGGGCGGTCACGCCCGACATCCGGGCGACCTCCGCGATCGGCCAGTCCATCCCCGCCTCCTCCTCACGATCGCTTCACCGGGCCGGTCTCTCCGGCCCTGGTCACGACCGTAGAAGCTGCCGCAGCGGCAGCTTCAAGTCCCACCACCATGGGCATCCCGTGCCGCGAACCTCAAATCAAGCTCTGAAGGTGCGGCGGTGCGGATTCGAACGACGGCTTCGGGGCCATCACCCCAGGGACCGAAGGAGGGGGACATGGGGGACATGAAGAAGCTCGGGGTCGGGATCGGGTGGCGGCCGGAGATCGCGGAGGCGGTCGAGGCGCTGGCCGGGGTCGACTGGGTGGAGGTCGTCGCCGAGAACATCTGCGCCGGCCACCTGCCCGACTCCCTGGTACGGCTGAAGGGGCGCGGGGTCACCGTCGTGCCGCACGGGGTGTCGCTCGGGCTCGGCGGGGCGGACCGGCCCGACGCCGGGCGGCTCGACGCGCTCGCACGGAAGGCGGAGGCGCTGGGGGCGCCGCTGGTGACGGAGCACATCGCGTTCGTACGGGCCGGGGGCCCGCTGACCGCGACGCCGCTCCTGGAGGCCGGGCACCTGCTGCCGGTGCCGCGCACCTGGGACGCCCTCGACGTGCTCTGCGAGAACGTGCGGATCGCGCAGGACGCCCTGCCGGTGCCGCTGGCCCTGGAGAACATCGCCGCCCTGGTCGCCTGGCCGGGCGAGGAGCTGACGGAGGGGCAGTTCCTGGCCGAGCTGGTGGAGCGCACGGGGGTGCGGCTGCTCATCGACGTGGCCAACCTGCACACCAACCACGTCAACCGGGGCGAGGACCCGGCCGAGGCGCTGTCCGCGCTGCCGGTCGAGTCCCTCGCGTACGTGCACGTGGCGGGCGGCCTGGAGCGGGACGGGGTCTGGCACGACACCCACGCGCACCCGGTGTCCCCGGCGGTGCTCGACGTGCTCGCCGACCTGTCGGCGCGGGTCGCCCCGCCGGGCGTGCTCCTGGAGCGGGACGACCGGTTCCCGGCGCCGGAGGAGCTGGCCGCCGAGCTGGCCGCGATCCGTACGACGGTGGAGACCGCCCGGTCCCGGCCGCTGCTGATCGGCGCGGGCGCCCGGGCCTCGGGCGGCGCGATGCCGGTCGCGCCCGTGCCTGTACGCACGCCGGCACCCGTGCCCCCACCCCGTACGGTCGACGCGGCGGCGGCCCGGCAGCGGGTCGGCCTCGCCGAGGCCGCGCTGCTTTCCGCGCTGGTCGCCGGGACGCCCGCGCCGGAGGGCTTCGACGTGAAGCGGCTCGGCGTGCAGAGCCGGGCGCTCGCGGCCAAGCGGGCGGACGTGGTGGCGAAGGTGGCGCCGGAGCTGCCGGAGATCCTCGGCGCGGAGTACCGGCCGGCCTTCCTCGCGTATGCCCGGAAGCGCTCCATGACCGACGGCTACCGGCACGACGCCCTCGACTTCGTCGAGACGCTGCTCGTCGCCGGCCGCCCCGAGGACGACGCGGCCCGCGCCCGCCTCACCGCCTGGTGGCGGGAACGGGCGGGCATCCGGCCGCCCGGCCCGGCGGCCCGCCTCGGCCACCGGATCCGTACCGCACTGAGCAAGACCGCACTGGGCAAGACCGCACTGGGAAGGGGTGAGAAGGAGTGAACACCATCGCCTTCCTCTACTACCTGTTCTTCACTCCGTTCGCCGCCGTCCTCGTCGCCAAGCTGCGCCGGATCCGGCGCACCCCGCCCGGCGGCGTCGCGGTGCACGACCGTTACGAGACGGCGTTCCTCAACGGCGGCCCGGCCCGGGTCGCCGACACGGCGATCACCGCCCTGCATGCGGACGGGCGGCTCATGGTGGGCGGCCCCGGCATCGTGCAGGTGCTGCGGCCGACCGCGTACGACCCGGTCGAGCGGGCGGTCCTCCAGGAGCTGTCGAGTGCGCTGACGGCGGCCCTTGGCCCGCTGCGGTTCGCCGTGATGCGGCACCCGGCGGTGCAGGAGATCGGCGACGGGCTCGCCGCGCGCGGGCTGATCCTGCAGCCGCGGGCGTGCCGCTCGGCGGGCGTGTGGGGGGCCTTCGTGGGCATGTTCTGCGGCATGGCGACGCTGTTCGCCCTGATGTTCTCGCTGCCCGACCTCGTCGGCTTCGGGCCGCGGCAGGTGCCCTTCGTCCTGAAGGTGCTTCCGGTGCTCGCGGTCACGCTGACCGCGGCCGTGATGTGCGCGGTCGCGGGGAAGCGGCGGGTCACTCCGGCGGGGCGGGCGGCGGTCGACGCCTTCGCCCGGTCGCAGGCCGTCGCGGACCCGGCCCTGCTCGTGACCCTGCAGGGCCTGCCCGGGCTGCCCGACCCCGTACTGCGCGACCAGCTCGCCACGACGGCCCGCAGCTACCGCCCGGCGCCGCCGCCGCGCCGCTCCGCCGCGCACCACCACCACCCGTCCACCTCCTCGTCCTCGTCCGACGCCGCCCTGCTGCCCGTGATGTGGTGCGCGGCGGCGGCCGGCGGCGAGGGCGGCGGCTGCGGGGGCGGCGGGAGTTCGTGCTCCAGCGGCAGTTCGTGCTCCGGGGGCGGCGGCGTCAGCGGCTGCTCCTCGTCCAGCGGCAGTTCGTGCTCGTCCTCGTCGGGCAGTTCCTGCTCCTCCAGCAGCGGTTCGAGCTGCGGTTCCAGCTCGTAGTGCGCTCCTGGGGCGCCGGACAGGCCCTAGGACCGTTTTCCGGTGGCGGGCCCGGCCCCGCTGCCGTACAACCGGATCATGGTCTGGGTCCCGCTGTTCCTCGTCGCCCTCGTGGTCACCGGCATCGCCTGCGCGCGGGCCTGCCGGGACGCCGTCACGGCCGACCTGCTGGGGCGGGGCGCGGCGCCCGAACTGACCGTCCTGGAGGCGGCGTACCTCGCGGGCGGGCCGCTGCGGGTCGCCGACCTGACCCTGGTGAGCCTGCACCGGGCGCGGCTCGTGCTGCTCGCGCACACCGGCTGGGCGACGGTCGTGGACGCGGCCGGCGGGCGGGACGAGCTGGAGCGGACGGTGCTCGGGGCGATCGGCCCGGACGGGCAGTCGCCGATCCCGGCGGTCCGGCCGCTGGTGGCCGAGGCGGCCTGTGTACGGGCGCTCGCGGACGGCCTGGTGGCGCGCGGGCTCGCGCTGCCGGAGCCCGCGCGGCGGGCCACGGTGGCGGGCGGCCGGGGACTGCGGGCCGCGTTCCTGCTGACCCTGGGGCTCGGCGCGGCGGCGGCACTGCTGGTGCCGGAGGGCGAACGCGGCCCGGTGCTCGCCTGGTTCGCGCTGCCGCTGCTCGCGGCGGGCCTGTGCCTGCTGGTCGCCCGCGCCGACGCGCCCGGCTGCTGGGCCTCCCCCGCCGGGCGCCGGCTGCTCGCGGAGCTCTCGCCCCGCGACCCGATGACGGCCCTGGCCCGCCGGGGCACGGCGGTGCTCGAACCGGAGCTGCGGGCCGCCTTCCGGACCGCCTTTCGGGTACATGACACCCGACACCGGCCGTAGATCCTTTACTTGGGCGGTGCGCTGGGGTCCGCTGAAGCCCCGCCCCGCACCTAGAAGGGGATGCGCATGAAGTCCGTCGCGCTCGTGCTGTCCGCTCTCCTCGCGCCCACCGCCGTCGCCGTGCCCCGCGCCGACGCCCCGCCCTCCGAGAGCCGGGGCGTCACCGCCGCCGCCCGGGCCGCGGCGGCCGCGGGGATCGCCTTCGGGCCCTGTGCCAAGGCAGAGAAGCTGCCGGCGCCGGTGGAGTGCGGCACCGTGCGGGTGCCGCTGGACTACGCGGACCCGGACGGCACCCGGATCCCGCTCACCGTCAGCCGGGTGAAGGCCTCGGGGCCGGCGGCCGAGCGGCAGGGCGCCCTGGTCTACAACCCGGGCGGGCCGGGGGCCTCGTCGACGTACTTCCCGCTGGCCGCCGGGCTCCCGGCCTGGCAGCGGATCTCCGCCGCGTACGACCTGGTGGGCTATGCCCCGCGCGGGGTGGGCCGGTCGGCGCCGGTGTCGTGCCAGGACCCGGCGGACCGTACGAAGGGGCCGACGCTCGCGCCCACCGTGCCGTCGGAGGTGTTCAAGCAGGAGCGGATCGCGCGCGCCAAGACGTACGCCGACGGCTGTGCCCGGCGTACGGGCGCGGCCCTGCGGCACTACCACTCGCTGAACAACGCCCGCGATCTGGAGGTGCTGCGGGCGGCGCTGGGCGAGCGGCGGCTGACGTACATGGGCGCGTCCTACGGCACGTACTTCGGGGCCCTGTACGCGTCGCTGTTCCCGCACCGGGTGCGGCGGATGGTGTTCGACGCGCCGGTGAACCCGGCGCCGGAGCAGGTCTGGTACGTGAACAACCTCGACCAGTCGCTGGCGTTCGAGCGGCGCTGGACGGACTTCCGTACGTGGGCGGCGAAGCACGACGAGGTGTACGGGCTCGGCGCGACGGCCGGCGAGGTGGCGCGGAGCTACGAGAAGGTGCGGGCCGAGCTGGCGGCGGCGCCGGCGGGCGGGAAGGTCGGGCCCGGGCAGCTGCATTCGGCGATGCTGCAGGCGCTGTACGACGACCGGTTCTGGGCCGCGCGGGCGGGCGCCCTCGGCGCGTATCTGAAGGGCGATCCGAAGCCGCTGGTCGCGCAGGCGGGTCCGGCCGATCCGCCGCCCGGGCGTGCGGAGGGCGCCGAGGTGGCCGATCCGGGGAACGCGGGGGCCGTCTACACGGCGGTGGAGTGCAACGACGCGCCGTGGCCCGAGGACTTCGCGCTCTGGGACCGGGACAACACGCGGCTCGCGCGCCAGGCGCCGTTCGAGACCTGGGACAACGTGTGGGCGAACCTGCCCTGCGCGTACTGGACGACGCCGCGGCAGAAGCCGCTGGACGTACGGACGGGGCCCGGGGTGCTGCCGCCGGTGCTGATCCTGGCGGCGGAGCGGGACGCGGCGGCGCCGTACGAAGGGGCCCTGGAGTTGCAGCGCAGGCTGGGCGGCGCGGCGCTGGTGACCGAGCGGGACGCCGGGTCGCACGGCATCGGGGGCGGCGCGAACGCCTGCGTGAACGCCTATCTGGAGCGGTATCTGCTCACCGGCGCCGTGCCGGACGCGGCGAGGGTCCCGTCGGAAGGGACGCCGGTGCGGCGCGCGTCATGCGCGCCGCACCCGGAGCCGGACCCGGTGTCGCTGGAGCGGGCGGCGAAGCTTCGCCGGCCGTCTGATCTTCCGGGTCAAGGGGTCACCGCCCGGCTGGGCGCCGGGCGGTGACCGGGTCAACGGTGCGGGGAGGCCGTCAGGCCAGGCCCGCCACCAGGTCGGCGACGCTCTTGCGGCGGCCGGTGTAGAACGGGATCTCCTCGCGGACGTGCATCCGCGCCTCGGAGCCGCGCAGGTGACGCATGAGGTCGACGATGCGGTGCAGCTCGTCGGCCTCGAAGGCGAGGATCCACTCGTAGTCGCCGAGCGAGAAGGAGGCGACCGTGTTGGCGCGCACGTCCGGGTAGCCGCGGGCCATCTTGCCGTGGTCGGCGAGCATCCGGCGGCGGTCCTCGTCGGGCAGCAGGTACCAGTCGTACGAGCGCACGAACGGGTAGACCGAGACGTAGTCGCGGGGGGTCTCGTCGGCCAGGAAGGCCGGGATGTGCGACTTGTTGAACTCGGCGGGGCGGTGCAGCGCCATGTTCGACCAGACCGGCTCAAGGGCGCGGCCCAGCTTCGTACGGCGGAAGAGGCTGTACGCCTCCTGGAGCTCGTCGCTCGTCTCGGCGTGCCACCAGATCATCACGTCGGCGTCGGCGCGCAGACCGGACAGGTCGTACGTGCCGCGGATGGTGATGTCCTTGGCGGCGAGCTGGTCGAACAGCTCCTGGACCTCGTCGGCGTAGCCGCTCCGGTCCTCGGGCAGAACGTCGCGCAGCTTGAACACAGACCACAGGGTGTAGCGGATGACCTCGTTGAGGTCCTTCGCCTTCTTACCGGCGTTCGGGATCTTTTCGGGCGCACTCATACGCCTATTCTCGCCCGTCACGATGCGTGCCCCGCACCAGGGTGGGTGGTTTTCGACGTGGCGATGATCTCGTCGGCCGCGCGCTCGGCGGAGGCGACGCAGGCGGGGATGCCGACGCCCTCGTAGACGGCGCCCGCGAGGGCGAGTCCGGGCAGGCCGGCGACGGCGGCGCGGATCCGCTCGACGCGGGCGAGGTGGCCGACCGGGTACTGGGGCAGCCCTCCGAGCCAGCGGGTCACGGTGGAGGCGACGGGCCGGGCGGTGAGTCCGGTGGCGGCGGCCAGGTCCTTGAGGGAGACGTCGACGAGGTCGGCGTCCTCGCGGTGCACCTGCGCCTCCTCGCCGTGCCGGCCGACGGAGGTGCGCAGGACGAAGAGGTCGGGGGCGCCGTCGGTCACCCAGCGCCACTTCGCGCTGGAGAAGGTGGAGGCCTTGATGGTGTGGCCGTCGACGGGCGGGACGAGGAAGCCGGAGCCCGGGAGGGCCGAGATCTCGCTGCGCTGGAAGGCGAGGGTCACCAGGGCCATGGAGGCGTACTCGACGGCGGCCAGTTCGGTGGCCGCTGCCGGGGCGTGGGCGCCGAGGAGCGCGGCGGCGGGCCCGGCGGGGGTGGCGAGGACGACGGCGTCGGCGGTGTACGTACGGTCCGGGGTCACGACCTGCCAGCCGCCGGTCGCGCCGGTGCGGCGCAGTTCCGTGACCGGGGTAAGGGTCAGGATCGTGCCGCCGGCGGCGCGGATCGCGTCGGCGACGGCGAGCGGGAGGGTGCCGACGCCGCCTTCGAGGCCGGCGAAGGGGGCGCCGCCGGGGCCCGGCGTGGGGCCCGCGGTGGAACCGGCCCCGCCCAGGCCCGTACCGGCGCCGGCCGCGTCGCTCGGGGTGGCCGCGCCGGCCCGCTGCACGGCGCGGACGGCCTCGCCGAGGGTGGCGTGCGCGCGGGCGGCGTGGAAGAGCGCGGGGACGGCGGCCTTCATGGAGATGCGGTACGCGTCGCCCGCGTACACGCCGCCGAGGAGGGGTTCGACGAGCCGGTCGACGACCTCGTGGCCCATGCGCTCGGCGACGTACGCGCCGATGGCGATGTCCTCGCCGATCTCGGTCGGCGGGAGTTCGCGGTCGCGGCCGATCCGCTCGACCGCCTCGGCGGAGAGCAGCCCCTCGACGGCCCGGCCGTCGGCGGGGACGCCCATGACATGGCCCTTCGGCATGGGCACGAGCTCGCCGCGGGACCAGACGGAGGCGGTGGTGGTGGCGGGGGCCTGGATGCGGCCGGCCAGGCCGACCCGTTCGGCGAGCGCGACGGCCTCGGGGCGGCGGGCGAGCAGCGACTCGGCACCGAGGTCCACGGGGGCGCCGGCGATCTGCCCGGCGAGCAGTTTTCCGCCGATCCGGTCGCCGCCCTCCAGGAGGGTCACCCGGGCGCCCGCGGTGACGAGTCGGTGCGCCGCGGCGAGACCGGAGATGCCGCCGCCCACGACGACGACCTCGGGACCGCCCGCGACCTGCTGCGCGTTCGCGTTCATCGGGCTCATGCTCCTCGCTCCTGGGGACCGTGCTCAGGGGGCGGCGCTCCTGGGGACCGTGCTCAGGGAGGCAGCGCCCATGGGACCACTCTCTCAAATCGCCCGGGCGGGCCGGTTCCGGACCCTGGCCGAAGGGCCCCGGCCGAACGGACCCTTCGTCGTAGCGTGTTCGTATGAGCGAACGACTGGTGGTCATCGGGGGCGACGCCGCGGGCATGTCCGCCGCCTCGCAGGCGCGCAGGCTCAAGGGGCCGGACGAACTGGAGATCGTCGCCTTCGAGCGGGGGCACTTCAGCTCGTACTCGGCCTGCGGCATCCCGTACTGGGTCGGCGGCGACGTACCCGTACGGGACAAGCTGATCGCCCGCAGCCCGGAGGAGCACCGGGCCCGGGACATCGACCTGCGGACCCGGACCGAGGTGGTCGAGATCGACGTCGCCGGGCAGCGGGTGCGCGCCCGGGACCTGGAGTCGGGCGCGGAGACGTGGACCGGCTTCGACAAGCTGGTGATCGCGACCGGGGCGCGGCCGCTGCGCCCGCCGCTGCCGGGCATCGACGCGCCGGGCGTGCACGGGGTGCAGACCCTGGACGACGGGGAGGCGCTGCTGGCCTCGCTGGACCGGGCGAAGGGCCGGCGGGCGGTGGTGGTCGGCGCCGGGTACATCGGCGTGGAGATGGCGGAGGCGCTGCTCGGCCACGGCTTCGAGGTGACGGTCCTGAACCGGGGCGAGCAGCCGATGGCGACCCTGGACCCGGACATGGGGCGGCTGGTGCACGAGGCGATGGACGGTCTGGGCATCACCACGGTCGGCTCGTCGCCGGTGAGGAAGGTCCTCACCGGCGGGGACGGCCGGGTGCGGGCGGTGGCGACGGACTCGGGCGAGTACCCGGCGGACGTGGTCGTCCTCGGTACGGGTGTGGTGCCGGAGACGGGCCTCGCGCGGGCGGCGGGGCTGCCCCTCGGCGCGTACGGCGGGCTGCTCACCGATCTGGCGATGCGGGTGCGGGGGCACGAGAACATCTGGGCCGGCGGCGACTGCGTGGAGGTCCTCGACCTGGTGTCGGGCCGCGAGCGGCACATCGCGCTCGGCACGCACGCCAACAAGCACGGCCAGGTGATCGGTGCGAACGTGGGCGGCGGCTACGCGACCTTCCCGGGCGTGGTGGGCACGGCGGTGTCCAAGGTGTGCGACCTGGAGATCGCCCGGACCGGGCTGCGCGAGAAGGACGCCCGCGAGGTGGGCCTGCGCTATGTGACGGTCACGATCGAGTCGACGAGCCGCGCGGGCTACTACCCGGGGGCGGCGCTGATGACGGTGAAGATGCTCGCGGAGCGCCGCACCGGCCGGCTGCTCGGCGTGCAGATCGTGGGCCGCGAGGGCGCGGCGAAGCGGGTGGACATCGCGGCGGTGGCGCTGACGGCCGGGATGACGGTGGAGCAGATGACGGCCCTGGACCTGGGGTACGCGCCGCCGTTCTCGCCGGTGTGGGACCCGGTCCTGGTGGCGGCGCGGAAGGCGGTGACGGCCGTACGGGCGGCGGGGTGACCCGGGCGGCGGCGTTACGGATGGTGACGAGTTGCGAGCCTTCCGTCACCGTGCGCGACTGATCGCATGATGCGACAGACACTGCGCGCGCTCTGCGCCGCCTCCCTCGCCCTCGCCCCGCTCGCCCTCGGCGCCGCGCCGGCGCACGCCCAGACCTCGTGCACGGTGAACGGCGTGCCGGTCACCGGCCCGAACGTGAACGGCACACCCGGCAGCGACATCATCGTCTGCTCCCTGGTCGAATCCGGGGAGAGCGTCAACGGCGGCGCCGGCAGCGACTACATCACCCTGACCGGGCCCGTGAACGGTCTCGTCTACGGCGGACCCGGCCGCGACAGCATCACGGCGCAGTCGGCCGCCACGGTGAACGGGTTCATCGTCGGCGCCGAGGACTCCGACCTCATCAGGGTCGCCGGCACGGTGACCAACCTCGTCGCCGGCGGCTCCGGGAACGACTACATCCAGGTCGCCACGAACGAGGGCGTGGTCACCGGTGACAGCGGCCTCGACGTGTGCCGGATCGGCACGGGCAATCCGGCCTTCGACTGCGAGGTGTGACCCCCGTGCCCGTGCCCGTGCTCTCGCGCGGGCCGCCGTGCCGGCTCGGGCCTCGCTCCGGCTCGGGCCTCGGTCCGGCTGCGGGCCTCGGTCCGTCAGACCGCCGTCCGCGTGTGGACGTGGTCGACCAGGCGGGTCAGCGCGTCCGGGTCGGTCGTCGGCAGCACCCCGTGACCGAGGTTGAAGACGTGCCCCTCCAGGCCCTTCGCGGCGGCCAGGACCTCGTCCGTCTTGGCCTCCACGGCCTCCCGGGTCGAGAACAGCACGGCCGGGTCGAGGTTGCCCTGGAGCGCCTTGCCCGGTCCGACCCGGCGGGCCGCCTCGTCGAGCGGGACCCGCCAGTCGACGCCGACGACGTCGGCGCCCGCCTCGCCCATGAGGCCGAGCAGCTCGCCCGTACCGACACCGAAGTGGATGCGCGGCACGCCGTACGAGGCGACCGCGTCGAAGACCTTGGTGGAGGCGGGCATCACCGAGCGGCGGTAGTCGGCCGGGGCGAGGGCGCCGACCCAGGAGTCGAAGAGCTGGACGGCGGAGGCGCCGGCCTCGATCTGCACCTTGAGGAAGGCCGAGGTGATCTCGGCGAGGCGGTCGAGCAGATCGGCCCACAGCTGCGGGTCGCCGTACATGAGCGCCTTGGTGTGCTCGTGGTTGCGCGACGGGCCGCCCTCGACGAGGTAGCTCGCGAGGGTGAACGGGGCGCCGGCGAAGCCGATCAGCGGGGTGGCGCCGAGCTCGGCGGTGAGCATGCCGATGGCCTCGGTGACGTAGTGCACGTCCTCCGGGGTGAGGTCGCGCAGCCGGGCCAGGTCTGCGCGGGTGCGGATGGGCTCGGCGACGACCGGGCCGACACCGGGCTTGATGTCGAGGTCGACGCCGATGGCCTTGAGGGGGACGACGATGTCGCTGAAGTAGATGGCGGCGTCGACCTTGTGGCGGCGCACCGGCTGCAGGGTGATCTCGGTGACCAGCTCGGGCCGCATGCAGGACTCGAGCATGGGGATGCCCTCGCGGACCTTGAGGTACTCGGGCAGGGACCGCCCGGCCTGCCGCATGAACCACACCGGGGTGTGCGGCACGGCCTCCCGCCGGCACGCCTTGAGGAAGGCGGAGTCGTACGTCTGCGGCTGGTGCTTCGTCTGCTGCCCCTCGGGGCCGTGGTTGGCGCTCACGCCCAGAATCTTCGCATGTGGCGAGAAGCCGCTCGCCCGGCCCGGGTGTCCCTCCCCGCACGCGGGCTCCGTTCCGCCTACTCTTCCCCGCATGGCTGCGGCTCAGGGACATTTTTCCGATCATTCCGACGGCGACAGAGGGACGAGGAAGACGGCGGGCGACAGGGTGAATCCCACGGATTCCACGGATCCCACGAACTCCGTGGATCCCCACGAGACGAACCCCGTGCCGGCCGCGTTCCGGCGGGCGGTCGAGGGGCTGCGCGCGGCCCGGCTGCGGCCGGAGATCGAGGTCGACCCGACCCGCCCGCCGCAGCGGCTCGCCCCGCACGCGTACGCCCTGGAGGCGGCGGTGGTGGCGGGCGAGGAGGACCTGGCGGACGGGCGGCTCGTGCTGCTGCACGACCCGGCCGGGCACGAGGCCTGGAAGGGCACCTTCCGGCTGGTGACGCTGGTACGGGCGGAGCTGGAGCCGGAGATGGCGGCGGACCCGCTGCTGCCGGAGGTGTGCTGGTCCTGGCTGACCGGGGCGCTGGACGCGCGGGGGCTCGCGTACGGGGAGGCGAGCGGGACCGTCACGATGGCGGGCTCCCACTATTTCGGGGGACTCGCGGAGCGGCGGCCGGCGACGCAGATCGAGATCCGGGCCTCGTGGTCGCCGGAGGCGGGCCCGGCGGGGGTGCCGGACACCGGGGCGCACCTGGCGGCCTGGTGCGATCTGCTGTGCCAGGTCGCGGGGCTTCCGCCGGCGCCGGCGGACCCGGGGGCGGGGCCGGGCGCGGGGACGACCTCGGGGGCGGGTGTGGTGTCGCTGCCGCAGCGCCGGGGGCCGCAGCAGGCGTAGCCAGTGTGGGGGCTGGGGCGCGGGGGCGTTTTTCGGACATTTTCGGTCGGGTCGCGGTCGGGGCGCGGGCGGCTTCGGGCCCGCGAGGGCTCGAAAGCGTTCGAAAGGGCCCGCCGGACCGTCCCCCGAAAGACTCACGACCGCGTGAGGCTCGTACGATGATCGATCACGCGTCCGAATTGCCCCAATTGTTACTCACCAAATCGTGATCTTTCCCTAAAGGCGGGCGGGCAAGGTGCCGAAGGAGTCAGTGACCCCTTCACAGCACGGGTTCGCCCCCGGCTTCTTCCCCGAGCCGGCTCCGTCCCGCACCTTCCCCAGGAGGCCTGGTGTCCGTTCTCCTCGAGCAGCCCGCAAGCCTGGTCGCCTACCGCCCGAACAAGCCGACGGCCATGGTCGTCGTGGCCGACCCGCGCGTCCGCTCCACCGTCACCCGCCACCTGTGGGCGCTCGGGGTGCGCGACGTCATCGAGGCGTCGTCCATCGCGGAGGCCCGTCCCCGCGTCGGCAATCCGCGCGACATCTGCGTGGCCGACGTCCATCTGCCCGACGGCAGCGGTCTGACGCTGCTGTCCGAGACCCGCGCGGCGGGCTGGCCCAACGGCCTCGCCCTCTCCGCCGCCGACGACATCGGCGCCGTGCGCAACGCCCTCGCCGGCGGCGTCAAGGGATACGTCGTCACCGGCACCCGCACCAACATCGGCCACCCCACCCGCCCGGGCGCGGCCCCCATCGGCTCGGCGGCCGCCCGCCTCGGCCACCGCCGCCCCCCGGGTGCCCCGAGCCACCCGGGCGGCTACCGCGAGCTCTCCGGCCGCGAGGTCGAGGTCCTGCGCCTCGTCGCCGAGGGCCAGTCGAACAAGGCGATCGGCGTCTCCATGGGCCTCTCCGCCCTCACGGTGAAGAGCCACCTCGCCCGCATCGCCCGCAAGCTGGGCACCGGCGACCGCGCCGGCATGGTCGCGGTGGCCCTGCGCACCGGGATCATCCACTGAGCGGCGGCCCGGTCTCCCGCCGGGCGTGAAGAACGGTGGGCGCCCACCGACGGAACGTTCCCTCTCATCGGGACGCCGGGTCCGCACGACGGCCCGGCGTCCCGGTCAGCTCCGATCCGACGCGAAACCGAACTCGGATCCGATGTCGCGGACTGTTCCGTCGCTGGGCGCTTGCCATTCACAGATACCCTTGACAGGTGACCGACGCCCAAGACACCGCGAGTGACACCGCACTGCGAACCACCGGGGGCGCCCCCTCGGACGACGACGTCCCTCCGCGTGGGCTGCCGATCCCGCTGCTCGAACCCCGCGAGGGCATTCCGCCCGTCGTGGCCTCCGAGGACGCCCTGGCGCAGGTGGTCGCCGCCTTCGCGGCCGGCCGCGGGCCCGTCGCCGTCGACGCCGAACGGGCGTCCGGCTACCGCTACGGGCAGCGCGCCTATCTGGTCCAGCTGCGCCGGGAGGGCGCGGGGACCGCGCTGATCGACCCCGTGGGCTGCCCCGATCTGTCCGGACTCGGCGAGGCGCTCGACGGGACCGAGTGGATCCTGCACGCCGCGACGCAGGACCTGCCCTGCCTGCGGGACATAGGCATGCTGCCGAGCCGGCTGTTCGACACCGAGCTGGCCGGGCGGCTCGCGGGCTTCCCGCGGGTGGGCCTGGGCGCGATGGTCGAGTCGGTGCTCGGTTTCGCCCTGGAGAAGGGCCACTCCGCGGTCGACTGGTCCACCCGCCCGCTCCCCGACCCCTGGCTGCGCTACGCGGCGCTCGACGTGGAGCTCCTCGTGGACCTGCGCGACGAGCTGGAGAAGGAGCTCGACCGGCAGGGCAAGCTGGAGTGGGCGCTGCAGGAGTTCGACGCGATCGCCTCGGCCCCGCCGGCGCCGCCGCGCAAGGACCCCTGGCGCCGCACCTCGGGCATGCACAAGGTGCGCCGGCGCCGTCAGATGGCGGTGGTACGGGAGCTGTGGACGACCCGTGACCGGATCGCCCAGCGGCGCGACGTCTCCCCCGGCAAGGTGCTGAGCGACGCGGCGATCGTCGAGGCGGCCCTGGCGCTGCCGCCGAACGCGGGCGCGCTCTCCGCGCTGCCCGGCTTCGGGCAGCGGATGGGCCGGCGTCAGCTGGAGCAGTGGCAGGCGGCGGTGGACCGGGCGAAGGCGCTGCCGGAGGCCGAGCTGCCGCAGCCGGGCCAGCAGGTGGCGGGCCCGCCGCCGCCGCGCGCCTGGGCGGACAAGGACCCGGCGGCCGCGGCGCGCCTGTCCGCGGCCCGTACCGCGGTCTCGGCGCTCGCGGAGCAGCTGCATCTGCCGCAGGAGAACCTGATGACCCCGGACACCGTGCGCCGGGTCTGCTGGGAGCCGCCGCAGCCGACGGAGGACGCGGTCGAGGCCGCCCTCAGCGGCTACGGCGCCCGCCCCTGGCAGGTGCATCTGGTGGCGCCGCTGCTTGTGCAGGCGCTGCGGGCGAACGCGTAAGGGAACCGGCAGAAGCCCCCGGTGCCTCGGGAGAGGCACCGGGGGCTTCTGCGTGTCCTGTGTCCCGGTTCTGTCACCGCTCCGGCGAAGTCGTTTTGAACACGCTCAACCGCCGCTAGGTTTCTGAACATGATCAAAACGATAGGCACGACGAACGGGTACGAGGACTGGGTCGACGACTTCACCGCCGAGCGCGCCCGCCGGGACGCCCTCGGCGACCCCGACTGGACCCGCGGCGCCCGGCTGCCGGCCGCGCTGATCCGGAGCGTCCAGCGCTTCCAGGTCGGCGAGGACGGCGACGGCGCGCAGCTCAAGGCCAAGGCACGCCGGGCCGGCGACCCGGTGTACGGCGAGGCGGTCGCCCTCTTCGTCGCCGAGGAGCAGAACCACGCCCGACTCCTCGCCTTGCTGCTCGCCGCGGCGGACGCCCCGACCCTGCCGGGCCACTGGACCGACACCGCCTTCGTACGCCTGCGCCGCCTGCTCGGCCTGCGTACCGAACTCCTGGTCCTGATGGTCGCCGAGGCGGTCGCCCTGCACTACTACCGCGCCCTGCGCGACGGCTCCCCCGACCCGCTGACCGCCGAGGTCGCCGCCCGCATCCTCGCCGACGAACAGCGCCACGTCCCCTTCCACTGCCGCCGCCTCCGCGAGTCCCTGGCCCCCTTCCCGCCCCCGGCCCGCCGCGCCGCCACCCTCGTCTGGCAGTCCCTCCTCACCGCCGCCGCCCTCACCGTCGCCCACGACCACGGCCCGGCCCTCCGCGCCCTCGGCCTCCGCCGCACCGCCTTCGTCCGGGCCGTCCTGCGGGACTCGGGACCGATGGCGGCGGCGATGGACGGGCGGGCACCTCTGCCGGATCACTGACCCGGCCGGCACCGAGCAACTGGGCGAGCACGCCCGCGGCGGCCCGGCGACGGGCCGGGCGCGCGGACCAGACCGCCGGCAGCGCGACGGCCGCGAGAAGGAGCGCGGGCCAGAGCCCGATCAAGCTCAGCGCCAGCACCATCGGCCAGGACGACATGGGAACTCCCCTCGGTCGGGCGGCGGTTCCGGACCACCGCCCGACCGACTGTGGGCCACCGGCCGCCCCGGGCGGCGAGTGGCCGAAGATTCCCGAAGCATCGGGCGGTCCTGGCAGGTCAGCACGTACGCTGCTGCTTCTGGGGCCGAAGTCGTCCGAATGTCGGGGGGCCAGTTCGTGACCGATGCTCCGGGCGCCGTCGCCCATTTCTGTGCCGCGCTGCGCCATCTCGTCCAGGCACACCACGTGCCGCAGTCGGCTCTGGCGCGGGCCCTGCACCGGAGCGAGTCGACTGTCTCCGAGCTGCTGGCCGGACGCCGTTCCACCGCTCCCCGGCTGGACGACGTCTTGCGGATCGTCCGGTTCTGCCGCGAGCACACGAGCGTCCCCGATCTGCCCGGTCTCTCACTCGACCCGGCCTACTGGCGGTTCCGCCATGCGGAGCTGGAGGTGCTCGCCGACGCCGAGGCCGGCGAGCAGCGCCGACAGCGCCCGCCGCGTCCCGAGGTGGACCGGCGGGCCTGGCTGGAGGAGGACGGGGGTGATGTCGCCGGCGCGGTCGCCGTCCTGGCCGGGAGGCGGGCGCGGCTGCAGGACTTCGCCGAGGAGCTGCTGGCGCCGCTGACCCTGGACGGTTCTCCACCGGCGGACCTGCGGGCGCTCCTCGACGGATACCCCGGCCGGGTGCGCGCCGCCCTGGGCACGGAGCGGACCGCGCTGCTGTGCGCGGCCGACGTCGTCCTGCATGTCGCCGCGTTCTGCGAGGCCGTGGCCCGGGCGGGCTTCACGCCTGCCGAGGATTGGAGCGCCGGTCCGGCCGATGTCACCACCGACGTCCTCCACGAGCTCGGCCAGATCGAGCTGGGCTCGTTCCGGGTCCGGGAGCCGGCGGAGCTGCGCGCCGAGCTCGCCGCCTCGTACCGGGCGGCGGGGGAGGTCGTACGACGCCCGGCCGCTCCGGGCGGCCCCGCACCCGAGCAGCTCGCGCGGGAGGCGATGCGGAGGTACGACGCCCTGGTGTCCGGCCTCTGCTGGGACTGCCCGGAGTTCCGTCTGACGTCCGACAGCATGGTCGTGCCCATGGAGGAGGACGAGCCGCCCGCCCGCGAGGACCGCACGGGGCTCGGCAGGATGGGCACGCTGCTGAGCGCGTTCGCCGACGGCGGGCGCGCGCCCGACCGGGCGCGGGCACGGCTGCGGGCCCCCATCGCCGCCGTCGAGGGTTCGGGTCTCGTGATCCCCAGCCTCGCCGAGGGATATGTGGCGCCGTCCTTCCGCTTCGCGCCCCGCCCGGTGGACCGTCATCTGGCCGGGAGGTCGTGAAGCACGCGGGCCCGCTGCCGGAAGCCGCGGAGGCCGGAGCCGTGGAGGACGAGCTGCGGCGGCTCGCGGTGATCGCGACCGGCATGTTCCATCGCGGCAGCCAGAGCATCACGGCGCAGGAGGCCGAGCGGGATGTCGCGCTCCTTCTGGAGGCCGAGCCCTCGCCGCTGGTCTTCGGGCGCTTCTTCTTCGTCCACGAGTCCCAGGCGGTGGTGGCGGAGGCGGAACTGCGCTCGTACGAGTTCCTTCACGCCACCTTCGGCGAGCATCTGGCGGCCCGGCTGATCAGCCGCGAGCTCGCCGCCCTGCTGTCCGCTCATTCCGCCGACGGGCGCCCACCGGTCGGCCGGCGGCTGCGCGCCCTGCTGTCCGTGGTGCCGCTGACCGACCGCGCGGAGGTGGTGCGCAATGTCCGCGAGCTGATCGCGGCGGACGGTGGGGATGTCCGCCGGTCGCTCGTGGAACTGCTGCGGGCGCTCTTCGCGCAGGCCGGGCAGGACGGCTCGCGCGGCCGGGATCTCGCGTACCGGCCGATCGGCCAGAGCGCCGTGGAGCGTGACGCGATCTACGGCGCGAACCTCCTGCTGCTGGCCGTCGCGGTCGCCGGGGAGCTCGACCTGACCACTTTTCTGTGCGGGCACCGGGAGCCGGCCGACGCCTGGTCGCGTCACGCCCATCTGTGGCGGTCGCAGTTCGGTGACGCCTCATGGACCTCGTTCAGCCGGTTCCTCTCCCTGCGGCGTGGACTGCGGGTCGCCGTGCGCGAGGAGGGCGCGGACGACCCGGACGTCGCCGGATACGGGGACGTCCCGGCCCGGTCCGCACCCGTGCGGGCGCCCCGTCAGGGCGGATTTCACGTGCCGGACGCGGTCTCCGCGACGGAGTTGATGCGCCGCGTGGCCTTCGTGGGCGACAGCGACGCCACGGACCTCCTCCACCTCGTGGTCCCGTTGCTCGATCGGCTGCCCGGCACGCTGCGGACGTACCACTCGGACGGGGCCGGAGAGAGCCGCTCCGCGGCCCACCTGCTCGTGTCGCTGCTGAGCCGGAGCCATGGGACGGCCACGGAGCTGGCGGGCGCGTATGCCGGTCTGGTCGTGATGCTGCCGGACCTGCCCGAGGAGGATCTGCCGCGGATGCGCGAGGCCGTGGCGAGGCAGCTGGTCCACGACGCCGCCCGGCTGCCGGGGCCCGCGGCCGTGGAGGTCCTGCGGGCCCTGACCCTGTCGGCGGTGCCGGACCCGGCTCCCGGGCGGCACGCGGCCACGTGGCGGCTGCTGCTCGGCTGCGTCCAGGAGCAGGCCGGACGCCCCGACGTGGCCCAGGCCGAGCTGGACACGATCGCCTCCCGGCTGGGCGCATTCCTCCGGACCGCCGGCGAGCAGTCGGACCTGGCCACCGCCGTCGCCCAGGCGGACACCACCCATGTCTGGCAGCACGCCGGGCCGGGCCGGGCACGCGGTGTTCTGGACCGGCACCGGGCCGCCCTGGCCGGCGTCCCGGCGGCCGAGCGGCCACGTCTGACGGTCGGGCTGCTGCGGCTGGCCCGGGAGCTGGGCCGGGACGACTGGCTGGCCGAGCACGCCGAGGCGTTGCTCCTGACGCTGGACCTCGCCGCTCTGGGGCGGCTCCGGCCGACGGACGCCGACGTTCTGCTGCCGTTCGTCAGGGAGACGGCTCTGCGGCGGCTCCTCGACCGCATCCGTACCGTCTGGCGGGGCGACCCTGCGGCGATCCCGACGGCGGACACGTGACCCGTCCGGTGCGTCGGGCGGGTGTGACCTTCGCCGCTTGGGGCGGGGGGACTGGGCAGTCTGGTTACCCGCAAGTAGCATGGGGGGAGCAAGCGCGCGCTTAGGTGCGTGTCGGGCCGTGTGCCCGCGCAGCAGCAGTGCCATCCCGCACCCTGGAGGAGAGCCATCGTGCCTCGTACCGTCAGGGACGTCGTCTTCGTCGACGGCGTCCGTACCCCGTTCGGCAAGGCGGGCCCGAAGGGCATCTACCACGAGACCCGCGCCGACGACCTCGTCGTCAAGGCCATCCGGGAGCTGCTGCGCCGCAACCCCGGCCTCGACCCCGCGAAGATCGACGAGGTCGCCATCGCCGCGACCACGCAGATCGGCGACCAGGGCCTGACCCTCGGCCGCACCGCCGGCATCCTGGCCGGTCTGCCGCAGTCCGTGCCGGGCTACTCGATCGACCGCATGTGCGCCGGCGCGCTGACCGCCGTGACGACGACGGCCGGTTCGATCGCCTTCGGCGCGTACGACGCCGTCATCGCCGGTGGTGTCGAGCACATGGGCCGCCACCCCATGGGCGAGGGCGTGGACCCGAACCCGCGGTTCGTCAGCGAGAAGCTGGTCGACGAGTCCGCCCTCTTCATGGGCATGACCGCCGAGAACCTGCACGACCGCTACCCGAGCATCACCAAGCAGCGCGCCGACGAGTACGCCGTGCGCTCGCAGGAGAAGGCCGCCAAGGCGTACGCCGACGGCAAGATCCAGCAGGACCTGGTGCCGATCTCGGTCCGCCGCACCTCCCCCGAGGGCGGCGAGACGGGCTGGGGCCTGGTCACCGCCGACGAGCCGATGCGCCCGGGCACCACCCTGGAGTCGCTGGCGAACCTGAAGACGCCGTTCCGCGTCCACGGCAACGTCACCGCGGGCAACGCGGCCGGCCTGAACGACGGCGCCACCGCCTCGATCATCGCCTCCGAGGACTTCGCCCGCGAGAACAACCTCCCGGTGAAGATGCGCCTGGTCTCCTACGCCTTCGCCGGCGTGGAGCCCGAGGTCATGGGCTACGGCCCGATCCCGGCCACCGAGAAGGCGCTTGCCAAGGCCGGCCTGTCCATCTCGGACATCGGTCTCTTCGAGATCAACGAGGCCTTCGCCGTCCAGGTCCTCGCGTTCCTGGAGCACTACGGCATCGCCGACGACGACGCGCGCGTCAACCAGTACGGCGGCGCCATCGCGTACGGCCACCCGCTCGCCTCCTCCGGCGTCCGTCTGATGACGCAGCTGGCCCGCCAGTTCGAGGAGAACCCGCAGGTCCGCTACGGCCTCAACACCATGTGCGTCGGCTTCGGCATGGGCGCGACGGTCATCTGGGAGAACCCCCACTGGGAGGGCAAGTGAGCACCACCGCCGAGCTTCTGAAGGGCGCCGCCGAGCTCTTCCCGGACGAGGTCGTGACCTCGGCCCACGTACGGCACTTCGAACTCCCGGCCAACGCCGGCCGGTTCGCGCTGATCACGCTGGACAACGGCTTCGACCACACCAAGCCGACCACCTTCGGCCCGCAGTCCCTCGCCAACCTGAACACGGCGATCGACCAGGTCGAGGCGGAGGCCGCCAACGGTGAGATCGTCGGCGTCGGCATCACCGGCAAGCCGTTCATCTTCGCCGTCGGCGCCGACCTCAAGGGCGTCGAGTTGCTGAAGCAGCACGACGAGGCGCTGGCCATCGGCAAGGGCGGCCACGACGTCTTCAAGCGGCTTTCCGCGCTCGCCGTGCCGACCTTCGCGTACTACAACGGCGCGGCCATGGGCGGCGGCGTCGAGGTCGGTCTGCACTGCAGCTACCGCACCGTCTCCAAGGCGCTCCCGGCCTTCTCGCTGCCCGAGGTCTTCCTCGGTCTCGTCCCCGGCTGGGGCGGCTGCGCGATCCTGCCGAACCTGATCGGCGCGGAGAAGGCCGTCTCGGTCATCATCGAGAACAGCCTCAACCAGAACCGTCAGCTCAAGGGCAAGCAGGTCTTCGAGCTCGGCATCGCCGACGCGATCTTCGAGGGCGCCGACTTCCTTGAGCAGTCGCTCATCTGGACCGCCGGCGTGCTGAACGGCTCCGTGACCGTCGAGCGTCCCGAGGTCGACCGCGGCGAGGCCTGGGACCAGGCCGTCGCCAAGGGCCGCGCCATCGCCGACTCCAAGGTGCACGGCGCCGCCCCGGCCGCCTACCGCGCCCTGGCGATCATCGAGGCCGCCAAGGACGGCGACCTGCAGAAGGGCTTCGACGCCGAGGACCAGGCCCTCGCGGACCTGATCATGGGCGGCGAGCTGCGCTCCGGCATCTACGCCTTCAACCTGGTGCAGAAGCGCGGCAAGCGCCCGGCCGGTGCCCCGGACAAGAACCTGGCCCGCCCGGTCACCAAGGTCGGCGTCGTCGGCGCCGGTCTGATGGCCTCCCAGCTGGCCCTGCTGTTCCTGCGCCGCCTGGAGGTGCCGGTCGTCCTGACCGACATCGACCAGGAGCGCATCGACAAGGGCGTGGGCTACGTCCACGGCGAGATCGACAAGCTGCTCGGCAAGGGCCGCATCAACCAGGACAAGGCCAACCGCCTCAAGGGCCTGGTCACCGGTGTCCTGGACAAGGCCGCCGGCTTCGCGGACGCGGACTTCATCATCGAGGCCGTGTTCGAGGAGATGTCGGTCAAGCAGACGGTGTTCGCGGAGGTCGAGGCGGTCGCCCCGGCGCACGCGATCCTCGCCACCAACACCTCCTCGCTGTCCGTCAGCGAGATGGCCTCCAAGCTCCAGCACCCGGAGCGCGTGGTCGGCTTCCACTTCTTCAACCCGGTCGCGGTCCTCCCGCTCCTGGAGATCGTCCGCGGCGAGAAGACCGACGACGCCTCGCTGGCCACCGCGTTCGGTGTCGCCAAGAAGCTGAAGAAGACCGCGGTCCTGACGAAGGACGCCCCGGCGTTCGTCGTGAACCGCATCCTCACCCGCTTCATGGGCGAGATCCAGAACATCATCGACGAGGGCACCCCGGTGGCCGTGGCGGAGAAGGCGGTCGAGCCGCTCGGCCTGCCGATGTCCCCGCTGGTCCTCCTGGAGCTCGTCGGCCCGGCCATCGGTCTGCACGTCTCCGAGACCCTGAACCGCGCCTTCCCGGAGCGCTTCAAGGTCTCCCCCAACCTGAAGGCCGTCGTCGAGGCCGGCAAGCGCGGCTTCTATGTCTACAAGCCGGAGAACGGCTTCAAGCCGGAGCTCGACCCCGAGGTCGCCGCGCTCCTCAAGCAGGGCGACGTCGTCCTGACCGAGGAGCAGGCCCGCGACCGCGTCCTGGACGCGGTGGCGCAGGAGATCGGCCTGATGCTGGAGGAGGGTGTCGTCGCCGAGGCGCAGGACATCGACCTCTGCCTGATCACCGGTGCGGGCTGGCCCTTCCACCTGGGCGGCATCACGCCGTACCTGGACCGTGAGGGCGTCTCGGAGCGCGTCAACGGCAAGCGGTTCCTGGCGCAGGGCGTGGCGAGCGTCCCGGCGTAACGCCACCGCGTAACCCGTACGGGTGGCGGCCCGGTACCACGATGGTGGTGCCGGGCCGTCATGCTGTCCCCATGGACCTGCTGCCTCTCCTGATCGTCGACGGTGCCAACGTGGTGGGCTCGGTGCCCGACGGCTGGTGGAAGGACCGGCGCGGGGCCGCCGAGCGGCTGCGGGACCGGCTCGCCGAGCGGGGCGGGCCGGTGGAGGGGCCGTACCCCGGGCCGTACGAGATCGTGCTCGTCCTGGAGGGGCGGGCGCGGGGCGTTACGGCGGTGCCGGGGGTACGGATCGAGGAGGCGTCTGGCAGCGGCGACGACCTGATCGCGGAGCTGGCCCGGAACGCCGAAGGCCGGCCGTGCCTGGTGGTCACGGCCGACCGGGAACTGCGGCGGCGGGTGGAGGAGAGCGGCGCGAACTGTGTGGGTCCGCGCGCTCTCCCTTAGGCCGAACGGGTGCGGGGGCTTCAGTACTTCGCGTCCTGGCCCAGCTTGCCGAGGCGGCTGTGCCGGCGGCCGTACAGGAAGTAGACGACGAAGCCGATGATCATCCAGATGGCGAAGCGGAGCCAGGTCTCGCCCGGCAGGTTCAGCATCAGCCACAGCGAGGCGGCGATGGAGAGGATCGGCAGCACCGGCACCCACGGGGTGCGGAAGGCGCGGTGCAGGTCGGGGCGGGTGCGGCGGAGCACCATCACGCCGGCGGCGACCACCACGAAGGCGAACAGGGTGCCGATGTTCACCAGGGTCGCCAGCTCGTTGATGCTGGTGAAGCCGGCGACGATCGCGATGATCACGCCGAGCAGGATGGTCGGGCGGTACGGGGTGCGGAACTTCGGGTGGGTGATGGAGAAGAACCGCGGCAGCAGCCCGTCGCGGCTCATCGCGAAGAACACCCGGGTCTGGCCGAGCAGCAGGATCAGACAGACCGTGGTGAGGCCGATGGCGGCGCCGAAGCTGATCACGCCCGCGTAGAACGGGTGCCCGACGGCCTTGAAGGCGTCGGCGAGCGGGGCGCTGACGGACAGTTCGGTGTAGTGCTGCATACCGGTGACGACCAGGGCCACCGCCACGTACAGCACCGTGCAGATGAGGAGCGAGCCGAGGATGCCGCGGGGCATGTCGCGCTGGGGCAGCTTGGTCTCCTCGGCGGCGGTGGCGACCACGTCGAAGCCGATGAAGGCGAAGAAGACCACGGACGCTGCGGTGAAGATGCCCATCACGCCGAAGTTGGTGGGCTCGTAACCGAACATCAGCTGGACCAGCGGGGCGGTCTCCCAGCCGCCGCCGGTCTCCGGGGTGACCGCGTCGGGGATGAACGGCTTGTAGTTGTCGCCGACGATGAAGAACAGACCGGCGACGATCACGATCATGACCACGGTGACCTTGATCGCGACGACCAGGGCGGTGATCCGGGCGGACAGCTTCATGCCGAGGACCAGGACCACGGTGAGGACCAGGACCAGGATGAAGGCCAGGATGTCGAAGGTGCCTCCCGGCACGTCCGGCCCTTCGAGTGACGCCGGTAGGTGCCAGCCGATGTTGTCCATCAGCGAGCGCACATAGCCGGACCAGCCGACCGCCACCACCGCGGTGCCGAGCGCGAACTCCAGGACGAGGTCCCAGCCGATGATCCAGGCCGGCAGCTCGCCGATGGAGGCGTACGCGAAGGTGTACGCCGAACCGGCGACGGGCACCGTCGACGCGAACTCCGCGTAGCACAGGGCGGCGAGGGCGCAGACGATGCCCGCGGCGACGAAGGCCAGGGCGGTCGCCGGTCCCGCGTTCTCCTTCGCCACCTTGCCGGTGAGGACGAAGATGCCGGTGCCGATGATGACGCCGACGCCGAACACGGTGAGGTCCCAGGCGGAGAGGGACTTCTTGAGCGCGTGCTCGGGCTCCTCGGTGTCGCGGATCGACTGTTCGACCGACTTGGTCCGGAACAGACCGTCGTTCGCTCGTGGCTGCTGGTCCGTACTCACGTAGCACCTCCCTGGCGCGGGCCCTGGCAGGGGGCTGCCCGCCCTCAGGCCAGGATGCACGCGGAAGGGCCGGTCGGCACTCCGAAGAGTGAGCCGACCGGCCCAAGGGTGACGCCGTGTGAGGTACGGGCGTCTCAGGATCCGTCAGTCCCGGGCGGGCTCCACGGCCTTGCTGCTGCTCTCGTACCGCCCGTCGAGGCGCGAGACCAGACCGGTGACCTGGCGCGCGATGTCCGGGGCGGTCAGACCGATCTCGGCCAGGACCTCGCCGCGGGAGGCGTGGTCCAGGAAACGCGGCGGGATGCCGAAGTCACGCAGCGGAACGTCGACGCCCGCGTCGCGCAGGGCCTGCGCCACGGCGGAGCCGACGCCGCCGACGCGGCTGTTGTCCTCGACGGTGACGACCACCCGGTGGCGCTCGGCGAGCGGGGCCAGGGCCTCGTCGACGGGCTTGACCCAGCGCGGGTCGATCACCGTGGTGGAGATGCCCTGCTGGTCCAGGAGACCGGCGATCTCCAGGCACATCGGGGCGAGCGCGCCGACGGAGACCAGGAGGACGTCGGGCTTGTCGCTGCCCGCCTCGCGCAGCACGTCCATGCCGCCGATCCGGCGCAGCGCCGGGACCGCGGGGCCGACCGCGCCCTTGGAGAAGCGCACCACGGTGGGCGCGTCGGTGACCTCGACGGCCTCGCGCAGCTGGGCGCGGACCTGGTCGGCGTCGCGCGGGGCGGCGAGCCGCAGGCCGGGCACGACCTGCAGGATCGACATGTCCCACATGCCGTTGTGCGAGGCGCCGTCGGTGCCGGTGACGCCGGCCCGGTCGAGCACGAAGGTGACGCCGCACTTGTGCAGCGCCACGTCCATCAGGACCTGGTCGAAGGCGCGGTTGAGGAAGGTCGCGTAGACCGCGAAGACCGGGTGCAGACCGCCGGTGGCGAGGCCGGCCGCGGAGACCGCGGCGTGCTGCTCGGCGATGCCGACGTCGAAGACCCGCTCCGGGAAGGCCTTGGCGAACTTGTCGAGGCCGACCGGCTGGAGCATGGCCGCCGTGATGGCGACGATGTCCTCGCGCTCCTTGCCGAGCGCGACCATCTCCTCGCCGAAGACGCTGGTCCAGTCGGCGCCCGAGGAGGAGATCGGCAGACCGGTGTCGGGGTGGATCTTGCCGACCGCGTGGAAGCGGTCGGCCTCGTCCTGCAGGGCCGGCTGGTAGCCGCGGCCCTTCTCGGTGAGGCAGTGCACGATGACCGGGCCGCCGAAGCGCTTGGCGCGGGTGAGCGCCGACTCCAGGGCCTCGATGTCGTGGCCGTCGATCGGGCCGACGTACTTCAGGCCGAGGTCCTCGAACATGCCCTGCGGGGCGATGAAGTCCTTCAGGCCCTTCTTGGCGCCGTGCAGGGTCTCGTAGAGCGGCTTCCCGACGACCGGGGTGCGCTCCAGGATGTCCTTGCCGCGGGCGAGGAAGCGCTCGTAGCCGTCGGTGGTGCGCAGGGTCGCCAGGTGGTTGGCGAGTCCGCCGATGGTGGGGGCGTAGGAGCGCTCGTTGTCGTTGACGACGATGACGACCTGGCGGTCCTTGGCGTCGGCGATGTTGTTGAGCGCCTCCCAGGCCATGCCTCCGGTCAGCGCGCCGTCGCCGATGACGGCGACGACGTGGTCGTCCTTCTTCAGGACCTCGTTGGCCTTGGCGAGGCCGTCGGCCCAGCCGAGGACGGTCGAGGCGTGCGAGTTCTCGATGACGTCGTGCTCGGACTCGGCCTGCGAGGGGTAGCCGGACAGGCCGCCCTTCATCTTGAGCTTGGAGAAGTCCTGGCGGCCGGTGAGCAGCTTGTGCACATAGCTCTGGTGGCCGGTGTCCCACAGGACGCGGTCCTTGGGCGAGTCGAAGACGCGGTGGAGGGCGATGGTCAGTTCGACCACGCCGAGGTTGGGGCCGAGGTGCCCGCCGGTCTTGGAGACGGCGTCCACGAGGAAAGTCCTGATCTCCTCGGCCAGCTGTTCCAGCTGTTCCGAGGAGAGCCGGTCCAGGTCTCGCGGTCCCCTGATACGGGTCAGCAGAGCCACCCGTGCCTCCTTGCTTTGAACTGGTCGAGCTTGCCGATTTGTCGAGTCTAATGTTCCGTCTTGGATCGTGGGCATCGGGCCGGGGACTCGGTCCTCACCCGGATGGCCGACACACCGCTGATCCGTGCGGTCGCCACGTTGATCCGGACGCAGCAGCGCCCGGCGCCGGTTCTCCGGCGCCGGGCGGACTGTGCGTGATGTCGGTTACGCGCGACCCGCGGTCTTCTGCGTGCGGCGGGAGACCGAGTCGATCACGACGGCGGCGAGCAGCACCGCGCCGGTGATCATGTTCTGGATGGCGTTGGACATGCCGATCATGTTCAGGCCCTGCTGGATCGACTGGATCACGATCATGCCCAGGAGCGCCGACCAGACCTTGCCGCGGCCGCCGAAGAGGCTGGTGCCGCCGATCACGGCCGCGGCGATGACCAGCATCAGCGTGTTGCCGCCGCCGAGGCTCTTGGTGGCGCCGCCGGAGAGGCTGGCGATGAACAGGCCGCCGAAGGCGGCGAGGGTGCCGGAGATCGCGAAGACCGCGATCCGGACGCCGTCCACGCCGATGCCGGCGCGGCGGGCCGCCTCGGCGTTGCCGCCGACCGCGAAGACCTTGCGGCCGAAGAGGGTGCGGCGGGCGACGAAGTCGGCGAGGACCAGGACGGCCAGGAAGAGCACCAGGGCGAGCGGCAGGCCGCGGGCGCCGGCGGGCTCGTTCATCACGTACGCGACGGCGAAGACCAGGAGGGCGACGACGGCGGTGCGCAGCACGATCTCGCTGACCGGGCGGGCCGGGAGCAGTGCGGCCTTGCGGCGGCTGCTGTCGCGGAGCAGCGAGAACAGGTAGGCGGCGACCGCGACCAGGGCGAGGCCGTAGGCGGCGATCTTGTCGGCGAAGAAGTAGTTGGTGAGGTTCTCCACCACGCTGCCGGACGGCGTGTTGATGGAACCCTCGCCGCCCATGAGCCATTCCTGGAAGCCCATCCAGCCGAGGAAGCCGGCCAGGGTGACCACGAAGGCGGGGACGCCGATCTTGGCGAAGAAGAAGCCGTGCAGCGCGCCGATGGCGGTGCCGGAGAGCACCGCGAGCACGATGGCCAGCCATTCGTTCATGCCGTTGCTGACCTGGAGGCCGGCCCAGACGGCGGCGCCGACACCGGCGACCGAGCCCATGGAGAGGTCGATCTCGCCGAGCACGAGCACGAAGACGATGCCGACGGCCATGATGCCGAGGCCGGAGGCGTAGACCGTGACGTTGGCGACCGAGCTCGCGGACAGGAAGTTGCTGTTCTGGAGCTGGAAGACGATCGCGATGACGATCAGGCCGAGGACGACGGGCAGGGAGCCGAGCTCGCCGCCGCGGATCTTGCGGGTGAACTCGGTCCAGTAGCCCTTGAGGCCCTCCTCGCGGACGAGGAGGCGGGGGTCGACGGCCGGGACGGGCGCCGCGGACTCGGCCACGGCGGCGGTCTCGACGGCGGTCTCGGTGGCTTCCGCCTCCGCGACAGCGGTCTCGGGGGCCTCGGAGGCTTCGGGGGTCTTGGCGAGGTCACTCACTTGGCGTCCTCCTTTGCAGCCGTACGGGCCTGCCGGCGGGTCACGGCGTTGTCCGTGGCCCCGGTGATGGCGGCGATGATCGTCTCGTGGGTGGTGTCCGCGACGTCGAAGACGCCGTTGTTGCGGCCGAGGCGGAGCACGGCGACCTTGTCCGCGACGGCGCGGACGTCGGCCATGTTGTGGCTGATGAGGATGACGCCGTGGCCGCGCTCGCGCAGCCGCTCCACCAGGTCGAGCACCTGTGCGGTCTGCTCGACGCCGAGGGCGGCGGTGGGCTCGTCCAGGATCACGATCTTCGGGTCGCCGATCAGGGCGCGGGCGATGGCCACGACCTGACGCTGGCCGCCGGAGAGGGCGGCCACGGGTATGCGGACCGAGGGGATCCGGATGGACAGGGTGTCGAGCAGCTCCCGGGCGCGCTTCTCCATGGCGATCTCGTCGAGGACGGTGCCGGAGCTGAGCTCGCTGCCGAGGAAGAGGTTGGCGACCACGTCGAGGTTGTCGCAGAGCGCCAGGTCCTGGTAGACGGTCGCGACCCCGAGGTTCTGGGAGTCGTGGGGCTTGGTGATCTGGACCGGGCGGCCGTCCCACTCGATGGTGCCCTCGTCGATCGGGTGGACGCCCGAGATCGTCTTGACGAGGGTGGACTTGCCGGCGCCGTTGTCGCCCACCAGGGCGACGACCTCTCCGGCGTGGATCTCCAGATCGACATCGGTGAGCACCTGGACGGCGCCGAACCGCTTGGAGACCCCGCGCAACGCCAGCACGGGCGTAGCGGACACGTGAATCATCTCCTTCGCCGCCTGACCGGCGGGGATGTGGTGCGGGGCACCCTCCCGACAGGGGCGGTGGGGGGTGCGAGGGGAGTCCGGCGCCCCGCCCCCGCTTGCGGGGCGTGGAGTGGGGCGGGAGCGCCGGACCGGTTCCGTGGGGCGGCAGGGGTTACTTGATGCCCGCCGCGTCGCAGGCCGCCTTGTACTCGGCGGTGCAGATGTCGGCCGCCTTGTAGACGTTGTCGGCGATGATCGTGGAGGCGATGTTCTCCTTGGTCACGACCTGCGCGTCGTACAGCTTGGCCGGGATGCCCTTGAACTCGCCGGTGAGGCTGTCGACCTTGACCGGGACGAGGTCGTCGATCTTCTCGCCCTTGAGGAGCTTGACGGCGATCTCGGCGGTGGTCTCGGCCTCGGGCTTGATCTGCTTGTAGATCGTGAAGGCCTGGTCGCCCTTCAGGATGCGCTGCAGACCCGCGAGTTCGGCGTCCTGGCCGCCGACCGGGACCTTGACGCCCTGCTTGGCGAGGGCGGTGATGATGCCGCCGGCCATGCCGTCGTTGGCCGAGTACACGCCCTGGAAGCCGGTCTTGCCCAGGGAGTCGATGGCGGCACCCATCTTCTTGTTGGCCTCGTCCGGGGACCAGTCCGGGATGTCCTGCTCGTAGACGACCTTCTTCACGGCGCTGTCGATGGCGCTGTGGGCGCCCTTCTTGAACAGCGGGGCGTTCGGGTCGGTCGGCGAGCCGTTGATCATGACAACGTTGGCGTCCTTGGCGTTGGCGCCGAGCGCCTTCACCAGGGCCTCGCCCTGCAGGCGGCCGATCTTCTCGTTGTCGTACGACACGTAGGCGGAGATCGGGCCCTCGGCCAGGCGGTCGTACGCGACGACCTTGACGCCCTTCTTCTCGGCCTGCTGCACCCAGGACTTGGTGGCCTTGTAGTCGACCGAGTCCAGGATGATGACCTTCACGCCCTGCGTGACGAGCGCGTCGAACTGCTTCTTCTGCGTCTCGGTGTCCTGCGCGGCGTTGTTGTACTTGACCTCGCAGTCGGCGCAGAGCGCCTTGATCTTCGCCTCGATGATCGGGCGGTCGAAGGTCTCGTAGCGGGTGGTCTTGTTCTCCGGCAGGAGCAGACCGATGGTCTTGGTGTCACCGCCGGCGGCGGCGCCGTCCGCGTTGTCGCCGGCCTTGCCACAGGCGGCGATCGAGAGGGCCATGGAAACCGCGGCCGTGCCTATGACGACGCGTCGCGTCACTGCGTTCATGTGGGGTTGCCTCCCTGACGAGGCCGCGACGTTGCGGCCGAGGTGGCTGGAAGTCAACTCGGCCGCGGGGCAACCGTCAAGAAGTAAATCCTTAACGAGATGGCAACGGTGCCATTCGTTATCTAAGTGAACGCAGGCGTACGGGTCGCCGAAGGCCCCTGCAGCGTCCCCTCAGAACCGTGCAGAAGCGTCGAATCACCCATCTCGCTGAGTACGAGGGCGAGTGCGCCGAGCACCTCGGCGCGGCCCCCCAGGGCCCCTGGGGCCACCGAGAGCTGCCGGGCGGCGCTGGGGATCGCGTAACGCGACACGGAGTCCCTGATGGGCGCCAGGACCAGCTCACCGGCCTCCGCCAGATCGCCGCCGAGGACCACCCTGCTCGGGTTCAGAAGGTTGCAGAGGTTGGCGACACCGCTGCCGATGTGCCGGCCGACGTCCGCGATCACCCGGCGGCAGCCCGGATCGCCCTCGCGGGCCAGCTGGACCACCCGCTCCATGGTCAGATCGGCCCCGTGGCTCGGCTGGAGCAGCGGCAGTACGTAGCGGGCGGCCGTGAAGGTCTCCAGGCAGCCCCGGTTGCCGCAGCGGCAGACCGGGCCCGACTCGTCGAGCGTGATGTGCCCGATCTCGCCGGCGGTGCCGCCCGGGCCCCGGTAGACCCGCCCGTCGATCACCAGGCCGGCACCGACACCGCTGGCCACCTTGATGTACGCGAGGTCCTTGACGCCCCGCCCGCTGCCCCAGACCAGCTCGCCGAGCGCGCCGAGGTTGGCGTCGTTGTCGACGTGCACGGGGACGCCCAGGCGGGCCGAGAGCTCGTCGGCCGGGTTGATCCCGCTCCAGCCCGGCAGGATCGAGGTGGAGCCGAGCAGGCCCGAGGAGACGTCGATCGGGCCCGGCACGCCGAGGCCCACCCCGACGACCTTGTCCCGGCCGATGCCGGTGGCCGCGATCAGGCGGCTGACCAGCTGCTCGGCCCGGTCGAAGCCCTCCGCGGACGAGGCGTCCACGTCCAGCGGCTCCGCTTCCTCGGCGAGCACCTGGTGCGCCAGGTTGCCGACCGCGACCCGCAGGTGCGTGTGGCCGAAGTCGACGCCGATGACGATGCCGGCGTCGCCGCTGAGCGAGACGCTGCGGGCCCGGCGGCCCCCGGCGGAGGTCGGGGTGACCTCGACCGTGCCGCCTTCCTTCAGCTCCCGCACGATGTTGGAGACCGTGGCGGCGGACAGGCCGGTCGTCCGGGCGATCTCCGCCTGGGTGAGCGATCCGGCCATCCGTACCGCCCGGACGACCCGCTCGAGATTGGCCCGGTGCAGCGACGACTGCGACCCCGGAGTCTCCATTGACTCTCTCCACCCTACGACGTGTACAAGTTATGAACTCCAAGCTCCGCTGTAGGGCTTGTCGCCGTCAAGTCCTCGACGGTAGTGGAATCCGGAAGCAAAAAGTCCGGCCCCGAGGACCGTGTCCTCGGGGCCGGACGTCGAGCGGCGTTTTCGTTACTTGAGCGTGGCCGAAGTGAGACCCGCCTGGACCTGCCGCTGGAAGGACAGGTACACCACAAGCATCGGGATCATGGCGATGGTCACGCCGGCGAAGAGCACCGGCAGATCCGTCTCGTACCCCTGCTGCTGCTGGAGCTGGATCAGGCCCTGGGTCAGCACGTAGCGCTCGGGGTCGTCACCGGTCTGCGGCTGCATGAGCACGGTCGGCAGCACGAACTGGTTCCACTGCCCCAGCGTGTTGAAGATGCCCACGCTGATCAGACCCGGCTTCGCCATCGGCAGCATCACCTGGAAGAAGGCCCGGGTGTGCGAGGCCCCGTCCAGGATCGCCGCCTCGAAGACCGCCGTCGGCAGGGTCCGGAAGAAGGAGTGCATGAAGAAGACGGTGAACGGCATCGAGTAGGCGACGTACACCAGGATCAGACCCTGGTAGGTGTTGAGCATCCCGAGCATCTTCACCATGAAGAAGAGCGGGACCAGGGCCAGGAAGACCGGGAACATCGCGCCGGCCACGAAGAAGTAGTAGATGAGCCGGTTGCCCCAGAACTCGTAGCGCGCCAGGACGTAGGCGGCCATCGAGCCGAAGAGCATGGTCAGCGGCACCGAGAACACCAGGACGATCACGGTGTTCAGGAAGTAGTCGCCGATGCCCTTGTCCCAGGCCCGGGTGAAGACGTCGAAGGACCAGTTGGCCGGCCAGCCGAACGCCGAGCCCGCGATCTGGGAGTCGGTCTTGAAGGAACTGAGCACCAGCCACAGCAGCGGCAGCACGATCAGCAGGGCCCAGACGGCGAGGAAGCCGTGCGAGAAGACGTTCAGGACCATGCCCTCGCGGGCCGGGCCGGGGGCCGGGGTGCTGCCCTTGCGGGCGGCGCGCTGGCGCGGCACGGCGGCGCCGCCCGCCGTGGGGGCGTCGGACTTCTGGATGGGTGCAGTCATCGAGGGTTCTCCCGCTCAGAACTCGAGGCGCTCGCGGCGGGTGGCGCGCAGCGTGACCACGGACACGATCAGGGTGAGCAGCAGCATGACCACGCCCATGGCACACGCGTAACCGCTCTTACCGAAGTAGAGGAAGTTCCGCATCATGACCGTGGACATCGTCTCGCTGTGGTGGTCGGGGCCGCCGCCGTAGTCGCCCGAGGTCATCGTCGAGACGAGGACGAACATGTCCATCGCCACGATGCCGAGGTAGACCCAGGCGGTCTGCACGGAGTCCCACAGCAGCGGCAGGGTGATGCGGAAGAAGGACTGGGCGCGGCCGGCGCCGTCGATCAGCGCCGCCTCGTAGATGTCCTTCGGGATGGACTGCATGGCGGCCGAGAACAGCACCAGGTAGAAGCCGACGCCGTGCCAGACGACGACCGCGATGAGCGCCCACAGCACGAAGTTGGGCTCGTTGAGCCATTCGACCGGCCGGTCGGCGTCGATGAGGCCGAGCTTCAGCAGGAATCCGTTGAGCATGCCGCCGGTGTCGCTGCGGTACACGGCGCCGAAGAGCACCGCGAGGATCGCGAGCGAGAGCACCTGCGGGAAGAAGTACACGATCTTGTAGAACTTCGACCCGGCGACGCCCGCGACGCCGCCGGCCTTGCTGCGCCCGCCCGCGTTCACCATGAAGGCGAGGAAGAGGGCGAGCAGGATGGTGATCACCGGGATGAACACCAGGAACAGGATGTTGTGCCAGACCGCTCCCAGGAAGACGTCGTCCTCGAAAAGGGCCACGTAATTGTCGAGGCCGACGAAGGAGAAGGTCTGCGACTGGCCCTTCCAGTCGGTCAGCGAGTAGCCGAACGTCTGGATGTACGGCCAGATGACGAAGACCAGATAGAGGGCCACGGGTATGAAGAGGAATCCCGTGACGAACTTGTACTGCCCTTTGCGCATGGCGTTCCTGTCCCTGATGTCCCCGGCGGAGTGCGGCGCGAGGTGCGACCGCTCCGCGAGCTCTGTCCGCTCGGTCAGTCGCGGTGGTTGTTCTTGGCCGCCGGGTCCTTGGCCGCCTTGTCGACCGCGGCCTGGGCCCGCTTCAGCCATTCCGCGGGCTGGATGCGCTTGGCCATCAGCTCGTTGGAGGCGTTCTGGATCTCGGTGTCCATCTCGCTGTACCACTCGGTGTACAGGAAGCGGAAGGTGTTGCTGCCGGCCTTCTTGGAGGCCTCGACCGTGGACTGGGTGCCCGGGCGGAGCTTGACGCTCGGGTCCACGCCGTCGGCGAGGATGGTGAGCGAGTTGGCCTCCTTGGCGAAGAGCGTCGACCACTCCTTGGAGAGCATCATCCGCATGAACTCCTTCGCCTCGGCCAGGTTCTTGGCCTTGGCCGGGATGATGAAGGGCTCGCCGGAGCCGGCGCGGATCGCCTCGTACGGCATCTTGCTGCCGGGCAGCAGCGGCATCGGCATGAACTTCATGTCGAAGTCGGCCGGGGTCTGCTTCAGCTGCTCGTTCTCCAGCCAGGAGCCGGAGGTGATGAAGGCGGCCTTGTACTGGTTCCACCGGGTCTGCGACTCGGTGTGGGTGAGGCCGTTGGTGCCGGGCATGAGGTAGCCCTTCTCGACCACCTCGTAGATCGCCTCGACGGCCGCCTTGGCCGCGTCGGAGCCGACGAAGGCCTTGGGGTCGAGGTTGTCGATCGCCTTCATGGCGTCCAGACCGCCCTTCTTGGCGATCAGGTCCATGATGGCGACGTTGATGTAGTACGGGTACTTGCCCTGGTGGGCGAGGCCGCCGATGCCCTGCGAGGTGGCGTCCTTGCAGATGGCCAGGAACTCGTCCCAGGTCTTCGGCTCGGTCCAGCCCTTCTCCTTGAAGAGCTTGCCGGAGTACCACAGGCCCCACACCGTGTAGATGTAGTTGAGGGCGACGGTCTTGCCCTCCAGGATGCCCGCGTCGAGGGTGCCGGGGATCAGGGTGTCCCGGACCTTCTTGTTCGGGTCGTCGATCGACGGCGCGTCGAGGACCTCGGCCAGGTCGAGCAGCTGCCCGTTCTTCTGCAGCACGTCGATCTTGATCTTCTGGGCGCCGGAGTCGTCGACGATGTCCGGCGGGTTGCCGGCGTTGAAGCGCGGCTGGAGCTTGCCGGTGATCTCCTGGGTGCCGGTGTGGGTCGCGCTGACGCCCCACTTCTTGTTGAAGCTGGCCTCCCACGCCTTGGCGTAGTCGTCGCCGTAACCGCCCTTGAAGACGACGACGTCGATCTTGCCGCCCTTGGCGACGCCGAACGGATTGTCCTTCGTCTTCTCGCCCTTGGGCTTGTCGGACGCCGAGTCGTCGCCCCCGCTGGACGCGCACGCGGACAGGAAACTCATCGTGGGCACCGAGATCAGACCGAGGGCGGCGGAACGCTTGATCAGATCGCGACGGCCGAGGCCCTCATTCTTCGGGGCGGAGGTGGATCCCATGCTCAAGTCCTCGCCTTCATTCAGGACTCAGGCGGTGTACCGGTCGCCCGTACAGAGTTCGCCTCAGGCGAAGGGCCCCGCCACCGCGGTCAATTGCAGCTGGGTCGTGCAGGCGTCGGGCCGCCGTTGGTTTCCGCGTTTCCGCGACGACGGGCTGGACGCCGACAGGTATAGTCCACTTCCCTTCGCGGGAGCAAGATCGAAACCAGCTTTCCCGTGCAGTCTTCTCCGAGTTGAGACCTCCGAATCGACGATGGCGTTTCTGCCCCGTTTCCTCCTTCCGATCGGCGTCAACACCCTTGACAACGGGCATCATTCGCCCTTCTCCTGGGGACTCGCGCAATCGGTTTGACAACGTTGTCTAGAACCAGCGGCAGGAGCGACGACACGGCATGCGTCCCCATCTCAGAGCGGTCTCTCTTGCGGCCTCGGCGGCACTCGTCCTGAGCCTCACCCCCACGGTGGCTCAGGCGCTTCCGGGCCGAACGGGTGAATCCGACACTTCCGCACGGGAGTTCACCACCTCCTTCGAAACGGACGAAACCCAGCCGACCTGGCGGAACACCGTCGAAGTCGGCCCCGACGGAAAGAAGCGCACATCGGGGGTCGACGGCGGATTCGTCAGCGGCATTCCGGGCAATGTGACCGACCGGGTCACCGCGGTGCGCGCCAGCGGTGAGAACGCCGGCTCCGGCGAGGTCAAGGAGAACCTGGTCGACCTGCAGCCCGGCACCAAATGGCTGGTCTTCGAGCCCACCGCCTGGCTCGAGTTCGACACCGACGAGCCGGTGAAGCTCGCCACCTACGCGCTCACCTCGGCCAATGACGCCGCCGAGCGCGACCCCAAGGACTGGACCCTGAAGGGCTCCGCCGACGGGAAGACCTGGACCGTGCTCGACACCCGGAGCGGCGAGAGCTTCGCCAAGCGCTTCGAGACGAAGGCGTACGACATCCCGGGCGCGGCCGCCGGCGGCGCGACCGCCTACGCCCACTACCGTCTGGAGATCACGAAGAACGCCGGCGCGGGCCTCACCCAGCTCGCCGACCTCCAGTTCTCGAACGGGGACACCTCCCAGCCCGTCCCCGAGGACATGCGCAGCGCCGTCGACCGCGGCCCCAGCGGCTCCCCCACCGCCAAGGCCGGCGCCGGCTACACCGGGAAGCGCGCGCTGCGCTACGCGGGCACGCACCAGGGCGAGGGCCGGGCGTACTCGTACAACAAGGTCTTCGACGTCGACACCCGGATCGTCCGCAACACCGAGCTCTCCTACAAGATCTTCCCGTCGATGTCGGCCTCCGAGACCGATCTGAACTATCCGGCCACCAACGTCTCCGTGGACCTGGCCTTCACCGACGGCACCTATCTGAGCGAGCTCGGCGCGACCGACTCGTACGGCGGGCCGCTCACCCCGCAGGGCCAGGGCGCGGCCAAGCGCCTCTACGTCAACCAGTGGAACCAGGTCACGGCGCGGATCGGCGACGTCGCCAACGGCAAGACGGTGGACCGGATCCTGGTGGCGTACGACTCCCCCAAGGGCCCGGGCAAGTTCCAGGGCTGGCTCGACGACGTCTCGATCGCGCCGAAGGCCCCGCAGCAGCCTTACGAGCGCCTGTCCGAGTACGCCTCGACGACCCGCGGCACCAACTCCTCGGGCTCCTTCTCACGCGGCAACACCTTCCCCGCCACCGCCGTCCCCCATGGCTTCAACTTCTGGACGCCGGTGACCAACGCGTCCACGCAGAGCTGGATCTACGAGTACGCGCGCGGCAACAACGCCGACAACCTGCCGACCCTGCAGGCGCTGTCCGTCAGCCATCAGCCGAGCCCGTGGATGGGCGACCGGCAGACCTTCCAGGTGATGCCGTCGGCGGCGGCCGGGACCGTGCCGACCGACAAGGCGGCCCGCGCGCTGCCGTTCCGGCACACCGACGAGTCGGCGAAGCCGTACGGGTACGGGGTGAGCTTCACCAACGGCCTGAAGGCGGAGGTGGCGCCGACCGACCACGCGGCGCTGATGCGCTTCAGCTACCCCGGGGACGACGCGAGCGTGGTCCTGGACAACGTCACCGAGCAGGGCGGGCTGGCCCTCGACCCGGCGACCCGTTCCTTCACCGGCTTCTCGGACGTGAAGAGCGGACTGTCGGCGGGCGCGGGCCGGATGTTCGTGTACGGCGTCTTCGACGCGCCGGTCACGAGCTCGGCGGCGCAGGGCGTGAAGGGCAGCCTCCGCTTCGACGCGGGCGCCGACCGGACGGTGAACCTGCGGATCGCGACCTCGCTGATCTCCGTCGAGCAGGCGAAGGCCAACCTGGCCGGCGAGATCCCGGAGGGGACCTCCTTCGACGCGGTGCGCGAGCGGGCGCAGGACGCCTGGGACGAGGTGCTGGGCCGGGTGACGGTGGAGGGCGCGAGCCACGACCAGCTGGTCACCCTCTACTCCAGCCTCTACCGGCTCTACCTGTACCCCAACTCGGCCTCGGAGAAGGTCGGTTCGACCTACAAGTACGCCAGCCCCTTCTCCGCTCCGGCCGGGCCCGACACCCCGACCCGTACCGGCGCGAAGATCGTCGACGGCAAGGCGTACGTCAACAACGGCTTCTGGGACACCTACCGCACCACCTGGCCGGCCTACTCCTTCCTCACCCCGGAGAAGGCGGGCGAGCTGGTCGACGGCTTCGTGCAGCAGTACAAGGACGGCGGCTGGATCTCCCGCTGGTCCTCCCCCGGCTACGCGGACCTGATGACCGGCACCTCCTCGGACGTGGCCTTCGCGGACGCGTACGTGAAGGGCGTCGACTTCGACGCGGAGGCGGCGTACGAGGCGGCGCTGAAGAACGCCACCGTGGCCCCGCCGAGCGGCGGCGTGGGCCGCAAGGGCACGGCGACCTCCACCTTCACCGGCTACGCCTCCACCGCCACCCACGAGGGCCTGTCCTGGTCCCTGGAGGGCTACCTCAACGACTACGGCATCGCGAAGATGGGCGAGGCGCTCTACAAGAAGACCGGCAAGAAGCGGTACGCGGAGGAGTCGGCGTACTTCCTCGACCGGGCCCGCAAGTACGTCGGCCTCTTCGACGCCAAGGCCGGCTTCTTCCAGGGCCGGGACGCGAACGGCGCCTGGCGGGTGCCCTCGGAGTCGTACGACCCGCGGATCTGGGGCTACGACTACACGGAGACGAACGGGTGGGGCTATGCCTTCACCGCCCCGCAGGACTCCCGAGGACTGGCCAATCTGTACGGCGGGCGGTCCGGCCTCGCGAAGAAGCTGGACGCCTACTTCTCGACGCCCGAGACGGCCTCGCCCGATGTCTCCGGCTCGTACGGCAGCGTCATCCACGAGATGACCGAGGCCCGGGACGTGCGGATGGGCATGTACGGGCACTCCAACCAGGTCGCGCACCACGTGCCGTACATGTACGACGCGGCCGGGCAGCCCTGGAAGACCGCGGAGAAGGTACGCGAGGTGCTCTCGCGGCTCTACACCGGCAGCGAGATCGGGCAGGGCTACCACGGCGACGAGGACAACGGCGAGCAGTCGGCCTGGTTCCTGTTCTCGGCGCTCGGCTTCTACCCGCTGGTGATGGGCAGCGGGGAGTACGCGATCGGCTCGCCGCTCTTCACGAAGGCGACCGTGCGGATGGACAACGGCCGCACGCTGGTGGTGGAGGCGCCGCGCAACAGCGCCACCAACATCTACGTCCAGGGCGTGAAGGTGAACGGCGTGGCGTGGAAGTCGACGGCGCTGCCGCACGAGCTGCTCGCCAAGGGCGGCACGCTGAAGTTCGACATGGGCCCGAAGCCGTCGGCGTGGGGCACGGGCGCCTCGGCGGCGCCGGTGTCGATCACCAAGGACGACAAGGTGCCGGCGCCTCGGGCGGACCTGGTGGCCCGCGGTACCGGGGCTGCGGGGGCGCTGTTCGACGACACGTCGGTGACGGCGGGGCCGGTGGCGGGCACTCTCGATCTTCCCGTCACCGGTCCGGTCAAGGCGGTCCAGTACACGCTGACCTCGTCGGCGGACCGGGCGAAGGCGCCGGCCGGCTGGGTGCTCCAGGGCTCGGCGGACGGCGTGACCTGGACGGACCTGGACCGGCGGGACGGTGAGTCCTTCGCGTGGGCCCGGCAGACCCGGGTGTTCTCGGTGGCGAAGCCGGGGGCGTACGCGAAGTACCGGCTCGTGGCGACGGGTTCGGGGGCCGAGTTGGCGGAGGTGGAGCTGCTGGGCTGAGCCCCGTGACCCCGTAGAACGAGTAAGGGCCGGTCTCCATGGACCCCGGCCCTTACTCATGGGCTACCGCTGATCCTTAGCCGCGGATCAGGTTGCGCAGCACGTACTGCATGATGCCGCCGTTGCGGTAGTAGTCCGCCTCACCGGGGGTGTCGATGCGGACGACCGCGTCGAACTCGACACCGGTGTCGGTGGTGACCTTCACCGTGCTGGGGGTGGTGCCCTCGTTCAGCTCGGTGATGCCGGTGATGGAGAAGGTCTCCTCGCCGGTCAGGCCGAGCGAGTCGGCCGACTGGCCGGCCGGGAACTGCAGCGGGAGGACGCCCATGCCGATGAGGTTCGAGCGGTGGATGCGCTCGTACGACTCGGTGATGACGGCCTTGACGCCGAGGAGCGCGGTGCCCTTGGCGGCCCAGTCGCGGGACGAGCCGGAGCCGTACTCCTTGCCGCCCAGGATGACCAGCGGAGTGCCGGCGGCCTGGTAGTTCTGCGAGGCGTCGTAGATGAACGACACCGGGCCGTCGGCCTGGGTGAAGTCGCGGGTGAAGCCGCCCTCGGTGCCCGGCGCGATCTGGTTGCGCAGGCGGATGTTGGCGAAGGTGCCGCGGATCATGACCTCGTGGTTGCCTCGGCGCGAACCGTAGGAGTTGAAGTCACGACGCTCCACACCGTGCTCGGTGAGGTACTTGCCGGCCGGGGTGTCGGCCTTGATGGCACCGGCCGGGGAGATGTGGTCGGTGGTGACCGAGTCGCCGAGCTTCGCGAGCACGCGGGCGCCCGTGATGTCGGTGACCGGGGTGGTCTCCATCGTCATGCCCTCGAAGTACGGGGGCTTGCGGACGTAGGTCGACTCGGCGTCCCACTCGAAGGTGTTGCCGGTCGGGATCGACAGCGCCTGCCACTGGGCGTCGCCGGCGAAGACGTCCTGGTAGGACTTGGAGAACATGTCCTCGCCGATGGCGTTGGCGACGACGTCGTTGACCTCGGCCTCGGACGGCCAGATGTCCTTGAGGAAGACCGGGTTGCCCTCGGTGTCGACACCGAGCGCGTCCTTGGTGATGTCCACCTTCATGGAGCCCGCGATGGCGTACGCGACGACCAGCGGCGGGGAGGCCAGGTAGTTCATCTTGACGTCGGGGTTGATGCGACCCTCGAAGTTGCGGTTGCCCGAGAGCACCGAGGTCACGGCGAGGTCGTGGTCGTTGACGGCCTTGGAGACCTCCTCCGGCAGCGGGCCGGAGTTGCCGATGCAGGTGGTGCAGCCGTAGCCGACGAGGTTGAAGCCGACCTTGTCGAGGTACGGGGTGAGGCCCGCCTTGTCGAAGTAGTCGGTGACGACCTTCGAGCCCGGGGCGAGGGTGGTCTTGACCCACGGCTTGCGGGTCAGGCCCTTCTCCACGGCCTTCTTCGCGACGAGCGCGGCGGCGACCATGACGTACGGGTTCGAGGTGTTGGTGCAGGAGGTGATGGCCGCGACCGTCACCGCACCGTGGTCGAGGGTGTAGGTCGTGCCGTCGGGGGCGGTGACCTGGACCGGGTTCGACGGGGCGCCACCGTTCGGGTGGTTGGCCGGGGCGTCGGAGGCCGGGAAGGACTCCAGCTCGGCCTCGTCGGCGGTGGAGACGTAGTTGAGGACGTCGCTCTTGAACTGCTCGGCGGCGTTCGCGAGGACGATGCGGTCCTGCGGGCGCTTCGGGCCGGCGATCGACGGGACGACCGTGGAGAGGTCGAGCTCCAGCTTCTCGGAGAAGTCCGGCTCGGCCTTCGGGTCCAGCCAGAGGCCCTGCTCCTTGGCGTACGCCTCGACGAGCGCGACCTGCTGCTCGGAGCGGCCGGTGAGCTTGAGGTAGTTCAGGGTCTCGTCGTCGATCGGGAAGACCGCGGCGGTGGAGCCGAACTCCGGCGACATGTTGCCGATGGTGGCGCGGTTCGCGAGGGAGGTGGCGGCGACGCCCTCACCGTAGAACTCGACGAACTTGCCGACGACACCGTGCTTGCGCAGCATCTCGGTGATGGTCAGCACCAGGTCGGTGGCGGTGGTGCCGGTGGGCAGCTCGCCGGTCAGCTTGAAGCCGACGACGCGCGGGATGAGCATGGAGACCGGCTGGCCGAGCATCGCGGCCTCGGCCTCGATGCCGCCGACGCCCCAGCCGAGCACACCGAGGCCGTTGACCATGGTGGTGTGGGAGTCGGTGCCGACCAGGGTGTCGGGGTAGGCCTGGCCGTTGCGGACCATGACCGTGCGGGCCAGGTGCTCGATGTTCACCTGGTGGACGATGCCGGTGCCCGGCGGGACGACCTTGAAGTCGTCGAACGCGGTCTGGCCCCAGCGCAGGAACTGGTAGCGCTCCTTGTTGCGGCCGTACTCCAGCTCGACGTTCTCCGCGAAGGCGGAGTTCGTGCCGAACTTGTCGGCGATGACGGAGTGGTCGATGACCATCTCGGCCGGGGACAGCGGGTTGATCTTCGCCGGGTCGCCGCCGAGCGCCGCGACGGCCTCACGCATGGTGGCCAGGTCGACGACACAGGGGACACCGGTGAAGTCCTGCATGATCACGCGGGCCGGCGTGAACTGGATCTCCTGGCTGGGCTGGGCCTGGGAGTCCCAGTTGCCCAGGGCCCGGATGTGGTCGGCGGTGATGTTCGCGCCGTCCTCGGTGCGGAGCAGGTTCTCCAGGAGGACCTTCAGGCTGTAAGGGAGGCGCGCGGAGCCCTCGACCTTGTCCAGCTTGAAGATCTCGTACGACTCGTCGCCCACGCGCAGCGTGCTGCGGGCGTCGAAGCTGTTCGCCGACACGACAGTCTCCTTCATATATGTGCGCGTTCCACCACATCCTGCCGCCACGTACTCGTCGTCGATCCGCTAAGGTAAGGCTAAGTTAGGTAACCCTTACCAGGGTGGCGGCAGCGGTGCGCCTCGGCAGATATCTCGATGTCGAGATAACTCTAGTACATCACCGGCGGTCGGTCATGCCCGGACCGCCTCCGATGCCGCGCGTCTCCCGCACGTCCCCCGCGCACACGGGACACAGGGGTCCATTCGGACGCGCGCGCGTTGCCGGGGGCGTGGGGCGGATCGAGGATCGGAGCATGTTCAGCGGCGCGCACGTCATCCTCTACACCCGCGACGCGGAGGCCGACCGGGCCTTCCTCAAGGACGTCCTCGGCTTTCCGCACGTGGACGCCGGCCGGGGCTGGCTCGTGTTCAAGCTGCCGCCCGCCGAGATCGCGGTGCATCCGACGGAGGACGAGCCGAAGCACGAGGTCTATCTGATGTGCGAGGACCTCACCCGCACGCTTGCCGACCTGGAGGACCGGGGCGCCGAGATCTCACGGCCCATCACCGAGCAGTCCTGGGGCCTGCTCGCGGCGGTACGGCTGCCGAGCGGGACCGAGCTGCCGCTCTACGAGCCGCGACACCCCACGGCGCTCGACCTCCCCGCGTAGGCCGAATCGGTCATATAGCCTCATAAGTAACGACACGTCACCCGATTGCCGCACCCCGATGATCGTCACATCTCATATCTGAGATAACGTGACGCCATGGCAGACGACTACCTCGTACGCATCGGCAAGCTCATCCGTGACGCACGGCAGCACCGCGGCTGGACCCAGACGCAGCTCGCCGAGGCCCTGGCCACCAGCCAGAGCGCCGTCAACCGGATCGAACGCGGCAACCAGAACATCAGCCTTGAGATGATCGCCCGCATCGGCGAGGCCCTCGACAGCGAGATCGTCTCCCTCGGCTACGCCGGCCCGATGCATCTGCGCGTGGTCGGCCGCCGCCGGCTCTCCGGCGCCATCGACGTCAAGACCAGCAAGAACGCCTGTGTCGCGCTGCTCTGCGCGTCGCTGCTCAACAAGGGCCGCACGGTGCTGCGCCGGGTCGCGCGGATCGAGGAGGTCTTCCGGCTCCTCGAAGTCCTCAACTCCATCGGCGTCCGCACCCGCTGGATCAACGAGGGCGTCGACCTGGAGATCGTGCCGCCGGCCGACCTGGACATGGAGTCCATCGACGCCGAGGCCGCCATCCGCACCCGCTCCATCATCATGTTCCTCGGCCCGCTGCTGCACCGCCTGGACCGCTTCAAGCTCCCCTACGCGGGCGGCTGCGACCTCGGTACGCGCACGATCGAGCCGCACATGATCGCGCTGCGCCGGTTCGGCCTCGACATCACCGCCACCGAGGGGCTCTACCACGCCCAGGTCGAGCGCGCCGTCGCCCCGGACCGCCCGATCGTGCTGACCGAGCGCGGCGACACGGTGACCGAGAACGCCCTCCTCGCCGCCGCCCGCCACGACGGCGTCACCGTCATCCGCAACGCCTCCTCCAACTACATGGTCCAGGACCTGTGCTTCTTCCTGGAGGCCCTGGGCGTACGGGTGGACGGCATCGGCACCACGACGCTGACCGTCCACGGCGTCCCGCAGATCGACGTCGACGTCGACTACTCCCCCTCCGAGGACCCGGTCGAGGCGATGAGCCTGCTCGCCGCCGCCGTCGTCACCGAGTCGGAGCTGACGATCCGCCGGGTCCCGATCGAGTTCATGGAGATCGAGCTCGCGGTCCTGGAGGAGATGGGCCTCGACCACGACCGCTCGGCCGAGTACCCCGCCGACAACGGCCGCACCCGCCTGGTCGACCTGACGGTCCGCCCCTCCAAGCTGGAGGCGCCGATCGACAAGATCCACCCGATGCCCTTCCCGGGCCTCAACATCGACAACGTCCCCTTCTTCGCGGCCATCGCGGCGACTGCCCAGGGCAAGACCCTGATCCACGACTGGGTCTACGACAACCGCGCCATCTACCTCACCGACCTCAACCGCCTCGGCGGCCGCCTCCAGCTCCTCGACCCCCACCGCGTCCTCGTCGAGGGCCCCACCCGCTGGCGCGCCGCCGAGATGATGTGCCCCCCGGCCCTCCGCCCGGCGGTGGTCGTCCTGCTCGCGATGATGGCGGCCGAGGGCACCTCGGTGCTGCGCAACGTCTACGTCATCAACCGCGGCTACGAGGACCTGGCGGAGCGGCTGAACTCGGTGGGCGCGCAGATCGAGATCTTCCGGGACATCTAGCCCGCGCGCTGCCAGGTGACCGGGAGGTTGACCTCGGGGCCGCCGTTGCCGCCGTCGCCGCCGAAGCGGAGGGTGCCGGCGAGGGCGGAGACGGTGGCGTCCCAGCAGTTCACGTCGGTGACGCGGATCTCGGGCATCTTGAGGGTGGCGCCGGGGACCACCGGGCGGAAGGGCTTGAGGGCGTTCGTGTCCAGCTCCAGGGGCACCGGGTCGGCGGCCGTCCAGGCGCCGCCGGCCGGGGCGAAGCGGGTGAGGATCCGGTCGTCGGTGAGGACACCGGTGGCCGGGTCCGGCTTCGGGGCGAAGGACAGTTCGACCAGGGTCGCCTTGTTGCCGTTGGGGAGGGTGCCGGCAGGGATCAGGGCGACGAAGGTGCCGGTGAGCGGCTTGCCGTCGGGGTTCCAGCAGGCGGCCGCGGTACGCGGGATGCCGCTGGTGGGCGGCTCCCCCGAGTCCGTCGGGGTGGGGGTGGGGCTCTCCGTGGGGTCGACGCCGCCGGTGGTGACGCCGCCGGTGGTCTCGCCCGAGGTCGAGCCCTCGCTGACGCCGACGGTGCCGCCGCTGTCGAAGCCCCCGTCGACACCGCCGTCCGCGGTCCCGCCTTCGGTCACGCCCACGGTGCCGCCGCTGTCGACGCCGACCGACACGCTGCCGACGTCCCCCTCGGTCGGCTCGGCCGTCGCGGCGGCCGCGCTCAGGCCCGGCGCGAGGCCGTCGCCTGAGGCGGTCAGGAACACGGTGGCGGCGGCGACCGCCGTCGCCGCCGCCACCGTCAGGGAGATCCGTCTGATACGTCGCTGCTCGCTCAACTTGCCTGCCCCCACCTGTCGTTCGGACGTCTTTCGTCTGTCCTCACGCTGTCTCGGGCGGGGTACGGGCAAACCGTGATCTACGCCTCAGTCACCCGCCCGGCATCATCGCGCCGCCCTTGAGGCGTTCCATGTCCGAGGGCCGGACCTTGATGGCGAGGATGGAGATGATCGCGGCGAGGATGGCGAAGACCGCGGCGACGACGAAGCCGGAGGTGACGCCGCTGGTCAGGACCTGGTCGCCGAAGGGTGGGGGAAGTTGGCCGGTCTTGGCGAACTGGGCCTTCTCCAGGGGGCCGGCCTGGGCGAGGAAGGCGGGGACCTGGACGTCGGCCTCGTTGCGGCTGGCGGTGCCGAAGACGGTGACCAGGATGGAGAGGCCGAGGGAGCCGCCGACCTGCTGGGTGGCGTTGAGGAGGCCGGAGCCGGCGCCCGCCTCGGCCGGCGCGACCCCCGAGAGGGCCATCAGGGTCAGGGACACGAACATCATGCCCATGCCCGCGCTGAGGATCAGCATCGGGCCGAGGATGCTGCCGGCGTAGGTGGAGTGGACGTCGACCTGGCTCATCCAGGACATGCCCGCCGCCAGGCACAGCGAGCCGATCACCATGAAGGGCTTCGGCCCGAACCTGGGCAGGGTCTGGGAGGTCACTCCGGCCAGGACCGCGATCACGGCGCTGACCGGCAGGAAGGCCAGGCCCGTGCGCAACGGGCTGAAGTCCAGGACGCCCTGGACGAACAGGGTCAGGAAGAAGAACATCCCGAAGATCGAGGCCGCCAGGCAGAGCATGATCCCGTACGTGCCCGCCCGGTTGCGGTCCGCGAACATGTGCAGCGGGGTGATCGGCTGCCGCGAGCGCCGCTCGACGAACACGAAGCTCACCAGGAGCACGATCGCCGCACCGAACGAGGCGATCGTGTACGGATCGCGCCAGCCCTCCTGAGCGGCGCGGATGAACCCGTACACCAGCGCCACCATGCCGAGCGTCGAGGTGAACGCGCCGAGCAGGTCGAAGTGGCCGGGATGGCGCTCGGACTCCTTGACATGGCGCGGGGTGAGGAAGGCGATCAGAAGCGCGATCGGCACGTTGACGAAGAACACCCAGCGCCAGTCGAGCCATTCGACCAGGATTCCGCCGGCGAGCAGACCGATCGCACCACCACCGGCCGAGACGCCCGCGAACACGCCGAAGGCCCTGTTGCGTTCGGGGCCCTCGTCGAAGGTGGTCGTGATCAGCGACAGCGAGGTCGGGGACGCGATCGCGCCGCCGACGCCCTGCAGCGCGCGGGCGGCGAGCAACTGCCAGGACTCCTGGGCGAATCCGCCGAGCAGCGAGGCCAGGCCGAAGAGCAGCACGCCGAAGATGAAGACCCGGCGGCGCCCGAGGATGTCACCGGCGCGGCCGCCGAGCAGCAGCAGGCCGCCGAAGGTCAGGGTGTAGGCGTTGACCACCCACGACAGGCTCGTGGTGGAGAAGTCGAGCGCGCTCTGGATGTGCGGGAGCGCGATGTTCACGATGGTGATGTCGAGCACCACCATCAGCTGACACGAGGCGATCACGAACAGGGCGATGCCCTTGCCGTCGTCTCCCGACTTCTTCGGGACCGCGGTCTGCTGCGGGGTGCTCGGCTTGGGGGTAGTCATGGCGCATCGCGCCCTCACCGGAGGGAGCCGTGGGCCGGTCAGTCCACCTTTCGACACTAAGCCCCGGCCACGGGGCCGACCAGTTGATCAAGCGGCCTCGTTCAAGGCCCGCTGATCAAGAGGCCGTCTCCGGCGGCTCGGTGACGAACGCGCGCAGTTCCGCCGCCAGTCGTTCCGGCTGGTCCTCGGCGATCAGTGTGCGGGCGTCGGCGATCTCCACGTACCGGCCGCGCGGCAGCAGCGCGGCGAGCCGGCGTCCGTGCGCGGGCGGCATCATCAGGTCGTCGGCGGCCCACACCACGAGCGCCGGGCGGTCGAAGGAGCGCAGGCCCTCGGCCGCCCGCAGCAGTTCGTCCTTCCGTACGGCCAGGTTGTAGCGGCGGAAGTCGTGCCGGACCGCCGGGTCGGTGCGCAGCGGGCGCAGCCAGCCGTCGACGACCGCGTCCGGGACGGGGCGGCGGGTGAGCGCGCCGAAGCCGACGGGGAGGCGGCGCAGGGCCTTGAGGCCGAGGACCCGGGCGAGGAGGGAGACCCCGCCGGGAATGCGGCAGGCGAGCGCGATCAGCTTGCCGGGCACGCCGGGCGGGTAGTTGTCGAAGGCCTCGCAGGAGATGAGGACGAGGCGGGCGAGGCGATCGGGGTGGCGGACGGCGACGGTCTGCGCCCGGCCGCAGTCGCTCTCGACGAGGGTGACGTCGTGCAGGTCGAGCCGGTCGAGGAGTTCGGCGATCAGGTCGACGACGGAGTCGGGCGAGAGCGGTACGTCGGGGCGCAGCGCGATGCGGTGCGAGCCGTACGGGAGGGTGGGCGCGATCACCCGGTGGTCCGGGGCGAGTCGGGCGGTCACCGCGCGCCAGGCGGTGGCGTCGTGGACCAGGCCGTGGAGGAGGACGACCACGGGTCCGGGGCCGCCGGTGTCCTCGTACGCGACTGGTCCCGCGGTCAGTTCGATCTCCGGCATGCCGGCTCTCCCCCTGTTCGCCGTCGGTGCGCGGCCGGGTCAGTCCACGACCGCGAAGCCGTCCAGTTCCACCAGGGCCTGATCGTCCCACAGCCGTACGACACCGATCACGGCCATCGCCGGATAGTCCCGGCCCGCCAACCGGTGCCAGATGCGGCCGAGTTCGGGCGCGTGGTGGCGATAGTCGGCGACGTCCGTGGCGTACACGGTGACCCGGGCCAGGTCGGCGGGCGAGCCGCCGGCGTGGCGCAGCGCCACGAGCAGGTTGGTGAGCGCGGTCTCGAACTGCTCGGGGAGTGTCTCGCCGGTCACCTTGCCGTCCCGGTCGAGACTGGTCTGGCCGGCCAGGAAGACGAGCCGGCTGCCGGTGGCGGTGACGGCGTGGCTGAAGCCGGTGGGCGGGGAGAGATCGGCGGGGTTGTGGCGGTGCAGGCTCATAGGGTGCCTCCTCCTGTCGGGACGGGGGCGGAGCCCGAGACGGGCGCGGGCGCCGGGGCCGGTGCGGCGGCCGGAGGGTCGCTCGCCGCCCCCGGTCCGGGGGTCGGGCTCGCGCCCTCGACAGAGGCGGGGGCAGGCGAGGGCGCCGGGGCCATCGTGGTCCCTGAGGCCGGACCCGGGCCGGCGGCGGTGGTCGGGAGGCTCGCCCCGGCGGCGGCCCGGGCGCTCGCCGGCGAGCGACCCTCCGGGCTCGCGCCCGCGGCAGGCGCGGGCGGCGGGCCCGACCCGGCGGCGGCCACGGCGCCCGCCCGAGTGCCGTCCCCGGCAGCCGCCGCCCGGTAGAGCTCCTTCGCGATGATCGTGCGCTGGACCTCTGTGGCGCCCTCGTAGATGCGGGGGGCGCGGACCTCGCGGTAGAGGTGTTCGAGGAGGTGGCCGCGTTGGAGGGCGCGGGCGCCGTGGAGTTGGACGGCGGTGTCGACGACGTACTGGGCGGTCTCGGTGGCGAGGAGCTTGGCCATGGCGGCGCGGCGGGGGACGTCCGGGGCGCCGTGGTCGTACGCCTCGGCCGCCGCGTAGACGAGGAGCCGCGCGGCCTCGGTGCGGGTGGCCATTTCGGCGACCTGGTGGGCGACGGCCTGGAGGTCGGCGAGGACGCCGCCGAAGGCGGGGCGGGCGGCGGTGTGGGCGAGGGTGGCGTCGAGGGCGGCCTGGGCCATGCCGACGGCGAAGGCGCCTACGCTCGGCCGGAACAGGTTGAGGGTGTGCATCGCGACCCGGAAGCCCTGCCCGGGCTCGCCGAGGACGTCCTTCGGCCCCACCCGTACGCCGTCGAAGACCAGGCTGCCGAGCGCGTGCGGGGCGAGCATGTCGAGCGCCTCGCCGCCGAGCCCCGGCCGGTCGCCGGGAACCAGGAAGGCCGTGACCCCGTGGGAACCGCGCCCGCCGTTCCCGCGCCCGCCTTCGCCCGTTCGGGCGAACACGGTCATCACGTCCGCCTCGGGCGCGTTCGAGATCCAGCACTTCTCCCCGTACAGCCGCCAGCCACCGCTCTCCGCGTCCGGTACGGCCTCCAGGGCCAGCGCGGCGGCGTCGGAGCCCGCGCCGGGCTCGGAGAGGGCGAACGCGGCGACGGCGCGCCCGGCGGTGACCTCGGGGAGCCAGCGGGCGCGCTGCGCGTCCGTGCCGAAGGCGGCGATCGGGTGGGCGCCGAGGCCCTGGAGGGCGAGGGCGGTCTCCGCCTCCGTACAGGCCCGGGCCAGGGACTCGCGCATCAGGCACAGGTCGAGCGCGCCGGAGTCGAAGAGCCGGGCGATCAGGCCGTGGGCGCCGAGCGCGGCGACGAGCGGGCGGTTGACGCGGCCCGGCTCGCCCTTCTCGGCGATCGGTCGCAGCTGCTCGGCGGCGAGCGCGCGCAGCTCGGCACACCAGGTGGACTGTTCGGGATCGAGCGAGAATGCGGCCATGGGGGCCTCTCCATATCGCGAACCGTTGACTGTCGTCACCATCACGATACGCTCATGGGACGGTGGCCGACCCCACCTCGGCCACCCCGCACCGCCCCAGCACCTCACCGACGATCCCACCGACAGGGGGACGGACGCATGGAGCTGACGCCCTCGGCGCACCTGGACACCTTCGCCCGCGACCATCTGCCGCCCCCGGAACAATGGCCGCGCCTCCTCTTCGAGCTGCCCTCCCTCGCCTACCCCGACCGGCTCAACTGCGGCACCGAGCTCCTCGACCGCACGGTGGAACGATTCGGCGCCGACCGCGAGGTGTTCCGGGACGGCGAGGGCGGGGCGTGGACGTACGGGCAGCTGCGCGAGCGGGTGGACCGGATCGCCCACGTCCTCGCCGACGACCTCGGCGTCCGCCCCGGCAACCGGGTGCTCCTGCGCGGCCCCACCACCCCCTGGCTCGCCGCCTGCTGGCTCGCCGTGATGAAGGCGGGCGCGATCGCCGTCACCGTGCTCGCCCAGCAGCGCGCCCGCGAGCTGGCGGTGATGTGCGAGATGGCCCGCTGCACGCACGCGCTGTGCGACGTCCGGGCGGTCGACGAGCTGGTGAAGGCCGAGGTGCCGGGGCTCCGGATCACCCCGTTCGGCGGGGACGGGGCCGACGACCTGCTCAGTCTCGCGATCGGCAAGCCGGACCGTTACGAGGCGGTGGACACCGCCGCCGACGACGTGGCGCTGATCGCCTTCACCTCCGGCACCACCGGGCGCCCCAAGGGCTGCATGCACTTCCACCGGGACGTGCTGGCCACCGCCGACACCTTCTCCGCGCACGTCCTGCGCCCGGAGCCGGACGACGTCTTCGCCGGCTCCCCGCCGCTCGGCTTCACCTTCGGCCTGGGCGGGCTCGTCGTCTTCCCCCTGCGGGCCGGGGCGCGCGCGGTCCTCCTGGAACAGGCCGGACCGCAGCAGCTGCTCGCCGCCATCGGCCGGCACCGGGTCACGGTCCTCTTCACCGCACCCACCGCCTACCGGGTGATGCTCGACGAGCTCGACAAACCCGGCCACGGGGGCGGACCCGGACCCGCCCAAGACCCCGGCGAAGGCGAGGGCCCGGGCCCCGACCTGAGCTCGCTGCGCCGCTGCGTGTCCGCCGGCGAAAACCTGCCGGCCGGCACCTGGGAGGCCTGGCGGAAGCGGACCGGTCTGAAGCTGATCAACGGCATCGGCGCCACCGAGCTCCTGCACATCTTCATCTCCGCCGCCGACGGCGCGATCCGCCCCGGCACCACCGGCCGGCCGGTCCCCGGCTGGCAGGCCCGGATCGTCGGCGACGACGGGCGCGAGCTGCCGGACGGCGAGGAGGGGCTGCTCGCGGTGCGCGGCCCGGTCGGCTGCCGCTATCTCGCCGACCCGCGCCAGACCGAGTACGTGCGGGAGGGCTGGAACGTCACCGGCGACACGTACGTCCGCGAACCCGACGGCTACTTCCGCTATGTCTCACGCGCCGACGACATGATCATCTCGGCCGGGTACAACATCGCCGGACCCCAGGTCGAGGAGGCGCTGCTCGCCCACCCCGACGTGGTCGAGACGGCGGTGGTCGGCCGGCCCGACGAGGTACGCGGGCAGGTCGTCGTGGCGTACACGGTGGTACGGGACGGGGTGCCGCGCGACGGCTCGACGGCGGCGGCGCTGCGCGCCTTCGTCCGGGCCCGGCTCGCCCCGTACAAGTCGCCCCGCGAGATCGTCTTCCTGGACGCCCTGCCGCGCACGGCGACGGGCAAATTGCAGCGCTTCCGGCTCCGGGACGACGAGGCCGGATCCGGACCCCTAAAGTGATCACGTGGCCGAGCAGCACACTCCCCGATCCCTGATCGTCTCGCTCTACGGCGCGTACGGCCGGTCGCCGGACGGCGCGCCGCTCGCGGTGGCGGAGCTGATCAGGCTGCTCGGCGTGCTGGGCGTGGACGCGCCGAGCGTGCGTTCCTCGGTGTCCCGGCTCAAGCGGCGCGAGCTGCTGATCCCGCGGCGTACGGCGGAGGGCGCGGCCGGGTACGCGCTCTCGGACGACGCCCGGATGCTGCTCGACGACGGCGACCGGCGGATCTACGCCCGCGACGAGCCGCGCCTCTCCGACGGCTGGGTGCTCGCGGTGTTCTCGGTCCCCGAGGCGGAGCGGCACAAGCGGCATCTGCTGCGCTCGCGGCTGGCCCGGCTCGGCTTCGGGACGGCGGCGCCGGGTGTCTGGATCGCGCCGGCCCGGCTGCACGAGGAGACCCGGCACACCCTTGAACGCCTTGACCTCGCCCCGTACGTGGAGCTGTTCCGCGGCGACCACCTGGGCTTCGCGGCGACGGCGGAGGCGGTGTCCCGGTGGTGGGACCTGCCGTCCATCACCAAGCTGCACGAGGAGTTCCTGGACGTCCACGAGCCGGTGCTGCGGGCCGGGCCGCCGGCCACGCCGGAGGACGCCTACCGGGCGTATCTGCTCGCCCTCGACTCCTGGCGGCGGCTGCCGTACGCCGACCCGGTCCTTCCGCTGGAGCTCCTCCCGGAGAACTGGCCCGGCACCCGCTCGGCGCAGGTCTTCCTCGCCCTGCACGAACTGCTGCACGCGCGGGGCGCGGAATTCGTGCAACCGTCCGGGCCCGGCGCCCGTCCCCAGGGGGCATGAGCGCACACACCCCGCCGCGCGCGGTCTCCCGGTGGCAGAAGCTGGCCTGGTCGGCGACGGTGCCGGTGGGCCTGGCCGGCGCCTTCGCAGCGAGCGCGCTCGCTGCGCGCGCCCGCGCCTACTGCGACGCGGCCTGGGAGCCCCCGCACCGGCTCGTCCACCTCGTCGAGTTCGTGGTCCTGTCCGGTGTGACCGTGGCGGCCGCCCTGGGGGCCGCCGTCCTGGCCCGCCGGCTCTCCCTACGGGCATCCCGGCCGGCGCGCGCCTCGGCCCAGCTGGTGGCCGTGCTCACCGTGGTCCTGCTGCTCAGCTGGGCCTACCTGGCCGTCCAGGGCACACCGGCCGGCTATCCGGGCGACTCGGGGCTGTGCCCGGCGAGCAATGTGCCGCCGTGGTGGCCGGCCTGGGTGCCGGTGTGACGTACGGGGGGGCAGGCACCGGGTCCATACGGCCGATGCCGGCGCCAGGCCCGTACGGTACAAGCCCTGCTAGCCGCCCAGGCGGCTGAAGCCCGCCTCGTGGGTGTGCAGGGTGAGCGTGGCCTCGGGCCCGCCCAGCAGCTCCGCCTTCGCGCGGAGCCGGGTCACGACCGCCGGGCTCGGGCGGCCGTACACGTCGATGGTGCGCAGCCGGAGGTGCGCGCCGAGGGCGCGGAACTTCGGGCCGCCGAGCTCCAGGTGGAGCTCCAGGGACGCCGAGTCGGGGTGGACGGCCACCACGCTCATCGTGGCGGCGGAGTCGTCGAGGTAGAAGTGGTACGCGAGCAGCCTCGGCTCGCGCTCCTCGACGAACGCGGCCAGATCGCGCATCCCGGCGCGCAGCTCGTCGAGCCCGCCCGGGCGGACGTCGGAGCGGTCGACGTAGTAGAGCGGTAGCGGTTCGGTCATGCCGGCCGCCTCCCTCGTCGGTCAGTCCTTGTACTCGGCGATCTGGAGCAGGTTGCCGCAGGTGTCGTCGAGGATCGCGGTGGTGACCGGGCCCATGTCGACCGGTTCCTGGGTGAAGCGGACGCCCAGCGCGCTCAGCCGCGCGAACTCGGCGTGCACGTCGTCGACGGCGAAGGAGTTCACCGGGATGCCGTCGGCGGCGAGCGCGTCCTGGTAGGCCTTGGCGGCGGGGTGCTGGTTGGGCTCCAGGACCAGTTCGACGCCGTCGGGGTCCTCCGGCGAGACGACGGTGAGCCAGCTGTGCTCGCCGAGCGGGACCTCGGTCTTCTTCACGAAGCCGAGCACCTCGGTGTAGAAGCGCAGGGCCTTGTCCTGCTCGTCGACGAAGACGCTGGTCAGGTTGATCCTCATGGGGTGCGCTCCGGAGTGTGGGGAGGGGTGCGGGGAGGGGAGTCGGGGGGTGCGAGCCACCGGGTCGCGATGCGTCGCAGCGGCTCGGTGTTCAGGTCGTGGAACTTGTAGCGGCCCTCGCGCCGGGTGGTGACCAGGCCCGCGGCCTCCAGGACGGCGAGGTGCTGGCTGACTCCCTGCCGGGAGATGCCCAGGCCGTGCCGGGTCGCGAGGCGCGCGCAGATCTCGAAGAGGGACTGTCCGTCCCGCTCCGCCAGCTCGTCGAGGACGATCCGGCGGGTGGGGTCGGCCAGCGCCTTGAAGAGTTCGTCGTCATCGTCCGCCACGACTCCACGATAGGCAAGCACCGACTTGCCTATCAAGTCGATCACCGCCTCGCCGAGCGAACCTCAGACGTCAGACGTCCTTGCGACCCGTCGGCGGGCGGCGGCTGCCCGCCCGGTACGGCGCGGGCCACGGCGCCGCCGGGCCCTCGTAGCCCTGTTCGGCGGCGGCGTGCAGGGTCCAGTGCGGGTCGTAGAGGTGGGGGCGGGCGAGGGCGCAGAGGTCGGCGCGGCCGGCCAGGAGGAGGGAGTTCACGTCGTCCCAGGAGGAGATCGCGCCGACCGCGATCACCGGGACTCCGAGGGCGCTGCGGATCCGGTCGGCGTACGGGGTCTGGTACGAGCGCCCGAACTCGGGGCGCTCCTCGGGGACCACCTGTCCGGTGGAGACGTCCAGGGCGGCGGCGCCGTGCGCGGCGAAGGCGCGGGCGATCTCGACGGCGTCCTCGGCGGTGGTGCCGCCCTCGGCCCAGTCGGTGGCGGAGATCCGGACGGTGAGCGGCCGGTCGGCCGGCCACACCTCCCGTACCGCGTCGAAGACCTCCAGGGGGAAACGCAGCCGGCCGGCGAGGTCGCCGCCGTAGGCGTCGGTGCGGTGGTTGGTGAGCGGGGAGAGGAAGCCGGAGAGCAGATAGCCGTGGGCGCAGTGCAGTTCGAGCAGGTCGAAGCCGGCCCGGGCGGCCCGCCGGGCGGCGGCGGTGAACTCCTCGCGCACGGCGGTGAGTCCGGCCCGGTCGAGGGTCTGCGGGGTCTGGTTGACGCCGGGGCGGTACGGGAGCGGGGAGGCGGCGACCAGGGGCCAGTTGCCGTCCGGCAGGGGCTGGTCGATGCCCTCCCACATGCGGCGGGTGGAGCCCTTGCGACCGGAGTGGCCGAGTTGGACGCCGATCGCGGTACCGGGGGCCTGCGCGTGCACGAAGGCGGTGATCCGGGCCCAGGCGCCGGCCTGCTCGTCGGTCCACAGGCCGGTGCAGCCGGGGGTGATCCGGCCCCGCTCGCTCACGCAGACCATCTCGGTCATGACCAGGCCGGCGCCGCCGAGGGCACGGGCGCCGAGGTGGACGAGGTGGAAGTCGCCGGGAACGCCGTCCTCGGCGACGTACAGGTCCATGGGCGAGACGACGACCCGGTTGCGCAGGGTGAGGCCGCCGAGCCGGAAGGGGGTGAACATGGGCGGGGTGCCGGGCGGGCAGCCGAACTCGGTCTCGACGGCGGCGGTGAAGGCGGGGTCGCGCAGCCGCAGGTTGTCGTGGGTGACCCGGCGGCTGCGGGTGAGCAGGTTGAACGCGAACTGGCGGGGCGGCCGGTCGAGTTGGCCGGCGATCTCCTCGAACCAGCGCAGGCTCGCGGCGGCGGCCCGCTGGGTGGACTCGACGACCGGGCGGCGCTCGGCCTCGTACGCCGCCAGCGCGTCCGTGAGGTCGGGATGCCGGTCGACGGCGGCGGCGAGGGCGACGGCGTCCTCGACGGCGAGCTTGGTGCCGGAGCCGATGGAGAAGTGCGCGGTGTGGGCGGCGTCGCCGAGGAGGACCGTGTTGCCGTGCGACCAGCGGGCGTTGACGACGGTGCGGAAGGCGGTCCAGGCGGACTTGTTGGAGCGCAGCGCGCGTCCGTGCAGGGCCTCGGCGAAGATCTTGGCGCAGCGGGCGGCGGACTCGGCTCCTGCCTCGCCCTCCCCCTCGGACTCCTCGATCTCGTCGAAGCCGGCGGCCCGCCAGACCTCCTCGCGCATCTCGACGATGACGGTGGAGGAGTCGGCGGAGTACGGGTAGGCGTGGAGCTGCATCACGCCGTGCTCGGTCTCGGCGATCTCGAAGCGGAAGGCGTCGAGGGCGAAGTCGGCGGCGAGCCAGATGTAGCGGCAGCGGTGGGTGGTGAGGGTGGGCCGGAAGACGTCCGCGTGCGCCTCGCGGGTGCGGCTGTGCACGCCGTCGGCGGCGACGACCAGGTCGTACGAGGCGGCGAGTTCGGCCGCGGGCGGGGCCTCGGTGCGGAAGCGGAGCCGTACGCCGAGCTCGGCGCAGCGGGCGTGGAGCAGCTCCAGGAGACGGCGGCGGCCGAGGGCGGCGAAGCCGTGGCCGGTGGAGGTGAGCAGCCGGCCGCGGTGGACGACATGGACGTCGTCCCAGTGGACGAGTTCACGGCGGAGCCGGTCGTGGACGGCCGGGTCGGCGTCCTCGATGCCGCCGAGGGTCTCGTCGGAGAGGACGACGCCGAAGCCGAAGGTGTCGTCGGGGGCGTTGCGCTCCCAGACGGTGACCTCGCGGGCCGGGTCGCCGCGCTTGAGCAGCGCGGCAGTGTAGAGGCCGCCGGGGCCGCCGCCGATGACGGCGACGCGGAGGGGCCGGGGGGACGGCACGGGGGTCACCGTCCCCGCCACTTCGCGGGGCGTTTCTCGGTGAAGGCGGCATGGAACTCGGCGTAGTCCTCGCCGTGCATGAGCAGCGCCTGGGTGGCGGCGTCCATCTCGACGGAGGCGGCGAGCGGCATGTCGAGCTCGGCGGTGAGCAGGGCCTTGGTCTGGGCGTGGGCGAGGGCGGGCCCCTCGGCGAGGCGGCGGGCGAGCAGCGCGGCGCGCTGGTCGGCGGCGCCCTCCTCGGTGAGTTCGCTGATCAGGCCGATGCGTTCGGCCTCGGCGGCGCCGACGGGGTCGCCGAGCATGAGGAGGCGGGTGGCGTGGCCGAGGCCGACGACCCGGGGAAGGAGATAGGCGGCGCCCATGTCGCCGCCGGAGAGGCCGACCCGGGTGAAGAGGAAGGCGAAGCGGGCGGTGGGGTCGGCGACCCGGAAGTCGGCGGCGAGGGCGAGCACGGCCCCGGCGCCGGCGGCGACGCCGTGGACGGCGGCGATGACCGGGAAGGGGCACTCGCGCAGCGCGCGGACGGTCTGCCCGGTCATCCGGTTGAAGTCGAGGAGCTGGGCGGTGTCCATGGAGAGGGTGGCGCCGATGATCTCGTCGACGTCGCCGCCGGAGCAGAAGCCGCGCCCCTCGCCGCCGAGGACGAGGGCGCGGACGGCGCGCTCCCGGGAGAGTTCGGCGAGCAGGTCGCGCAGATCGGCGTAGGCGCCGAAGGTGAGCGCGTTCAGCTTCTCGGGGCGGGCGAGGGTGATCGTGGCGACCCCGTCGTCGACGGTCAGGCGCAGGTGCCGCCAGCGTTCGGTCCGGGTCGCGGAGCCGGTGAAGGGGCTCATTCGGGAGGACCTCCCTGTTGTGTGCACGTACCGGTACGGCATCACCTCCAGGAGGGTATCACTCATGTGTGACTGTCGTCACGAGTACGCGATAGCACGTGCCGATCGACTCTCGGCGCGCCCCTTGACCCTGCCGAACGTCCCGGACGCTGGTCCACACCAAAGCGGGCGACCGCCTCTGTATCCAGATTTTTGACTCCGTAAGGTTGAAACCAGGACGTCGCCCCCCCACCCCCACGCCCGTCCACCCCCACGAACCGCCCGAACGGAACCCCCACCGTGTCCGAAGTGTCCGAACTCTCCTGGCGGGTGCGGCTGCCGCACACCACGGCCGCCGTACCGATCGCCCGCGCCCTCGTCCGTACCGCCCTCACCGCCATCGAAGGCCCCGCACAGGCCGCCGCCGACAGCGACACGGCCGAGCTGCTGACCGCCGAACTCGTCGCCAACGCCGTCGAGCACACCCCCGGCGACGAGCCGATCGAGCTGGTCGTCGAGCTGCTTCCGGCCCCCGGCGGCGGCTGCCAGATCGAGGTCCACGACGGCGGCCCTGCCACGCCCGGCGACCTGATCTGCCCCGATCCGGCCATGCCGGTCGACCCCTGGCAGGAGCACGGCCGCGGGCTGCTGCTGATCCGCGCGCTGAGCATCGCCTGCGGACACCGCCCCACCCCGCACGGCAAGGCGGTCTGGTTCACGCTCCCGGCGGTGCCGGCGCAGCGCCGGCCGTCGGGCTGACGGTCGGGCCGGCGGTCGGACCGAAGTGGGCGAACTCCCAGGGGTCGTGCGCCGAGAAGACCTCGACCTCGTCCGCGTGTGCGCGGACCAGCTCACGCAGCCGGGCCTGGGTGCCGAGCCGCAGGTCCCGGTGGACCTCGGAGCTCGTCTGGACGACGTCGAGGAGCGGGTGGGGTTCCTTCGTCTCCCCCATCTCGCGGTGGTAGTAGTACGCGTCGCCGCAGTGCAGCAGCCAGCGGTCGCCCCGGTGCACGGCGATCCCGGTGTGGCCGGCGGTGTGGCCGCCGAGCGGGACCAGCCGGAACTCGGGCGGCAGGCCGCGCGGCGGGAGCGAGGCGAAGCCGAACCAGTCCTCGGCGACGTCGGCAAGGGTGGCGGCGTCGGTGTCGTACGTGACCCAGTGGGGCTCGTGGGCCCAGTGGCACGGGCGGTAGCGGCGGCTCGGGCCCTCGGCGCGGGCGGCGGCAAGCTCGTCGGCCAGTACGTGGACCCGGGCGCCGGGGAAGTCGGGCAGGCCGCCGCAGTGGTCCACGTCCAGGTGGGTCACCAGGATGTGGCGCACGTCAGCGGGGTCGTACCCGAGACGGGCGACCTGACGGATCGCGGTCTCCGCCTCGTCGAGCACCGGCGCGGCCAGCTCGACCCAGTCGGCCCCGAGCGTGCCCCCGGGGTCGCGGACGTCGCCGAGCCCGAGACCGGTCTCGACCAGGACCAGCCCGTCGCGGTCGGTCTCCACGAGCAGGCAGTGGTTGACGGCGGGCGCGGGAGCGGGGCCGTCGTAGGTGGCGTCGATCGTGCGGACCGACCCGCAGTTCAGGTGATGGATCTTCATGCCGACTAGGCTGCGTCTTGAACCGCGCTTCAAGTCAAGGCCGGTCGGAGACCGGCCCCGGGAGGCAGTCGTGCAGGACGATCCGCATCCGCTGCTCGACATCGCCGAGGTCGCCCGGCGCTCCGGGCTCGCGGCCTCGGCGCTGCGCTTCTACGAGAAGAAGGGGCTCATCACCCCCGCGGGCCGCAACGGCCTGCGGCGCACGTACCGGCCGGAGGTCCTGGAGCGCCTCGGCCTCATCACGTGCGCGCGCAGCGCCGGGCTGTCGGTCGCCGAGATCGGCCGCTTCCTGGCGGCGCGGCCGTCGGACGGGGACCTGCGGGAGCGGATGGCCGCGAGGGCCGAGGACCTGGACGAACAGATCGGCCGCCTGACGCGGCTGCGGGACAGCCTGCGGCACGCGGCCGGCTGCACGCACGAACCGATCGTCGACTGCCCGGACTTCAAGCGGGCGATCGGCGCCGTGGCGACGGCCGGAGCCACGCGGGTCGGCGAGCCCTAGGGCCTGTCCGCCCCTGATCCGCCGGACAGGCCCTAGGCGACGGGGTCGCCCATGGTCGCCACCATGACGGCCTTGATGGTGTGCATCCGGTTCTCCGCCTCGTCGAAGACGACCGAGTGCGCCGACTCGAAGACCTCGTCGGAGACCTCCAGTTCGGTCAGTCCGTGGCGGGCGTGGATGTCCCGGCCGACGGCGGTGCCGAGGTCGTGGAAGGCCGGCAGGCAGTGCAGGAACTTGACGTCCGGGTTGCCGGTGGCGCGCAGCACGTCCATGGTCACGGCGTACGGGCCGAGGGCGGCGATCCGCTCGTCCCAGACCTCCTTGGGCTCCCCCATCGAGACCCACACGTCGGTGGCGACGAAGTCGGCGCCGCGCACGCCCTCCGTGACGTCCTCGGTGAGGGTGATCTTCGCGCCGCTGGTCTCCGCGAGGCGGTGCGCCTCGGCGACGAAGGACTCGGCCGGCCAATACTCCTTGGGCGCGACGAGCCGGACGTCCATGCCGAGCAGGGCGCCGGTGACCAGATAGGAGTTGCCCATGTTGAAGCGGGCGTCGCCGAGGTAGGCGAAGGTCATGGCGTCGAGCGGCTTGGCGCAGTGCTCGGTCATGGTGAGGACGTCCGCGAGCATCTGGGTGGGGTGCCAGTCGTCGGTGAGCCCGTTGAAGACCGGGACGCCGGCGTACGCGGCGAGCTCCTCGACGGCGGTCTGGCTGTCGCCCCGGTACTCGATGCCGTCGAACATCCGGCCGAGCACCCGGGCGGTGTCCTTCATGGACTCCTTGTGCCCGATCTGCGAGCCGGACGGGTCGAGGTAGGTGGTGGCGGCGCCCTGATCGGCGGCGGCGACCTCGAAGGCGCAGCGGGTGCGGGTGGAGGTCTTCTCGAAGATCAGGGCGACGTTCCGGCCGCGCAGCCGCTGCACCTCGGCGCCCGCCTTCTTGGCCGCCTTGAGCTCGGCGGCGAGCGCCACCAGGCCGCGGAACTCCTCGGCGGTGAAGTCCAGCTCCTTGAGGAAGTGGCGGCCGATGAGGTCGGTGGCCATGGGGCGCTCCTGGGTTACGGTCGGGGACGTCGAGGGACGAGGACTCTGGAAGTGTATACGTAATTCAGCATTCTTATACAGCCCCTGTCCCGGCTGGTCTGTCCCGCTAGACCGCGTCCCGCTCCACCGGGCAGCTCATGCAGCGCGGGCCGCCCCTCCCCCGGCCGAGCTCGCTGCCCGGGATCTCGATCACCTCGATGCCCTGCTTGCGCAGATGCGTGTTGGTGGTGACGTTGCGCTCGTACGCCACGACCACGCCCGGCTCCACGGCGAGCACGTTGCACCCGTCGTCCCACTGCTCGCGCTCCGCCGCGTGCACGTCCTGGGTCGCGGTGAGCACCCGGATGTCCTGCAGGCCGAGCGCCGCCGCGATGGCGCTGTGCATCTGCTCCGGCGGGTGGTCGGTGACCCGCAGGGACTGACCCTCGTCGCCGGGCTCGATGGTGTACGAGCGGAGCATGCCGAGGCCCGCGTACTGGGTGAAGGTGTCGGCGTCCACCATCGTCATCACCGTGTCCAGGTGCATGAAGGCCCGGCGCTTCGGCATGTCGAGGGCGATGATGGCGCGCGCCGAGCCCGCCGCGAACATCCCGCGGGCCAGCATCTCCACGGCCTGCGGGGTGGTGCGCTCGCTCATGCCGATGAGCACGGCGCCGTTGCCGATGACCAGGACGTCGCCGCCCTCGATCGTCGACGGATAGTCCGCCTGCCCCTCCGACCAGTGGTGGAACGGCCCCGCCTCCGGGCCGGTGAACAGCGGATGGTGCTTGTAGATCGCCTCGAAGTGCACCGTCTCGCGCTGCCGGGCCGGCCAGCGCATCGCGTTGATCGACACCCCGTCGTAGATCCAGGCCGAGGTGTCGCGGGTGAAGATGTGGTTCGGCAGCGGGCCGAGCACGAAGTCGTCGAGGTCCAGGGCGTGGAAGCGC